>JBFFQB010000128.1:0-7127 GCA_041573795.1 Anaerolineales bacterium
GAGATGGTGATGCCGGGAGACAGCGTGAATCTGACGGTTGAGCTGATCACGCCGGTGGCGTTGGAGAAGGGTTCGAAGTTCGCCATTCGTGAAGGCGGTTTGACCGTTGGTGCGGGTGTGATCACAGAGATCCTGGAATAGTGCGTTATGGCTAAACAAAAGATACGTATTCGCCTGAAAGCATATGACCATCGTGTTCTCGATCAATCCGCTCAGCGGATTGTCGAGACGGCCGAGCGCACCGGGGCAAAAGTGGTTGGCCCGGTACCACTGCCGACGCGAATTGAACGTTTCACTGTCCGGCGTTCGACCTTTATTGATAAGGATTCGCACGAGCATTTTGAGATTCGCACGCACAAACGCTTGATCGATGTAGTAGACCCGGACACGAAGACGATTGATACCCTCATGCGGTTAAACCTGCCTGCGGGTGTGGATATTGAGATCAAGATTTAATCATGCGCTAGATGGAGGGCGCTGACAGGCTTAGGAAACGCTTGAGCTTGTGAGGCTGGGTAAGCGTTGAGCAGGGCAGGTGGGACAAAGCGAACACCACTTGCACAGCTTAGCAGACTGCCTGGTGATCGGGGATGATGCAGCCGGAGCCCTGGCTGACAGTCCCGTCAAGACTACGGAATCAGGAGATAATGGATGAAAGGGCTGATTGGAAAGAAAGTCGGGATGACCCAGTTATTCGACGATGCCGGAAATTTGATTCCGGTGACGCTCATCGAAGCTGGGCCATGTTATGTCACACAAGTTCGGAACCCTGCGAAAGAACGTTATGCAGCCGTGCAATTGGGCTTTGGAGAATCCAAGCCTAAGCGTTTGAGTGGCGGCCAATTAGGGCATCTCAAGCGACATGACCTGCCCCCGCTGCGTTACCTGCGTGAATTTCGCATTAGTAACACAGAGGAGATCAGTGAGGGTGACACCCTGACCGTCGAGGTGTTCAGCGTTGGTGATCGTGTCGATGTGGTTGGCATAAGTAAAGGCAAAGGTTTTGCCGGTGGCATCAAGCGGCATGGCTTTGCACGTCAACCAAAAACCCATGGTCAATCCGACCGAACACGTGCCCCAGGTTCACATGGAGCTACATCGACGCCAGGGCGCGTCTTCAAGGGCTCACGGGGGCCTGGCCATATGGGCTCCGTTAAAGTATCGGCGCAGAATCTACGTATTGAATTCGTCGATCCAGAGAAGAATCTGCTTGCTATTCGTGGGAGCATCCCAGGTGCTCGCAACGGTATCGTCGTGATTAAAGAAGCACGCAAGCAATAGGCAATTCGGAGATCAAGAGCGATGAAAGTAGACGTAATCAATCAACAGGGCAAGAAGGTCGATACGACAGAGCTTCCAGCTAAGATCTTCGAGGCGCCCATAAAACGCGATCTAATGCATCAGGCACTTGTCCGCCAGCTGGCGAATGCGCGTCTGGGCACACATAAAACCAAATCGCGAGGCGAGGTGCGCGGGGGTGGCCGAAAACCGTGGCGTCAGAAGGGTACTGGCAGAGCGCGTCATGGATCCCGGCGATCTCCGATATGGGTCGGTGGTGGAAAAGTTCATACCCCGCGTCCGCGTGATTATAGTTTGAAGATGCCCCGTAAGATGCGACGCGCAGCATTACGGTCGGCATTATCGGTGAAGGCATCCCAGAAGGAAATTCTTGTTCTGGATAAACTTGCCGTACAGGAAACAAAAACCAATGAAATGGATGCGGTATTGAAGAAGCTGGTGGGTAGCTCAAGTGCCTTAATCGTGCTGCCAACCTCCGATGAGAACGTAGAGAAATCGGTCAACAATCTCGCTTCCGCGAAGACGTTGCGGGCCAATTATCTAAATGTCCGCGATCTGCTGGGATATGAACGCGTGATCCTTCCCTTAGCTGCCCTGGAAGTGATCGAATCCTATCTCGGCGCTTAAGGAGGCGCAGCATGTCGACAGTTTATGATGTCTTAAAACGACCGATTATCACCGAAAAGACCGCGTACCTGAGTTCGGCTCTAAATCAGTACGCATTCGAGGTCGACGTTCGTGCCAATAAGCAACAAATCAAGGAAGCGGTCGAGATACTTTTCGATGTGACGGTTGAACGAGTGAATGTAATCAATCAACCCGCCAAAGTAGCACGCAGCTTACGCAATCGCCGCATGCAAGTCCGTCGATCGGCTTACAAGAAGGCCATCGTGACATTAAAACCGGGCGATCGGATCGATGTATTTGAAGGGGTAGGCTAATGCCGGTAAAGAAATTTAAACCAACCTCCCCCGGTCGTCGGGGAATGAGTGGCCACACTTTTGAAGAGGTCACACGCAGCAAGCCAGAGCCTGCGTTGCTGGTGCCCAAGAAGAAACGGGGAGGACGCAACAATCAGGGCCGTATTACCGTCCGCCACCAGGGGGGAGGCCACCGGCGTCAAATCCGTGTGCTCGATTTTAAGCGCAATAAATTTGATATTCCTGCCAAGGTTGCCTCGATCGAGTATGACCCTAATCGCTCGGCCCGGATTGCGCTGCTGCACTACGCCGATGGTGAGAAGCGCTACATCGTTGCCCCTTTGGGTTTGACTGCCGGAGACACGGTCATCTCAGGCCAGAACGCCGAAATCCGACCCGGCAACAGCTTGCCCTTGGCGAACATTCCGCTGGGAACGATGATCCATAATATTGAACTTAGGGAAGGGCGTGGTGGGCAGCTCGTGCGGGCAGCAGGCGCCTCAGCTCAGCTCTTGGGCAAAGAGGGTGCTTATGCCGCGCTGCGTCTGCCATCCGGCGAGGTTCGACGTGTGCGTCAGTCCTGCTATGCAACGGTCGGCGAGGTCGGCAATCCCGATCATTCGAACATTAAGTTGGGTAAAGCCGGGCGCAAACGCCACAAGGGAATTCGTCCGACCGTCCGTGGTTCGGCGATGTCCCCACGCGATCACCCGCACGGTGGTGGCGAAGGACGACAGCCGATCGGGTTGCCAGGGCCGAAAAGCCCTTGGGGCAAACCAACTTTAGGCAAGAAGACTCGCCGGAATAAACAGACGGAAAAATATATCATCCGTCATCGATCCAAGCGGCGACGCTAGGTCTTACATGGAATTAGAGCGGAGGCTTATCAATGTCCCGATCCCTTAAGAAGGGCCCATACATCAGCCCGAAATTGCTGAAGAAGATCGAACAAATGAATGAGCGCGGCGAGAAGAATGTCATTCGAACCTGGAGCCGCGCCAGCACGATCTTTCCACAGATGGTAGGGCACACGGTTGCTGTGCATGATGGCCGTCGGCATGTGCCGATCTACATCACAGAAAATATGGTTGGACACAAGTTGGGTGAATTTGCCCCGACGCGGACATTCCGTGGCCACATTGGGCGCGATAAAACAACGAGAGCGGTGTAGCTAGCATGTCTGACGAAATCAATGTACACGCGACGGTACGCTACGTACCGATGTCACCCCAAAAAGTGCGCTTGGTATTGGATCTAGTGCGGGGCATGCCTGTGAATGAAGCCCTGGAGACCCTGCAGTTTGTGCAGAAGGCAGCAGCCAAGCCGGTGTATAAGTTGATCCGCTCGGCCGTCGCCAATGCCGAAGAGAACATGGGCATGAGCCGCGATGATCTTGTGATCCACACAATCTACGCTGATCAAGGCCCGACTCGAAAGTGGCGCCGGTTCGGAGCGCGTGGTCGCTTTAAACCGCTGCTAAGAAGGCAATCGCATATCAGTGTCATCCTGCGTGAGCAGGAGGCGGTTACTACATAGGTGACTCATGGGGCAATTCCTTGCCGTAGCAGGGTAGCACCAAGAGTCGTTAGGAACGAAAGGAGCAAGCATGGGGCGTAAAGTTCACCCTATCGGTTTCAGGCTGAAGATCAATAAAACCTGGGATTCGCGCTGGTTCGCCAGCCCGGAAAAGTATGCCGACCAGCTACACGAAGATCGAATGATCCGCAAACTGGTATTTGAGAATACACCCCGGGCGGGGATCTCCAAGGTCGAGATTGAACGCTTCCCTAACAACGTGCACGTAACTGTGCACACGGCAAAACCCGGTATTGTGATCGGGCGAAAGGGCGCCAACGTTAAGGATTTGCGTAAGGCCCTGCAGGAACTGACCGGGACTGCAGTCAAGCTAGATATTGCGGAGATCAAGGAACCGGATCTCGATGCTCGCCTGGTTGCCGAGAACATCACCAATCAACTGGAACGACGCATCAGCCATCGTCGGGCAATGCAGCGTGCTGTGGGCCAGGCAATGCGCCAGGGAGCAGAAGGCATCAAGGTGATGTGCTCTGGGCGACTATCCGGGGTTGAGATGGCGCGCCGCGAGTGGATGCGGGAGGGTCGTGTTCCAGCGCAGACGCTCAGGGCCGACATTGATTTTGCTCGCGCTGAAGCGCTCACAACTTACGGTCGTATCGGCGTGAAGGTTTGGATTTACAAGGGCGAAATATTGCCTGATACGGAACAAGAACAGGAGGCCATGGACGTCTACGTCAGCGAGTAGGCTGATCAGATCTCCAGGTCTTGAAGAGGTGCACGTATGTTAATGCCGAAACGCGTTAAGTATCGCAAGCAAATGCGCGGGCGAATGAAAGGTAAAGCCAGCCGGGGCACTGAAGTAACCTTTGGTGATTTCGGGTTGCAGGCTTTAGAACCGGGTTGGGTTACCGCACGTCAGATTGAAGCCGCACGACGGGCGCTGGTTCGTTTTATGCGCAGGCGCGGCAAGGTGTGGATCCGAATTTTCCCGGATAAGCCGGTCACAGAGAAACCAGCTGAGACCCGCATGGGCAAGGGAAAAGGTGCGGTTGACCATTGGGTGGCGGTCGTGAAACCGGGGCGGATACTTTTTGAGTTATCCGGACTGGAAGAAGACGCCGCAAAGGATGCTATGCGATTAGCAGCCCACAAGCTCTCCATCAAGACCAAGTTCACCTCGCGTGATTCAATGGGAGGGGAGTAGGTATGAAAGCGGAAGATGTTCGTAAATTATCAATAGAAAAAATGCGCGCTGAATTAGAAGATGCCCGCGAGAACTATTTCCGGCTACGCTTTCAGTATGCCACGGGTCAACTAACGGATCACTCTCGTCTGAGCATCGCACGTCGGGATATCGCTCGCCTCGTGACGATCTTAGGAGAAAGTGAGCGTGAGGCAGAGCAACAAGGGAGTGAGTCATGACCAATGACCGTCGACGAATTGAGGGCGTAGTGACACGCGCCAAGGCAGAGAAAACTGTGACGGTGACCGTTGAGCGAAGCAACCGGCACCCGTTATATGGCAAGGTTATTCGCAGTCGGAAGAACTATATGGCTCACGATGAATTGGGTTGCCAGTTGGGCGATCAAGTGCGCATGGTTGAAAGCCGACCCATCTCGAAAATGAAACGCTGGGTGGTAGAAGAGATCCTGAAGCGTCAATCCGAGGCCGACGTTGAAGCGGCGAGTGTTGTTGCCGATGAGCCGGTCCTTGACGAAGTTGCTGATGTGCAGGAAGCCGAGGTCGTTGAGGAGGCTGAGGAATGATTCAGCAAGAAAGCCATCTCAAAGTCGCGGATAACACCGGCGGTCGAGAATTGCTTGTGATCCGTGTACTGGGCGGCTCCAAACGCCGCTATGGCCGCATCGGGGATATCGTGGTGGGGACGATTAAATCAGCCTCACCCCATGGTGCAGTCTCCAAGAGTGATGTCGTTCGGGCGGTCATCGTCCGGACAAACAAGGAATACCGGCGTATGGATGGTTCCTATATTCGTTTTGACGATAACGCCGCCGTAATTCTTGACACGGATGGGAAAAATCCCAAGGGCACGCGTATCTTTGGCCCTGTGGCGCGTGAGTTGCGCGAGAAGGGCTTTACGAAGATTGTCTCGTTGGCCCCGGAGGTATTGTAGGAGGCATGGCCGGTGAAGAAGAAATTACGCATTAGACGCGGAGACCAAGTCCAGGTAGTCAGTGGTCGGGATAAGGGTATCCAGGGTGAGGTCATCCGGGTACTGCCCAAAGATTCCGCCGTTGTCGTTCAAGGTATTAATCTGCGCAAGAAGCATCAACGGCAGATTCAAGCTGGTGGCCGGACGATGAATCCTGGTGTGATCCAGTTCGAGGCACCGGTGCATGTATCAAATATCATGCTTGTTTGCCCGAAGTGTAAGGAATTATCACGCGTAGGTATTCAGCGCAGCGAAGATTCGGTTAAGCGTATATGTAAGAAGTGCGAGGCCGTGATCGACGGCTAGGTGCTGCAGGGAGTTCGATTCGAATGACACATTATCTAAAAGAACGATATCTAAAGGAAATACGCCCAGCCTTGATCAAGAATTTCGAGCTGACGAATGCGATGCAGGCGCCGAAAGTTGAGAAAATCGTCGTCAACATCGGTGTGGGTGAAGCGCTCGATAACGCCAAGGCGCTGGATGGCGCAGTGAACGATTTAACCATCATTACCGGTCAACAGCCGGTCGTCACCAAGGCGCGAAAAAGCATCGCTAACTTTAAGCTACGTGAAGGCCGCTCTATCGGAGTGAAGGTAACGTTACGAGGAGAACGCATGTGGTCCTTCTTGGATCGCCTGGTGAATGTTGCCTTGCCGAGAACACGCGACTTCCGTGGGGTTTCTCCCAATAGTTTCGACGGGCGGGGAAATTACACGCTCGGGGTGAGAGAGCAGCTGATCTTCCCCGAGATTGATTATGACAACATTGATAAGATCCGTGGGTTTGAAGTGACGATCGTTACATCAGCTCCCAATGATGAACAAGGGCGTCAATTGCTACAGTTGCTGGGTATGCCCTTCGGGAAAGGCGAGATATATGGCTAAGACGTGTATGCCGATTCGTGAAACACGCCGGAAGTACAAGGTGCGTGTTAGAAACCGTTGTCGCATCTGTGGTCGACCACGCGGTTACTACCGCCGCTTCCAGCTCTGCCGAATCTGCCTGAGGGAAGAGGCCTTGAAAGGCCGAATTCCGGGCGTAGTGAAATCGTCATGGTAGCGTGAGGTTACGATGAGTTTAACTGATCCAATTGCTGATTTTCTGACTCGAGTTCGAAACGCGATCATGGCTGGACAGCAGACGGTTTCTGTCCCCAGCTCGAAACTAAAGCTGGCGATCGCCAAGATCCTCCAGGA
>JBFFQB010000129.1:0-7126 GCA_041573795.1 Anaerolineales bacterium
AGCGAGGCCAGATCGGGATGTACTTCAGGTTCGGTTCGCACCACGAGCGAGTCATCAGGCGCCAGACATTCAGGCACCCAATCGACAGGGAAGGCGTACGGATTGATCAAATTGCAGTAGGGGGTCGCCTGCCCGGCGTAGATGATAATCCAATTTCCAGCCTCTTTCGCAGCGATAAAGTAAGCCCCCTGCAATCCGCCGCGAGCGAGCTTGCCCTCGATCTCAGACACGGTGATCGTCGATTCGTCCAGATCTACTTCTACGTAGTCGATCAATGCCGCTACGATCATCTCGGCGTCGGTCATGTCCTCCGGCTCCTGGGTGTCCGTCGGTGTGGCAGATGGCGGCTCGGACGGTACTGCTTCTGTAGCAGTCGGCACGGGAGTGTTCTCAGGGATTGCCGTTTGCTCCAACTCCAACGCTTCCAGCGTGGCTGCCACGATGCTGTCCAGATCAGGTTGCGAAGCTGGGAGCGTACAGCTGACGATAGAGAATGACAACAAGAGCACAAAGAGCAGTGCGAATCGCATTTTCACAGTGATCCTCCTATATCCATACGTTTGAAGGCGCTTCCAGAATAGCATGTTTCGGACTCTGTCGCATAGGATGATAGCTATCCTACTGTCGGCTAGAAAGAAGTGCGATTGTGGAGGTTTGAGATCGTTTTCTTGCAAGGGGAATCTGAGCAAGGTGGCAAGATCCGGGTTGGATGATCCCACACCAACGAGCCTTACAAATCTCTTACAGGGAAGCCCAATAATTGCAAGTAACACATACTAATGCTTGGAGGTGAGTTGATTTTGCCCAGCGCTACTTACATGCATGGGAGGGAAAAACGACTGGTTGGTCGCGCCTACATAAACCCAACGATTCAAAGAATGGAGATCATCTCCCCCGACCCTTGAGCGCCACCAGGACCCGCCATCGCCCCATCCTGGCCTGATCAACCAACTCACAGCCATGTTTTTGCAGCCTGCCCGCGACCCTCTCAGCACCTGATGCAACCATACCTGAAAGGATCAAGGGGCCTCCTGGCAGGATCGAATCGAGCATGCCCAGTTTTAACGACTCAAGATGCACCTCGGCAAGGATATTGGAGATCAAGAGGTGGAAAGGTTGAACTTTATTAATACGAGGCCAGCTGGCATCCCCAAGGGAAATTCGAACATGGTCCCCGAGATCATTCCGCAGCACATTGGTTTTTGCGATGGGGATAGCCTGTGGGTCGATGTCGAGCCCCAAGACCTCCCCGGCACCCAGTTTCGCTGCTGCCAGCGCCAGGATCCCCGATCCTGTGCCTAGATCCAGCACCCGCATTCCTGGAATCAAATAGCGCTCAAGCATGTAGACACATAGCCGGGTGCTTGGGTGCGTGCCGCTACCAAAGACACGGCCATCATTTTTAGAAACTCCCCCCTCCCCGATGTTGGCGCCGGTCAGGGATTGGTCGAGAACTATCTGATCTCTTTCCCTGGATACTTTCCCGTTGCCATTCAGCGGGCTTATGAGCAGGCGCTCCCCGAGCGGAGTAGGTAGAAGCTTGTAGGTCACAAACTTGCCCACCGCAGTCTCGAACTCCTGCTGCGAGGTAGAGCGTAGCTTTCGCTGATCTTCCTCACCCAAGTTGAATTCCAGTGCTGCCCGAGCCGGGTCTTTGAATAGCAATCGTTTAATTTCAGCATCAAAAACAGCACGCCGGAGGAGTTCCGCAAGCCGATTCTCGCGAAGCGCTGATTTTGAACAGGCCTCCTCTACCACCTTCACTCACCCTTCCATGAATCGTGGTGTTCGACCCCGCCATCTTCGTCTGCATCCGACTTACCTTCGCGGTCAGAACCCCAGAGCAGCTCTGCCAGGATGCTGCCTTGCGCTGCTTGAAGGGCCTCCTCCGTGCTTTCAGCAAAGCGCGCCTGAACCTCACTGGCCATTTGCACAAGCTGCTGCGGGTCGATCTGGGTGAGAAGATCAAGTTCCTCTTTAGCGAGGTTGTATTCACCTATGATCGACTCAATGTCTTGTGCTAACCGTTCTCGAAAGTTCGAATCGATCACTGCTCGCCCGAGGATCGACTCGAGATTCTCATGACCCCTCGGAGCTTCCACACCCGCATCCTCCCCCTGAAGATAGGCTGGATCCTTCACATCCTCTGGTGGTTCAATTCCACCCTCTGATGGCGCCGGGCTGAAAAACTTAAAATCTACCCCTCCTGCTTCTAACTCAAGCTCTGGATTAACACCCTCACCCTGCTCAACTTTGAACTCATCGGTGGTTGTATCAAGCTTAAGGATTTCCTCGTCTAGTAACTCTTCCCGAAAGGATGGACCGGTAATCTTCCCAACTTTGTCGCTGGGATCTTCATTGATAAATTTCATATCAGGACTGACCTCAGTCCCTTTACCGTCTAATGCGGGACCATCACCTCCTTTCCTGTCCAGAGCGACCTCGTCACCACTCATATTCGGTAGAGGCTGATCGCCCCCCTTCCGATCCAAGGAAACCTGATCTCCCTTCTCAGCCGAAACAGGCTTATCGTCTCCTTTACGATCCAGGCTAACTTCACCACCTTTCTCTTCGATGGTTTCCATCCCCGGTCGCTTTCGATCGAGCACGCCTTCATCCAATTCATCAGCGGGGATGGGCTTAAAGTCCATCCTTACGTTGGATGTTTCACTTTCACCTTCCCACTCCGTCCTGATTTTCCGTTCTATCTCTTCAGGTCCAAGATCATGGGTGCCAACCTCAGCTTTCACAGCACTACCTTCAACCTGGTTGACATACCCCATGAATTCCTCTTTAGTTTCTTCATCGGGCTGTTCTTCTATTGACCGTTCTCTCTCCTCAAGGATTGGCTCTGCCGTAGCCGAAGGCTCAAGCTTCATTTCCACTTCCACAGGCTGTTCATCTGCTTCAGCGGGAATCCCTTCCACCTCAACGTGTTCTTCAGAAGCAGGGACAATCGCCTCAACTGCTTGGACAACGGCTTCTTCGATCGCCTCCGCCTCTGCAATGTCTCCGCTGCGCTCGACCGTCGCTTCCGGTTCAAGCGTGGGCTGATCCAATACCACACGTTCAACCTCTGGGGTTTCGGCAACATCCTCCGGGCTTTCGTCAGGAGGGCTTTCAATCTGGTCTGACATCTTTACTCCTCTTTCGTCGTGCTCCTGGTCGTGCGCTCGGAATGCTCATTTGAGATTCTGGATGATGCTCTTGACCGTATCATGCTTGTTCTTCATGATGCTTGACAGGATTTGAACGGCCCTGTTTTCTCGATCGATGAGACTCTGGAGCAATAGCATCCGAAGATCACCCATAGATTCTTCAGGATGGAGGTCATCAAGAAAGTGTTCGGTATCCACTTCACCTCGTAAAAAAACTTCATCTCTAACATCACGAATGAAGTCCGCCATCGCCGGCGAATCCGGGTCACTCAAGTCTGGGAGAAATCCCTGCACTATGCCTTGTTCACGGAGGACGGAATCTGGATCTTCGATGAGTTGTTCTAAGTACTCATCCTCAAGGAAGGCACGTGTGAACACCTCTTTAACAAGTAACGCTATCTCTTCCGCAGGACGGTCATCCACGTCACCGGAAGTACTCCAGTTCTCGGTTTTCGGCTCAAAGCTCACTTCTGAGCGTACCGATTCAGCCACTTCCACAGGTTCATCCAAGTGCTCTTGATCCCCGCCTACGGGTGCAGGTCTGGCATCGGGATCAAGTGGCGGTTTGGATTCCTTTTCTGTTACCTCCAGATCTGATGCATCACCAGGTGTCTCCAAGTGACCTCCACTGGGATCACGAGACGGCAAGGGCTCGATCTTGGGTTCGTGTTTGGATGGGATGCGGAAATCCCCCACTTCCTCATCGGCCACGTCCAGCTTCCTGGTGAAGGAATCGATTTTCGATACGTTCGAAACGGGCGTGTCATCAATAATTCCGTCTACTTTCGGCGATCCGTCAAGCGCTACTTCATCATGGCCATGCTCATGGACTTCGGGATCCACAGAATCGGGACTTCCCAGGCGTTCACGCTCCATCAGATCTTCACCCAATTCGACCGGTTCGCCATCGAGTTTAATGGAGGTTCTTTCCTTTCTCTTGATATCTTCGTTACCCAGTTCGTGAGTGGCGACCTCTGCCTTCGTCATTCCTCCGCTGAGATCATCCACGAAACCCAACATTTCCGAACCTTCGCTTTCTTCCAGTTCTTTTGTTGGTCGATCCTGCACATCTCCGGAAGGGCTCCACTCTTCAGTGGTGGGCACGCTCGCTTCCTTTCCAATCGCTTCAATCGGGATCGGATCATCAGATGTAATCTGAGTGTCGACTGCTTCAATGACAGCGTCTTCAATCTCTTCCGCTTCCATATAGTCACCAGCTCGCTCGACAACCGCTTCTGGCTCGACTGATGCGGCTTCGATCTCGACCGAATCTTCCCGCTCCATCGGTTCGTGCCGGTCTTCTATGGGTTCTTCGCCCCCAAATTCGCCAGCTTCTCCTAAGTCCATCATTCACCGTCCATAGACAACAAGACGAGCTCCAGAAATGCAGCAGAGCTATGTATCGTGAGCAGACAACCAGCAAGCAACATGTTGTCAGCTCGAATTTATGTCGTTGACTGCCTCCATAGTTTGAGAGTAAATCTTCTGCATCTCCCTGATCGTGTCCACCAGGCGCTGGATATGTTCCCGTTGAGCCTGCAGCATTTGTTCACTCTTTGCTTTCTCCACTTCCCACATCTCTTTGAGAGCATTATCCTTCATTGCCGCTAAACTCAGTGCATCCGCAGTCTTTGCCGCTCCACTTGCAGAGGCCCGACCGGACTCATCGCTTGCCCCTTCATCTTGCGTCCACGAAGACTTTGTTGCAATCTCATCTTGAACTCCAGCAGGCTCCGAACCTTCCATGCCGCTTGATGCTCGCACAGCGTCCTCAATCTCGCCTATGACCTCTTCAACTGTTGCTATGGTATGTGACAAAACGACAGCTACCAGCTCATCACTGTCCGATCTCGGAAGCTCCCCAAACTGGGCACGGATCGTTTTTGTTGCGGTTGCATAAATCTCTTCGGACCTGTGCGATGAGGTTACATACTCATGTAATACCGCCCCTGCTTGTTCGATCTTCAAGCGCGCGGACTCAGAGAGGTTGGTTTCAATTCGCTGTATCGATGCCAGGAGTTGTGTATCAAGCGAGTTGCGAAATTCGGGTTTCATGTGTCCTTCAGTGACGTCAGGTTTTGGGGGCGGTATGTTGATCGGGATTGCTTCGGCCATCTCGCCTGGCGGTCCTTCGGCACCCTCCCCCGTCGTTTGCATCTCTCCCTCAGCTGCCCTATCCGGTCGTGGATGCGGGATGTTGATCGGGATCGCTTCGGCCATTTCCCCCGGGGGGCCTTCAGCGTCTTCCCTGGTTGTTGACTGCTCTCCCTCCGTTGCGGAATCCGCACGGACATCCAACTCCGAGTCGGCTTCGCCCAGGGCGACCTCGACCTCCCCACCACTCTCCGCTTCGTTCCAATCCTGATCTTGCAGGACCTCTCCTGGCTGCATCTCCACACCAGCATAGTGATCCCTTGGGTCCAACCCACCGCTGTCAAGGACTGCTTCGTCACCAACCTCGGGTAATGTGTAGCTTCCCCTCTGGCTGTCAGCTTCGGTGCTTGACGCAATATCGTCTAATGCTTCTTCATCATCAGGATCGGTTGTATCGTGAATCCAGGGTATCTTCGTTTTTACCCGATACTCGCCCTCTTCTGAGGATGCTTCAGAAACAGGTTCAACCAGATCAACAAATGCCGCTTCGATCGCTTCGGCCTCACTGTACTCCACCGACCGTTCCACAACAGTCTCGGGCTCCGTCGTTGCGGCCTCCAACTCAACGTGTTCAACCGATGGTTGCTCCAGGATTTCTTGTTTACCTTCACCACCCTCTCCACTTACCTCTGGTTCTTCCATTTGGTCGGACATGATATCTCCCCACCCCTCTCGATGCTTCCTATTGACTCAAATACCTTTTTGCATGCCCTTCTTCCCGGCAAGATCCTCCGGCGGATCGGTGATCTCCGCCTGATCGGGCATGCGGCGTGCGTGCGGATCGTAACCTCCACCACCCCCGCCCTCATCCGGTCCGGGCATCGAGACCATCGCTCCGCTGTAGGAGGGATCAACAGCGGAATATCCACCGCCCTCAGCCATGGGGGGTGGATCGGTCACCAGGATGCCGCCTACACGTTCCCAGTGAATATCGGATACGCCGATAGGTGCTCTGCGCCCACTATCCTCTGAACCTTCACTCGGAGTCGTGCTGACCTGACTCTGTGATGAGGATGCCCCTTGCTTATCATCCTTATCATCATCCGAATCATCCCCTGAGCTATCGTCGCTCGAGTCATCACCCCCTCCGTCATCATCACCATTCGAGTCGTCGTCACTATCGGATCCACTGGTCGCCGCCGCAGTGGCAGCGGCCACCGTTGCCTCGACCTGGGCTTGTGCTGCTGCAGCCTGTGCTTCGGCAACGGCACCTGCAGCAGCCCCCATCGCCTCGGCCATAGCACCCCCATCATCCTGCCCGTCCGAGTCGTCGCCGCCACTCAATGAATTGGCAAGTGCTTCAGCCATAGCTGCCTCAGCCATGGCGATGTTGACCCCAATTTCCGCGTTTGTCTGTGCCACGGCAGCTGCCGCCTGCCCCATCCCCATACCATAATCGCCTTCACCACCTCCCGGCGAGCCGCCACCGCCAGTGGATGACCCTCCCTCACTCCCACCAGCGAATCCACCCATGCCATCGAATCCGCCCTCCTTGTCCAGACCGGATCCCCAACCTTCAGAGCCAGCACCGCCGCCGGGCATCTCCCCACCACCCTGACCTGGGCCCACATCGCCACCGGCGCTACCACTACCCGGTAGCCCTCCGCCCGCGCCGCCTGGCATCCCCCCACCTACTCCGCCAGGGATGCCGCTGCCGGGAATGCCCCCACCCATATCGCCCGGCATACCGCCACCCATATCGCCCGGCATACCGCCACCCATATCACCTGGCATGCCACCACCCATGCCTCCAGGCATGCCGTCCATCCCGCCAGGCATGCCGTCTATCCCACCAGGCATGCCGTCCATGCCGC
>JBFFQB010000130.1:0-7073 GCA_041573795.1 Anaerolineales bacterium
AATTCAGGGTTATTGAAGTGGATAAACCACCATGTGAAGCAACAAGTGAGTTTGAGCCGAAAATTCCAGTGATCACATTTGAGTTGGTTGGTGCAGATGCCGACTTCAATTGGGAAAGTAGCCTGCCGGCTCCATTCTTGATTAAGGTTTATTACGATGAAAACGAACTTAAAGAAAATGGCATCGACCCTCTTAATCCAATACTGGGCATATGTTACACAGATGAGTGGGTACTGAAACGTCAATCAGATCTGGTTTCTGCTGCAGACGGCATAGGTTGGTTCTGGATCATACAAATAACAAGTGCAAAAGATCCCATGGTCGCCTGGGGACCGTAGAATAGTAACGGTTGAGGTAACGAAATGGCTGGGACAACGATCGTCCCAGCCTTTTTCCTTTGTAAGTGGAGTGCGGAAGCCTCCCTCCCACGCCGCAGCGCAGCTACTGATTGCTGTATATACACGAATTCACGGGACGGGAATCAGCGAATACACCATAGGAGTCCATGAGCTCTGCTCACAATCAGCAGGGACGCCTCTGGGCCCTGTTTTCTTTCAGGTCTTGCAATTATGGAGTTTTGCCAATAATGCGAAGGGAAACCGGGGTTAAGAACAGCACCGCCCCCACCCCAATTATGACCCAAGAGCTCAAAAAACCACCGCCAATAATCACTCCCAGTCCTATCGCGCTGACAACAGGATTCCCAAGGGCGGTTCGAATGCGCTCGCTTAGGGCTGGCGGTTCCATGTTTAAGCCTAATGTGTTAAGCCGGGAATAAAGCGTATCATTGTTGGGCTCAGTAAGTGTCGAGCCGTCGGCAAAGACCAGCGTGGGGACGCTCTCAAACCCGTTATTGATCTCAATCACTCGCTGGCGCCCCACTTCATCTTCGCGGATATCGATATATTCATAGGAAATCCCACTGCGATTAAGGGCCGCACGGACCGTATGGACCTGGGGTCAATATTCATGGCCGTAGAAAAGGACTTTCGCGCTCATACCACTCCTAAAAATGTCCGGATCACAAGTTCATGCAAGAACAGTGTACCTTTCAGATAGCCTAGGCGAGAACTGGTCACCCGAGAAGCGCATGAAGTCATCGATTCTGATGTCGATAAGCACAAATCCACACAAGCATACGTAACATCCTGATAGATGCTTGCAAGTCCTGAAGGAAAAGGGAGGTTAAGGCATACTCTCCACAATGGGTTTCGATCGATGGAGAGTGGCCCGATCTCCCAACGCACTGTGTTGGGATGAAACTCAGAGACATCAATTGGAGTTATAAGGACATGGCATGGAGACAAAAATCTTATCCTTCGTGATTGAAGGCCGTGATTTTGGGTAGGTTCATCGAAAGCAATGCAGTGTGAAATGCACCATGCAAATATTCGAGGGCTAAGGCTGATAACTGGACTGGATCACCTCCGTACTGAATTGGAGCAGTTCGCGCACATGCATTGAGCGGGCGTCCTCATTCGAAATCGGCGGGTGGATGACGATCTCTGGATCAGCGTCAGGATCCAGATAGAAGCGGTTGACGGGTTTGAGCTGATAAAACCGTTGAGACTGATCGGTAACAGATCCAGGTCAGTCTGTCGCAAAATGTAGATAAACCCACGCTTGAAGGTATGGATCAACCCATCTTCCGTGCGTTGCCCTTCTGGCAAGATGATGAGCCCCCCTGCTGGATGACCCCCTTTCAGGCTGAAGTCGATGGCCTCCTTCGAGCCTGTCCCCCGTTTTGCCCGTACGAAAACGGTTCCCATCCTCCCCATGAGGAAACCCATCAAGGGGATCCTTTGCATGAAAGCGTGGGCGACAACGGATGCTCTGGGGAAGAGACCGATCAACGCGAAGCCTGCGTAAAAACTGGGGTAATTGGCGATGACGAGGTAAGAACCGTCCTGTTGAATATGCTCCAAGCCCTGGATCCTCGGCTCCTTTCCGATCAGTTTAAAAAGGCATGCCACAAAGCGGGTCTTGAGCTTTGGCAACTTCGAGGGTACAAAGATGGCGACGAGCACCCCGATTGGCAAGAGGGTCCATACGAGCGCATGTGTGAGGATATACATCGAAAAGGTGTAAATACAGATTCGAAGGTTTCGCAGTGAAACATCCGCTCACATATTTCGCCGGGTGGAAAACGACCTTTGTCTATGATACAGGTATCACGATACCCCTGTCATCCTCCATTTCTAATGGGACTGATCACTCCTTGGATCCAATCTTATCCTGACAATCCTCACGGCCTCAACGCTGCCCATAAAGATGAAGGCCCCACCAAAGACAGGAGGAGCGGGGGTGACCAATACCGTTAGCCATCCGCAAGCGGAAGGGATTGGACGGCGGTTTCCAAGCCTTGTATCCCTTCCGGTGTCGCCGGGCCCTCTGTCCGCCAAAAGATATCACCTTGCCGATTGATCAGCATTACCACGATATCTTCCTCATCAGGGATCTCGAGGACTTCTCGGAAGGAGGATTTATCCAGATAGAGGGTGATCGTTGTGGCACGGGCAATGGGATCGGGGATACCCGCCCGCATGCCCCCGTCGATGAAAGCGCGCGCAGCGGGGTTGAGGCGATCGATTGTGGGAAACTCATAATAGACGAGGTTGTCCGCTTGATCCGAAAGTTCACGTGCTACCGGTATCCAGGTATTGATCTCAACTTGCTGATATTGCTGAAAAGCGATCATCACCACTGCGAACTCAGCCTTGATATCGGTGGGAAGGATAAATTCCTGGCCAGCAAGATTAGAGCCCCGCACTTTCGGGAAGCGAGTCCCCTGGTAATTTGCGGTATCAATGCTCACTTGTGGATTAACGAAACGATCATAAACCCAGAATCCAAGGGCGATCACGCCGACGATTACAAGCAGCGTTATTATTATCGACATTTTCATAACATTCCTTTACGAACATGTTAATGGCTCGCGTGCTTCTCGGGATATTCCCGCTCATGCATTAATTTCGAGCAGTGTGTAGGTAGATCTGCGCGATCTTGTTTCCATCCTTAAAGTACTCTTTTGGCTGACCCTACAACTGCACTCCCTTCGACGGGCTCTAATCCCAACCCATAATGCAAAGTTATTGTCTAGAATTATAGCGAATATTTCTCAATTTCTCAAGGTTTTATGCGCATATACTTTTGCAATTACTGGACATTTCTGTTGTTTTGCGTATAATCCTAACCATGCAAGCGAAGATTATCGTAAAACTAAAGGGGCAACTATGGCGGAAGCATTGATCTGGGGCGCGTCAGGCGGGATTGGAGCCACTCTTGCGCAGCGTTTGAAAGCGGATGGATTTCGTGTGTACGGCGCAGCTCGAAGTCCTGAACGGCTACCTGCAGATCTTGATCTTGGTTTAGCGTTCGATGCGGCTGACCCAAAGAGTATTGACCAAGCTGTCCTTTCCATTGCCCAGGTTTCTGACGGGATCGATCTGGTTGTTTATGCTGCCGGAGATCTTAACGCAATGTCAGTGAAAGATATCTCCCTGGAAGCCTGGGATGAAGTCATCAATTCCAATCTAACCGGTGCCATGCTCACCTCTGCTGCAAGCTTAAACTTAATCAAGGATGGGGGTCTCATGATTTTCATCGGGGCGTACACCGACCACGTGATCCTCCCCAAGATGGGCGCCTATGCAGCCGCAAAGGCTGGGCTTGAAGTTCTCGTAAAAGTATTGGCCAGGGAAAACCGCAAGCTCAGGTTCACCCTCCTTCGTCCCGGCGCAGTCGATACACCTTTCTGGGAGAACGCCCCCTTTCGACTACCAAAAAACGCCAAGCCTCCAGAAGAGGTTGTTGATGCAATCGTGTCTCATTACCAGCAGGGGCATAGCGGTGCGCTTGATCTCTAAACAATCACACCCTGTTTGATCCCATAGTATAGGAGAACCAGATGTCCAAAGTACAGTTAAGCAAATCACTCATCTACCTTGCAGCATTGCTCTCATTCCTGCTATCGGTTTATCTCTTCTTTCTCGCCGGTACACGTGAGCAGGGAATATTTGTAGGGCTCTGGGTGCCATCGATCCTATCCCTCGGCACGATGATTTTCAACGGCAGGCAGTAAGATGACGAATACCGTACTCTTCATCTTCGGGGGGTTTATCACGCTGCTTATCGTCGCATCCATCGCAATGTTGCTCTGGGCGGCCAAGGAAGACGGACGCACGCAGTCTGAAAAGAAAATCACCGGGGGAGAGGCATAATCCCTGGGTTGCAGCAGTTCTTACGCGGTTTGAGTTACCTGATGGAGCACCTGGTGTATCGCCACCAAATCCATTAGGTCAAGCCTCGCGAGATTACGTTGTTAGGAAGAAGATGCTTGCGCCAACTTGGTGAAGTGCTGGGTTTGATTGCGACCGCTCTGCTTCGAATGGTAGAGTGCTTGGTCCGCTTGTGATAGCAAGGTAGCGGCATCATTTACACGGAACTCTACTGTGCCCTTGCGGAATGTCAACGTAGCCGCACCGACGCTTACGGTGATCGGTCGTCCCTCCCAGGGGTTGTCCTGGACTGCTTCACGGACCTTCTCCCCTACATTGAAAGCCCCTTCGTGCCTGGTGTCGGGCAAAATGATGGCAAATTCTTCACCACCATAGCGGGTGACAACATCGCTGATGCGGCAATTCTTGACGAGGATGTCAGCCACAGCTCTCAAGACCTCATCGCCTGCCGGGTGACCAAAATCATCGTTATAAAGCTTGAAATGATCGATATCAATCATCAGCAGCGATAAGGCGCTATACATCCTTCGCATGAGCTTTAAATGGACCGAGAGCTGTTCGTCGAAAACCATGCGGTTACGCAAACCGGTCAACTTATCCGTCATGGCAAGGTTGGCCAGGCGAGCATTTGCTCGCTGCAAATCTTCCTGCATGCGTTGGAAACTACTTTCCGATTGCTCCACGGAAGAAAGAT
Organism: Anaerolineales bacterium; assembly: GCA_041573795.1. Taxonomy (GTDB): domain Bacteria; phylum Chloroflexota; class Anaerolineae; order Anaerolineales; family E44-bin32; genus E44-bin32. The sequence goes on from JBFFQB010000130.1 coordinate 4,933, forward strand.
CGATGATGGTGGCCAGAACAAACTCCTCCCCACGCAACTCGATGGGCGTCAGCCCTATTTCGACTTTGACTTCTTGACCACCTTTGTTAATTGCAATTAACCGGCGACCTTCCCCCATAGGGCGCGACACGGGCTCGCTGTTATACCTGGCGCGATCCAAGCGATGAGAGTCGTGATAACGCCTTGGCACAAGCTGCTCGACAGGGTGGCCGATTAGCTCTTCCTGGGGATAACCAAAGAGCTTCTCTGCGCCTCGGTTCACCATGTAGACAGCTCCATCCTGCCGCACAAGCACCATCGGCACTGGCGAGGCTTCAAACACCAGGCGGAAATCCTCCTCATGATGCTCCTGGATGGTGATATCCCTTGCCCGCCCATAAAAAAGGTCGGAATCACGCGAATGGAACATGCTCCAAGCCAGCGCCTGGTAAGAGCCATCAGCCCGCAAGAAGCGGTTCAGAAAACGGATGTTCTGTCTGTGCGATTGAAGAATGGCGATCTCATGCTGTGTGGTTTCAAGATCCTCAGGATGGACAAATTTGGAAAATGGATGGCCATCAAGTTGCTCCAATCGCCATCCTAGTTTCTCCTGCAAGGCAGGGTTGGCGTGCAGGATCACAGCATGCTCGTTGAGGATGCAGAGCATATCCGGGGTATCAAAAAACAGATGCCGAAAATCGTCGCTGGTCAATTATGCCCCTCTCTTGGGTTATCCATGCGTCAAGAGCCTATGAGACATTATACAGGGGCTTTTTCCTCTCCCGGGCGATATGAAATCGATCAGATGAGGTAGCGGAAAGGATCAGGGTCCTTCATTTGCGGGGACGATGCGGCCATATCGCCAGGTAAGCAGCGAAGCACCAACACCATTTTCTGGGTCTCAACTTGCTCGCTTCTAAGAGATCGACTTACTTTTCCTTGCTCTACGCCTTCGAAATAGCAACCTCAGTAAAACAAATGTCGCTAACGGCCAAACCCAGGCCAGGTCCCCGGGTCCACCAGGGCCCGTTAGCGGTGCAGTGCGCCGAATGCGCATCAGCCGATAAGGCCCGATCAGCGCATCGATTTGTTCGTCACTCATGCGACGTGGGTTGTACCCAAACAGTGGACCGGCAAATCCACTAGCAACGAGCACCGCCCGCAAGATCTCGACCCGGTTTTCAACATCACTGACTTCCTCGGCAAGACCCTCCCATCGGCTGTCTGGCAGCCATAATTCAACTTCTGGATCCGCCAGAAGGTTTTGGTACCAATGAGTCTTCTCACCGAATCCGGCGGTGCAGTAGATATCGCCATCAATCTCGGCGAAATTAACAGGCGCGTAGCGAATCAAGCCTGATTTCCGACCCCGATGTTTGATCACCATCACCGCTCCACCGAATTTCGACGGATTTCCATAGCCTCCTAAACCTAGGCGCCAGAGTGAAAGCATGAAACGGTTGAAACCTCTGAAGAGTTTACGGAGCTGTGCTTCTGTTTCCGGTGCATATGTCATGATCCCCCCGCAGAGATCGACTTGGCCCTATTGTATCGATAGACATTACATGCTGCTAGTCAAAATCAAAAGCGGTGGTCGATGGCCACCGCTCACAATAATTAAGAACACCGCCTGATTCTGTGCGACCTTACTCCCCGATTTGCAGGATTTGTGGCTGCACGAGGATGAGCAGTTCATCAGGGGTTTTTCTGATCCTCACTCGTCGACGTGCGGAAGGTGCGAGAACCAGTTTCATTGAATACGCGAACCCTCGAGGGCGAGATGGTAAACTCGGCAGCCTCTGTCGGAAGCCCATCCAGCACTTGCGCTTTGAATTGGACCTCTGCAACGGATTGTATCCGTTCACCGGCGAGAAGATTGATCTCACCAAGTTTGTATTCTCATGCATGCAGCTACCATGTGTACCCCGTTCCCGCAGCTTGCCCCATTTACTTTTGGCGGCGTCATGGCATTTTCAGGCCGCTCGTCTGTTCTATTGAAGTGTAGCCATGGGACCTGTATTATGTGAAGCACATTCCAACAAACATCGATGCGGGAATTCCATTATGCTGAAAGCAGTCATTATCTAAGGAGCATTACCTATGAGATGGCCATACATCACCCTATCTTTCGCTCTCGTTGGAATCATCTTGTGTTCCTGTGC
>JBFFQB010000131.1:0-7054 GCA_041573795.1 Anaerolineales bacterium
GGCCATCGGTGCACTAATCGGCGCCGGGTTTACTCTCCCTGCCCTGGCTTACATCATCGGACCAGCCCTGGTGGAAGAAGCCAGTGACGAATGGATTCCGCTGGGATTAAGCAATAAGATCGAACTGGGAGTTCCCACTCTATTCAAGACGACAATCGAGCGTCAGACCGGGTGGATCGTCAATCAGGAAGAACTATCGGTTTACGTGATCACGCGGGATGGTCGCGAGTTTACTGCCATGTCCAATATCTGCACCCACCTTGGATGCCGTGTTCGTTGGATCGAGGATCGTTCTCAGTTCTTCTGTCCTTGTCACAACGGTGTCTTCAACCAGCTGGGGGAAGTCGTTTCTGGTCCAGTCCCCCGCGCACTCGATCGCTTTGAAGTCAAGGTTGAGGACGGCCAGATCTTCATGAGGGGAGCTTGAGATGGCAACACGTGTCGGCAATTGGTTGGATGAAAGAATTGGATGGCGGTCTGTATGGGAAACGATCTTTGAGCGCAAGGTCCCTAAAGTAAACTGGTTCTATACCCTCGGAAGTGCCACGTTGTTCGTTGGCCTCAACCAGATGATCACAGGGATCCTGCTCACCATTTACTATGTACCCACCCCAGATCAAGCCTACGATAGTGTGCAATATATCACCACGCAGGTTCCAGCGGGGTGGCTCATTCGCGGTCTGCACCACTGGGGCGCCAGCGCAATGGTGCTCTTGACTGTGCTGCATATGCTACGTGTGATTTTCTATGGTGCTTATAAATACCCACGCGAGGTCACCTGGTTTAGCGGTGTCGGCTTACTGGTGCTGGTCCTAGGTTTTGGTTTCACGGGTTACTTGTTACCCTGGGACCAGAAGGCCTATTGGGCAACAACGGTCGGCACGCGCATTGCCGAGGTAACACCCTTAGTCGGCGATTGGATCTTAAGGATCATGCGTGGCGGGGAGGAGCTTACTGCGGTAACCCTTGCCCGTTTCTTTGGGGTTCACGTTTGGTTCCTTCCTGCTGCATTGCTCGTCTTCCTCGGCATCCATCTCTATCTCGTCATCCGCCTTGGTATTAGCAACGTACCCAAGCGGGAGGAGGAATAGTTGATGGATGAGGGACAGAAGCGAGCCATTCAGGAGCAGTATAAGAAAGAGAAGGAAAAAGGCGTTCTTTTCTTCCCTGATCTCTTGGCAAAAGATGCGATCGTCGCGCTGTTGGTCTTCTTGGGCTTGATTGCCCTGGCCTACTTCATTGGCGCTCCGCTTGAGCCGCGTGCTGATCCTGGAGACACCAACTACACTCCTCGCCCGGAGTGGTATTTCCTCTTTTTATTCCAGATGCTGAAATACTTCCCCGGAAGCCTGGAAGTCATCGGGGTCATCGTCATTCCCACTTTGGCGGTGCTCTTCTTGCTGCTGCTACCCTTCATCGATCGCGGCGTCAAGCGACACTTCTGGAACCGCAAATGGATCATGGCTGTGACCCTGGTGGGGGTGATCGGAGTGGTTGGCCTCACCGTCCAGTCGATCCGCGAGGCTCCGCCTCCAGCCCAAGCCCAGGGTGGGGATCCTACTGCCATCCTTTACACAGAAAATTGCGCTGGCTGCCATGGGCCTACCATCGTTGTGGCCGAGGACACCAATCTCCATTCCATCATCGCACAAGGCCAACACGAGGAGGGGATGCCCGCCTGGAGTGGCGATCTAACCAGTGATGAGATCGATGCACTGGCTGGATTTATCCTCGCTCCGGGGGGCAGCGCACTCTTTTCACAGAATTGCAGCGAGTGTCATGCCATAGAAGATCTCGTAGCCACCGATCCGCTATCCCTGCGCGATGCAATTGAAGCGACGCCTTCCTTCAGTGCACATGCAGACCTCGACGTACCTGATTGGGGTGTTGTGCTCTCCTCTGAACAGCGCTCCACCCTGCTCAACTTCTTCCTGGCTCCCGATGGACAACGTCTCTTCGCTGTCAATTGCTCTGCCTGCCATGGTAGTGCGGTCGCCTTTGCCGGAAACGATGAAGAGTTGCGCCAGGTGATCAGTGCCGGGGGCCTGCACCTCGCTATGCCTCCCTGGCGCGAAATGTTGAGCGAGACGGAACTTAACAATTTAGCCGCGTTTGTGTTTGATCCGCTCAGCCAACCTGAGCAAGAGAGTCTGTACCGTCAGTTTTGCGTAGAATGTCACGGTGAACGCATCCCTCGCAGTGCAAGCGTTGAAGAGGCGCGCGAGCTGATCGCCATGGGAGGATCGCATGAGGTCATGCCGGTGTGGGGAGATATCCTCACCACGGAACAGCTTGACGCCCTTGTAGCCTACACACTCAGCACCGCAAGGGGCACTTCAACCGAACAGGGTTTGGTGCTTTATGGGCAATACTGTGCCTCCTGCCATGGAGATTTCGGGGAAGGGGGAATCAATCCTGCCCGACAGGGGGATGTGATCGCGCCGATCAGCTCTTCTGAGTACTTACGCACGCGGGATGATCTAACCTTACAAGCCATTATCTCCCAGGGACAGCCCAACTTCGGAATGTCACCCTTTGGGACGAATTTTGGTGGTCCCCTAGATGCCACACAAGTCGAGGCGATCGTCGCCTATATCCGCGCCTGGGAAGATAACCCGCCGGTGGAATTACCCCCAGAGGTTAGCGGTGGCCCTATTTCAGAGTCGGGCGCTGAGGTCTACACCAACTTATGTGCCCAGTGTCATGGGGATGCCGGTCAGGGTGAGGTAGGTTCGGCATTGAATACGTCTGAATTCCAAGAAGCGAATTCAGATACAGAGCTGTTCAGCGCAATCAGCGAAGGCCATCCGGCGACTTCAATGATCGCCTGGGGCAGCATCCTTAACTCCGACCAGATCGTTGAATTAGTGGCTTATATCCGCACACTTTCGCTGGAAGGAGCAGAGGGGGTTGAAGTAAGTGCTACACCCTCCTTCTCGGGTGATATCCAACCGATGTTCAACCGCTCCTGTGTCGCCTGCCATGGTGCTCTGGGAGGATGGGATGGATCAACTTACGAGGCGGTGATCAACTCGGGAAACAACGCACCGGTTGTGATCCCCGGCGATGGCGAGGGCAGCATTCTGGGTCAGAAGGTCCTGGGAACACAAACCTACGGAACGATCATGCCCCCTGGCGGTCGCCTATCACCGGAGGACATCCAATTGATCATCAACTGGATCAACGCTGGAGCGCTCGACAATTAATCTGAACGAGACTCGGGTGAGGTGGTATGGATCTTTCCACCTCACCCGAGTAATCGAGGGAAAAACAGGAAATCGATCAAGCCCCACACTCCCTTTGCAGAGTGCAGGATGGCAACCATGGAGCAATCAGGGAAACATCGTATGTACAGATTCCCTCAAAGCCTTAGGCTTCGCGTTGCCTTGGGCATCGCTCTCCCTCTATTGCTCTTGCTCATCGCCCTCTCCTGGATTCACTATACGCGGGAACGCAACCTCCTTGAACAGCAGACCTTCTTGACCGCAACCCAGATAGGTGAGGCTACCCTGGGTAGTTTGCGTCATGCTCTGATAGAACAGGATGACACCAGCCTGAATATAATCCTGCGCGATATAGGCCATGCGGAAGACATCCAGCGTATTTTCCTTGTCGGACTAAATGGAGAGGTCTTCGGAGACAGCGCTGAGAGGCAGGGAGCACTCCAATTTCAACAAACGGACCTGGGGTGTTTCGAGTGCCATGCAAACCCTCCCCAAAGGCGAACCCAGACCACGATTCTGCAGACTCAGGCCAGCACCCTGCGAATATCGACCCCCATCGATAATGAGCCTGATTGTCAATCCTGTCATGAAGCCTCCATCCACCTGGGGATGCTCCTGATCGATGTCTCCATGGTGGAAACGCAGGCGAGGCTAATAAGTGATTTGATGACCGACGTTGCTATATCGCTTGGCTTTACCTTGCTCATCACGGTGGGCGTATACGTCCTCATGCAGCGCTTGATCGTTCAACGCATTGAGCACCTGCAAGCGCCGCTTGCCGCCCTTGCATCGGGCGACTTTTCGGTTCGCCTTCCAACCCATGATGTACCACATGATGAAATCGACATGCTAAAGCAGAATGTCAATCGCATGGCAGACGACCTAGAAGGCTATTTTAAGGAGCGGGAGAATCTGCTTAAGTCACGCTACCAGGCTATGCTTGAAGAGCGAGAACGGATCGCCCGCGAGATGCACGATGGTGTGGCGCAGCTCATCGGTTACGTGAATACAAAATCTAACGCCATCCGGCTTAACTTAAAGCGTGACAAAAGTGAAAAAGCGCTTGAGCAACTCGACCAGTTATCACTCGCATCACAAGAAGCCATGCTTGAGATGCGCACCAGCATTCTTGGTTTGCGCGCCACAAGTAAAGAAGATGAAAGTCTCAGAGCCGCCGTGGCTTCCTTCCTGCGCAAATTCAACGAGTTAACTGGGATCGAGGTTCAATCCGATTTACCTTCAACCGATGAAGAGATTAGTCTATCCCCTGAGCGAGAATTGCATTTGCTGCGCATCACCCAGGAGGCGCTCTCTAATATTCACAAACACTCAGGGGCAAAACAGGCTCACATCACGCTGCGGCGAATCAACGGCTATATTGAGCTCCGCATCCGTGACGACGGGGCTGGATTTCAACTTCGCCCCGAGCCTTCTGCGGATACCTTCTCACAGGGAATTGTCAATATGCATGATCGCGCCGCCGCTATGGGCGCGACGCTCGATATCGTCACCCACCTCGATCAAGGCACGGAAATTGTCGTGCGCATCCCCCCGGGGAGAGAATGACTGTGCGCGTCCTCGTCGCAGATGATCACGCCCTCTTCCGGGATGGCCTGGTAAGCCTGCTGGAAGCTGCCGGTTATGAGGTCGTTGCACAGGTCGAGAACGGCGAACAAGCGGTGAAGGTCGCCGTCGAACTGCAACCTGAGATCGTGTTGTTGGATATCACCATGCCTACGCTGAATGGTCTTGAAGCTTTGCGGCAATTGCGTCAGGACCTACCGGAGAGTAAGTTGGTGATCCTCACCGTATCAGATGATGAGAAAGATCTGGATGAGGCTATTCGCGCCGGCGCCAATGGTTTCCTGCTTAAGAGCCTCGATGCCGACGAGTTCTTAGACCTTTTGGATGGTTTGCAACGAGGTGAGGCTGCCATGACCCGTAAGATGACTGCTAAACTGATGGCTGGCCTGGCCCACGCGGCTGAAGAGCGCCAGGACCCATTGGTATCTCTTACGCCGCGCGAGGTCGAGCTGTTGAGCCTGGTGCAAGGAGGCCTATCCAATCTGGCGATCGCCCAGGAGTTGCTGATCAGCGAAAACACAGTCAAATACCATCTTAAAAACATCTTCCAAAAGCTCGGGGTACAAAACCGCACCGAGGCGGTCGCGCATGCCTTCCGCAGCGGTCTGTTACCTTCCAACACCGGGCACAAATAACCTCCCCAAAACCCCAGATACATGACAAAACTAACTTGACCCTACCCTATAGGGTGGCTAAAATGGGTGTCACTGCCTACCCGCGTGGGTGTTATTTAAATACCATTGCCTGTAAAAGAACCCTCGGTCATAGTATGGGGGTCTGAATGCCGGCGGGTGATCAAGGAATCATCTGGCGCGGCTTGTTTCAGAAGGATTGTCCTGCAAGTTAAAGAATAGACCGACCGATCGAAAGGACGTTGTGGGTTGCTCGAGCGCCTTCAACACTTTTGATCTTGTTTAAAAACAGCCTGGTTGGTAGAAAGGAGGGTACGAGGAGAGATAAGAGAAAACAACGAACGGAAAGACGTATGGGTAAACTACATTTTGAGGAGAATGTACACCATGCATTATAGAAAAATCGTATTGATCGGCCTGCTTGGCATGCTTGCCCTGGTGTTGGCTGCATGCGCCGGCTCAGCCGGTGAGCCGGGTCCTGCCGGTCCCGCCGGCCCTGCCGGTCCCGCCGGCCCTGCTGGCCCTGCGGCGTCGACCACTGATCTGACCTGCACCGAATGCCACAACGACAGCACGCTGATTACCGGCAAGCGCACAGCCTGGGAGGAATCCCTCCATGGTATGGGCACCGCAGCAGCATATGCCGGCGGCAGAGGATCCTGTGCTGGCTGCCACTCCGGCGGCGTCTTCAGCGAGCGCGTGGCAGCAGGATTGAACCCCGGCGAGGTCGAAGCCGGTGATCCCAACCCCACCCGCCAGGACTGCCGCGCCTGCCACCAGATCCATACCACCTACACCGCCGCTGATTTCGCCCTCGAAACCACCGAGCCGGTTGAGCTCTTCGCCTTCGAAGGGGTCACCTTCGATGGCGGCGAGGGTAACCTGTGTGGCCAATGCCATCAGCCGCGGCGCGTCATCGCCGATGCCGTCGACGGCTTCATCGAGGTCACCAGCACCCACTGGGGCCCCCATCACGGCACGGAAACCGCCATGCTGATGGGCCTCGCCGGCGCCGGTGACGTCGAAGGCAGCCCCAGCGCCCACTACCAGATGGTCGAAGACACCTGCGTGGCCTGCCACATGGGCGAGGGTGCCAACCACAGCTTCGAACCCGAAGTGGAAACCTGCCAGGCCTGTCACGCCGATGCCGAAGATTTCGACATCAACGGCGTGCAGACCGAGGTTCAGGCGGGATTGGATGAGCTCGAAGCAGGCCTGATCGCCCTGGGCTGGCTGGATGAAGAAGGCCACCCGACGGTGACCCAGGTGCCTGAAGCGCAGGCCGCCGCACTGTGGAACTGGATCTACATCGCCCATGAGGATGAAAGCCTGGGCGTCCACAACCCGGCCTACACCAAAGCGCTGATCGAAGCGGGTCTGGAAGCGCTTGGGCAGTAGCTTCAATTCTCAAGATCAAGTAGTTGTCCAAATTTTCCAGGGCTACCTTTGGGTAGCCCTGGATTTTTTTGGTCTCCTCTGAGACCAACCCATGCCCATTTCTCGCCCGCGAAGAGGCTCTTGCCCTCTCCGATTGCCCCGGAATAGGGCGAAACGGATCAAATGCCAGAGCCACTGAAGCCCTATCCCATCCTGTCCTGCAAATTTCAATTGGAC
>JBFFQB010000132.1:0-6975 GCA_041573795.1 Anaerolineales bacterium
GACCCAGGGGTTGTCTTGCATCGTTGGCTACTCTAGAATGGGGGTAGCTGTAGGTACCTTACTTCCAGCGCAGGACTCTTGGCAAGGAAGAATATTGCCTGGCGGGATTGATATGAGCCAAAATGATGAACTGGAACGTATCCGCAAGATCCGTGATCGGCAATTACATCTGCGTGATCCATCTGTCGAGCAGAAACGGGTGCAGCGCCAGATCGCCAAGAAGAGGAGCAGCCGGGTAGAGAAATTCTCCCTGGGTGCAATCTTTGGGGATATACCTAAAATGATCACGGGAACCCTCATCGGCATGGCGATCGGGCTCCTGATTTTCCTGATTCTGCCTTACGTCTTCGACGGGCCATGGGTTGATATCGTGGGGGTTGCCGTGACGGTTATTGGCGCCTTCTTCGGATTCTTCTTTGGGCGGGCTATTGACGCGCGAGACGCCTTAAGCGATTTCTAACCACCCGCTCTCAACCTCTCTATTAATTCCCTCAACGCTGATGGCTCGGGGTGGAAATCGGAACGCTGATGGCTCGCCAGCTCATATCGGCTTGCAGGTCATCTGCCTCGATGTAAATTCCGATCGATCGCACCAAGGGCGTGCTTGGAGAAGCTTATTTTCGGTCTTCAGGTAAGGGACAGAGGTGGTCAATTTCTTTCCCGAAGCGACCGAGGACCTGGCGGATTTCCTCCACAGTAGGCATATTGTGGCCAGTGCCCAGCTTTTGCACCTTGGCTGCCCCAACGGCATTTGCCAATGTGCCCAGATCTTCTAGGTCCAGCCCCCGCTTGTAACCGTAGATCACGGCCGCGTCAAGACTGTCGCCAGCCCCGGTCGTGTCGCGGGCGGCGACGGGATATCCCGGAGCAATGCGGACTTCAGATCCATGTAAGAGCAAACAACCAGCGGCGCCGCGTTTCACCACAACGAGTTCTGGCCCCCGCTCAAGCAAGGATTGGGCGGAAGGGACGGGATCATCGATCCCGGTAAGCTGCTGGGCTTCATCCTCAGTAAGCAGCAACACCTTGGTGAAGGGAATGGCATCATTGATCCACTCTCGGTCGAGCTGCGGATTTCCCGGCCCAGGGTCGAAGAATGTTGTCACATCTTCTTGGTTGGCGAGCCGCAGCGCTTCGGTATTGACTTGCGCCATGGCGGGGTGATCAATCCATCCTTCCGTGAAAAAGAAGGTTGACTTGCGAATCTGCTGCTTCCATTGGTCCGTCAGTTGGTGGTGTTGTAGCTCACCCTGGTGGCCGACATAGGCTGGCTGGGCGTTACGATCGACAATTACTCCGGCTACGGGGGTGTCCGTATTAGGGCTGACAAGCACCCCAGAAACATCGACGCCCTCCCGCTCAAGCCCTTCGAACACCACCCGACCGAAGAGGTCATCACCCACTTCTCCCATACAGGCCACCGCTAAACCTAATCTTGAAGCCGTGATAGCGACATTGGTTGCACCACCCGGTCCCAATTCCATATACCTGGCACGGTGCATTGAACTCGCGTGAATAGGAAATTTTTCGATGCGTAGACTGAAGTCAGCGATAAGGTCACCGAGGATTGTTAACATCAGCGCTATTATCTCCGTTCGAGGTAGGTCGCGACAAATTCCGCAGGGTCTTTAGGGATGGGGGTATATCCTGAGGCTTTTGCCAGGCGGACGATTTGAGGCTCTTCCAGGCCTGCCTGCTCTAATAAGTGTACATCGTCAAATACCGCTGCGGCTGATCCTGCCCTGAGGATGCGCCCACCGGAAAACACGATGAAACGTTCAGCGTGCTCGAGGCAAAAATCCATGTCATGCGAGATTAAAACGATCGTCCGACGGGCCTCCCTCGCCCGGAGGATAATGTTGCTCATGATCTGAAGGCCGCAATAGTCCAAACCCATCGTGGGTTCGTCCAGGATCATAACTGGGCTCTGCATGGAGAGGATCGAAGCAAGCCCGAGAAGTTTTCTCTCCGATGGCAAGAGATCATAGGGGTGCATCTCAGCCTTATGGCTCAATTGAGTTAGCTCAAGTGCTGCGCGTGTTCTACGGGTCACCTCATCGGGATCGTCAAGGATGTTGCCAGGGCCAAACGCGACTTCTTTCCAGACGCTATTTAAAAAAAGTTGTTCATCTGGGTTTTGGAAGGCATATCCGACCAGCCGTGCGAGGCTAGCTGTAGAGGCCGTCTGGGTGTCACGCTCACCGACAAGGACCTGACCTGCGGTTGGCTTAAGCAGGCCGTTGACTAGCTTGGCCATAGTCGTCTTCCCAGCACCATTCTCGCCAATCCAGGCAATGATTTCGCCGGAAGGGATCGTCAGGTCAATCCCGCGTAGGGCCTGCACGTTTCCGGGGTAGGTAAAATGTACATTGTGGATCTGGATATTCATCGAAAAAAACCAATGGCCTGCTCAAGGGTGACGGGTAGAGTGCGATCGGATGGGAGTTGAGCTTGTTCCTGCGAGAGCGCGGCGGCCAGGGTAAAGCGAGTAGGTTGGACTCCCTGCAGGCGCAATCGGGGATTTCCCAGGACCTCCTGAGGCTTTCCGTCCGCAATGATCCGGCCGTGGTTCAAGTGGACAACGCGATCAGCAAATTGAGCGGCAAGCTCAAGTTTGTGTTCAACCAGCACAATCGTTTTCCGCTGGGAGACTCCCAGGCGGGCGAGCAATTCAAACACTTCGCGTGTGCCCACAGGATCTAACTGCGATGTTGGCTCATCAAGGATGAGTATATCGGGCTGGATGGCTAAAATCGAAGCGATTGCCAGCCGCTGCTGTTGCCCCCCGGAGAGGGCATACGGGGAACGATGTGCTTCTTGGACCAGACCTGCTTGCTGCAGAGCCAACGCTATCCTGGCGCTCATCTCATCCTGTGGGATCCCCAAATTTTCTAACCCGAAGGCGATCTCCTCCTCCACCGTATACCGAGCTCCGGTAATCTGATTGAAGGGATTCTGAAAGACGAGCCCGACCAATCCGGCCATCTGGCCTAATTCCATTTTGACTAACTCGCGACCGGCGATGCGAACAATGCCGCTATACTCACCTGCAAAATGATGAGGAATGATGCCGCTTAAAGCGAAGCATAAGGTTGATTTCCCCGATCCATTGGCGCCAATGATTGCGCAGAATTGCCCGCGCGGGATTTCCAGATCGATGTTCTCCAGCGCAGGTTCCGTCGCTCCTCGGTATCGGAACGTAAAAGACTTAATCGAAATCATTTATGTGATCCAGCCGACAAAGCGCATCAATATCACGAGCAGGCTTAGAAGGAAAAGGATCCAACGCAGTAATTTCTGCAGCGGTGAATCCTGCAGCTGAACGAAACTTGTCCGAATGCCTTTGCGGCTAAAGCCGCGTGCTTCCAGTGCAATCGCACGCTCGTCGAGTTCCAGGAGGCTGCTTAGAATCAGTGGGGCCGTGAGGGGCAGCAACATACGCAAGCGGTGAAACAAATGACCTTCAGTTTCGAGACCACGTGAACGCTGAGCATCAAGGATAACCTGTGCCCGGGTTTGAAAGCGCGGGATGATCTGTAATGCGCTTAGGACGATATAGGCAATTTGCCTTGGCAAGCCTAGGTCGGTCAATGCCAGCATTAGCCGATCTGGGCGCGTGATCAGCATCAACAGGGTGATTCCCCCTAACCAGGTCAATAAACGAGAGCTGTAGCTTGTGGCTAACATCAATCCCTCTTGCTTGACTGAGATTGGTCCCCATGCAATCAGAATTTTCGTGCCTGGTGTAAAAAGTCCTTGAATAATTAAGAGTGAGAGCACAAATGGCCAGATCAGCATGAGGCTGATACGCAAGAATTTCCCAAGGACCCGCCCTAGCGCAGCCAGCGGTATGAGCATAAAGAGGTATACAGCCAGCACCCATATGAAATCGGGCAGGACTGCTGTTGTTACCAGTACTGCCAGGGTCAACATCATCTTCGTGAGGGGGTGGGCGCTGTGAAGCGGGCTATCTGTGGATGTGTACAGTGTGGTTTGCTGCATTAGAAGTTGCTTTTATCAACACATCGAATCCAATCAGGCGGTCAGGGTTGAACAACCGCCTGATGATTCGATGTTTGTGATATTGAATTAGGCTTGCTATCGGTTTAAAACCGATCCTTAAACCTCTGGGGAAGAGCAAGCAAAATCGCCCAGATGATCAAGAATGTGGCCGCTTTGTCAATTGGATCTGAGACGACTCCTTGCGCCATATTTGCGCCAAGCATGTCAAGCCCAGCGGCACGGAACATGGCGACCAATGCGTCGGTGCCGCTACCGGCAACTCCACCAAAGACATAGGCTGCAATTGGCGCAGAGAGAATGGCCGCGATGATCCCGGTGATAAGCCCGGCGACAACGGATTTCCACCAGACCTTCATCCAGTCGCCAGTGCGGAAGGCGCCTGCGAGGGCACCGATGATCGCACCAACCCCGGCCCATGCAATCGCCTGCGGGAACAACCCTGTCACGGTCCAGACGACATTGCTCAGGAATCCTGTCAGCGCACCTGCCCATGGGCCGATGAGCACACCCACAAGAACTGTTCCGATGGAGTCGAGGTAGAGGGGCACTTTCAATGCCAGGACGAGTTGACCAATTGCGATATTGATGGCAATCGCGACCGGAATCATTACGATCGCAAGCGTCGTGAACTCACGTCGAATTCGGTCCATGTCTATATCCTCCTCCAGGATAGGCTACATTTTCAATATATGTCAGCGTGTGGAGAAAGTCCAGTATTTCTGCGCAGCTGCATAAAGCTGATGACGCATCAAGGTGAGGGTAGTAGCCTGAGTTAGGGGACTTGTTCCGTGGCAGTAACGATCTTAATCACGTCAGCGCGAGAGAGTTTCTGCTTTCCCTGATTGCGTGCATCGAGAGTGGCGATGGCGAGGGCATGCGGGATGGCAATAAAACGGTGGTAGAGATTGGGAAGTGCGTGGTTGTAGCTTTCCGCAGACAGCAATCTTGTGCGGGCATAGTTCTCCATATCCTGATCATCCCAGCCGTTGGGGTAAAAGTCCACGCCACGAGCAAGATCTTCTTCGCGATTGCGAAGAATGTTTACTGCTTGCAGCCCCCGCCCGAAGGAGATCGCGTGGCTGCGCTCAGGTTGAAGACCTTCAAACCAGCTCCAAATGTCACAGAGCAAGAGTCCTACGGAGCCGGCAACACTGAAGGTATAGCGATCAAGATCAGCTTCCGTTATTATGGACCAGCCGCGCTGGGCCCAGATTGCCATACGCTCGGCCATCGCAGCAGTCGCGTCCCAGATGCGGGGGGCGATAACGCTGGGTGCATGTACGATCCATTCTCCCAGTCGCACGGTCACCTCCGGGAGGACTCCAACAAAGTCCTGGAATGCTTCGCTGAGGTCCTGTTGTCGAAAGTGTTCAGTGGAATGCTGTCCCTGTAAGGCCAGGCTAATGGCTTGCAGCAGAGCGGATTTCTTCTGTGCGTCAATATCGGGATGGTCTTCGATCTCATCAATCGCCCGCATGCATAAATACGCAGAGGCTACGGCATCTTGTAGCCCCTTCGGAAGTCTGATGATCGGCAAGTAAAATGTACGGCTAGTTTGTTCTAAAACTTCAAGAATGGGATTGTGGTTTCTCAATTTGTTGTTTTAGCTCTTAGCAGGTTTGCCTAGTGGCTCGGATTCCAGCCCAGGGTTCACACCTGAGATACAGATATGCGTTCATTGGAGCATATATAAATAACACCGCAGTAGGCCCAAGTGACACGCAAATCGTTTACTTGTCCACCTCACGACTTGCGGTTTTGCCGTAGTATATCCCGGAACTTTGGTGATAATTTAGCAATGATCGGTGAAGGCTTTGCGGGCTGCCAGCGCCGGATCGCCTCTTTTACACTCCCAGGCCAAACTTGCTCGGAGTGCACAACCGTCCCAGGTTTATCGATGCTCTCCAAAACATGTAATGCCTCTTCTAAAATTGTACGCTGCATGGCCTTATCACCGGGCTGCCCGAAGGCGTGCCCGAAAGGGAATTCGACAGCAAGTGTACGTGGGGTTCCGATTTTCTCCGCCCAATAGGGCATTGGGGTGATGAGAAGGGTGCTCAACCCAGCTGATTCCAGGGTGCGGGCCAACACGGGCACGTTGAGGGCACAATCCGGTCAAGCCGGGGTGAGGAGCACGCAATGAACCCCTTCATTTAGGAATGCTCGTGCAACTTGTGGTCCCTGGACTTTTTCCCATCCACGGACATCGGGTGGGTAGCCTTGATAACCCATAAAGGCGTAGTGTTCCTCGGCAAGGGCACCAATTTTCCCAGCATCAACCTGCTCCTGCATTCGATGGATAGGGAGAAGGATGTTGAAGTCTGCTTCAATATCGTGTGTATTCAAGTGTAGGTGACTGACACCGATATCATCCTGAGCTACCTCTACAGGAATGACACGATAGCTGGGATCACCCCAAGTGGGCTCCGCTTGCTCCCGCGCGAGATCGAATGGTTCCTGCACGTCCTTCAAAAAAAGCCCGCCAGAGGTGAGTAATCCGAATTTAGATTTACTTACCGGTCTGGGCATAGGCGTCCAGGGTATCGGATGAAGGGGTTGGCGCTCATTCATCTTGTAGAAGGTCGCAACGATTCGTGGCAGGTACTTAAAGCTGTCAACCATTCTCATTCACCTTGCAACATCCTTGATCCAATCTGACCCATACATAAGCGGGGATATCCCCAAAATCGCCTTCATTGGGGACGTCGCCCTAAAGCTTGTGCGGTCTGACCGGGGTGATCGCTCAGCAGAGCGTCACATCCTACTAAGCGGTATAGCGCAACCCGGGCTTCAGGGATGGGTTCGTGTGGAAGATTGGGCCATGCTGCAGCGGCATTATAGGAGCGTAGTTGCTCAAAGGACTGCGCTGATACATAGCCGACGCCATCGGTTGTCCGCTCAAGTGTTGGGTCGTGGATGCACAGAAAAGCTCCATCAGAGCTAACTTGCACA
>JBFFQB010000133.1:0-6858 GCA_041573795.1 Anaerolineales bacterium
GCAAGAGGACCAGGGGATCAGGTGGATGGCCTTGAGCATCTAGGAAGATTCAAAGGGCGTAATCGATTCGATGGACGCGCTAGGTGTTGCTTGGAAATCGCATGTAAAGGCTGTACCTTGAAACGCCAGGTAGAGTTGCTGAGTCTCTCGGTCGATAGAATCAATCAAGCCAGCCAGCTTGGCTGATAGCTTTCTGTGAGGGTCTTATGGTCCACTTGCGCTAGAAATTCTCATGCTCATTATGTCTATTGGGGAGACACATGTGTGTCGGTGGTTTAGGTCCAACCGGGTTCCATCTTGTTCACTTCCGTGGCTTATCTTGCAATCATGCCCCCGCGAACATTCGCTATTTTTTTAATTGGATGCAACTTTTCCCACGGATCTCGTGTAATTAAGCTTAGGGCATCGCTCTAACCTATCGAGAGTATCAACCTTGCCCACAGATTGGGATCAGGTCACAAAGATCATGGATGATCACGTGCATGAGTCTGAAACTTTTTGAGCGAGTTTTCCGTATAGGCCATAGTTCTAGCGGTATATAGCTGAACCTTTGTGGGGGGGAGAGATCTCCTGAAGCCGATTGAGCTTTGGGGGATTTTGTCCCATAGATCCTGAAGATCGTAATGTTAAAAAAGCACCGACGATGGGACTATTCCAGCAATTTCGCAAAAACTTAACCACGCGGTACCGCTTCTTGAGGCAGGTGCGATCCCCTGCAGCCGGGTCAGACATAATCGAGCAGCTTGAAGGGGGGTTGCCTACTCTTCCAGCGACACGTTTCACCCTTCGATGGCTGTCGGTCTCCAACCTTCCGAGAGACATCCGCCAGCTTCTCACCCATAGATATCTGATCTTTCTTGCCTTACTGCTTGCAGTCATTCTGAGCCTACCAGCACTATGGCGCGGCTGGGGTTTTGAAGACGACATCTTCCATCGTTCGATCCTGCTGTCTTCCTCCCTGCCAGAAGCCATGAAGCGCATGTTTGTTTTCCTGGATCCTGAAACCACCAGAGCACAAATGGCGGTCGGAGTCTTGCCCTGGTGGACGCTGGAAACGACAAAGATTGCCTTTTTCCGGCCTCTGGCAGTACTGACATTCTGGTTGGATTACCAATTTTGGCCGGATAGCTCGATGCTCATGCACGTGCATAATCTACTCTGGTACCTGGCCGTGTGCATCATCGCAGCTTTGTTCTATCGTCGTGTGATGGGTTCGACGATTGCGGCGGGATTGGCAATTCTTCTCTTCGCCTTGAACTTTCCCCATGTCAACGCGGTCTATTCGATCGCGGCTCGGAGCCAGCTTATCGCAACATTTTTTGGGCTGCTGTCCTTATGGGCGCATGACAAATCAGCCCGCGAGGGCTGGCTTCCGGGAATCCTTCTGGGTCCTCTCTGCCTGGCGATGGCGCTCTTTTCAGCCGAGGCGGGCATTGCCATCGTGGCCTACATCGCCGCGCACATGATTTTTTTGGATCGATCAGCGTGGAAAGATCGGATCCTGCGGGTGATCCCTTACATCCTCGTTGTCGTTATGTGGCGAGTGATCTACAGCTCCATGGGATACGGAGTGTGGGGCTCAGGTTTTTACCTGGATCCTCTGAGTGAGCCCCTGCGATTTGCTTTCAACATTGTTAAACAGGTTCCGATCCTGCTGGTAGGTCAGTGGATTTTGCCTGATCCGGTGATTTACGCCGGGTTTTCAACGGTGGGCCAGGTTGGCTATTGGTTCTTGGCCACGGGGATTTTGGTGATCCTGGGAATCCTGCTCATGCCCATGTTCGGCCAGATCCGCAGAGCGCGTTATTGGGCACTCGCAATGCTGCTGGCGGTGATCCCGAGCTGTGGTGTCTCTTTGGCGAGTGGAAGACACTTGATGATCCTGAGTGTTGGCGCCATCGCGCTTATGGCACAATTTATCGCCGGTCGTCTGAACAGAGTCGATCGCTTACTTTTCAACCAACGCTGGAAGACATTTTCCCTGGTAGTGGCGGTCATGTTGTTGAGCATGCACGCCCTTGTATACCCGATCATGGCTTCCACGGTCCGTTGGGTCGCCGACCCTGTTCCGGCCATGATGGATTTAGGAGATCTGCAAGAGATCGAGGACAAGGATCTGATCGTGGTGAACTCGCCCAGCCCGGGCCAATCTCTTTACCTCCTGCCGTTGCGTGAACTACGCACCCAGCCGATACCTGAGCACCTGCGAATCCTGGCTCCAGCGCATACGCAAATCGAGATCGGAAGGCTGGATTCAAGGACTCTGACGGTTAAACCCGAATCGGGATTTCTCATCCCAACACAAATTGATCTCAAGAATGACCTCAAGCCATTCCCCATCGCGCATATTGCTTATACCTATCGCTATGGTGATGCCTTCTTCCGTGAAAATGGCCACGATATACCACGGGATAGTGTCGTTGATCTTCCCGGGATGCAGGTTGAGGTTCAATCGCTCACGCCCGATGGTCGACCTTGGGAGGCGAAAATCGTCTTTGATGAAGAGCTGGAAGCGAGCGGATTATATTGGCTGCAGTGGGATTGGGATAGTAACTCCTATGTTCCCTTTACGCTTCCGGCTGTCGGGGAAACGCGAATAGTTGAGGGACCTTTTAAGCCGAGCGTTTCACCATTCTAACTAGCGGCTGATCGTACTTGCGCGACGAACTTTAATCGATTCCCCTTAAAGGTCGGAAGCTTCCAAACGCCGTTAACGGGGTATTTATAGTTAAATTTAATGTCAAGAGAGCCGGGATGAAACCCGTTGGAAGCCCTTGATAGAACCTGCCATAGTCGATGAAGCTAATCGACTGGCATATAACTGAGTGCGGTTGGACAAATCTCCATGCTACCCGCCATTCCTGTAGGAACAGGATTCTTTTACCTTTTATCTGTGGTATCGTAGAATTTAAGAATTCCTTTGAAGGCTGATAGAGATAAATGGTGTAGCGGGGGAGAGTTGCATGGGTGATCTGAAGATTGCCATCCTCACTGATAGTTCGGCGTATATCCCTGAGTCACTGATGGAAGGGCTAAACATCCACGTCATTCCGGTCTGGTTAATATGGGACGATGAGCCCTTACGCGACGGCGTTGATATTAAACCGGATACCTTCTACGAGCGCTTGAAGCGATCGAAGACTCTACCCACTACCTCGCAACCATCAACCAAGGAATTTGAAGCCTTCTTCCTTAAGCTCAAAGATTCTTATGATGCCATCGTTGCGCCACTTGTTTCCTCCCGGATGAGCGGGACGCTAGATTGTGCGCAAGCTGCCGCCAAAGAGATCCCCGATTTTCCTATCCACCTCATCGATACGTATGGAGGCTCGATGGCCCATGGATTTGTCGTCCTGGCAGCTGCACGTGCCGCGGCAGAGGGATCACCCATTCACGATGTTGTCGCTGCAGCGGAGAAGATGCGCGCCAAGGTCCATTTGCTCTTTGCGGTCGACACCCTGGAATACCTTCATCGTGGAGGCCGGCTAAGCGGCGCCAAGCGCTATTTCGGCACAGCCCTACAAATTAAACCGATCCTGCAATTTATTGATGGTACGATCGCTCCGCTCTCACAAGCAAGAACCAGAAGGAAAGCGCTTGAGGTGATGCTCGATATAGTTGAGGAACGGATTCAAGGTCGATCCATGGCTGAAGCCTGCGTCGTTAACGTCGACTGTCGCGCAGATGGGGAATCCATGGTTGAGGTCGTAAAGCAACGCTTCAACCCACAACAGGTGCACCTCGCAGACGTGAGCCCGGTGGTCGGCACACTAGTTGGACCTGGCGGCCTCGGTCTGGCATACTATCCCGAGGAATAATCCAATCTCCTGCGCCTTCTGCTGACGTGATTGTGTGAGGATCGCAATGAAAGGCAGCCACTCTTGCGCCAACCCCGATAAGGGCGTGGTGGGGGGTGAGCGAAACATGGGCTTTGAGAAGCAGCAAGCCTGTTAATCTCTGAAATTTCAATGAGAGTGTCGAATGGAACTAGTTTTCCGGCTGATTTTTCTTTTCATCCTGGTCTCAGCTTTCTTGATCTCTGGCACTTTTCGCCGGCGGGCACGGCAGGGAGGGGAAGTCATTGCGCGGCAAGAGGAAGGAAAGGTCATCCTATTCCTGCGGATGTTCTTCGCTTTACCCCTGCTGATTTCTCTATTCTTATACGTTGGTTATCCCCAATTACTGGCGTGGGCGCGATTCCCCATCCCACTGTGGGTACGCTGGATGGCGGTCGGTACAGGATTGCTCGGAATCCCCTTTACCCTTTGGGTCTTCCGCACCATCGGGAGAAATATTTCTGAGACGGTCCTGACCAAGCAAGATCATCAAATGGTTACTTCCGGTCCTTACCGTTGGATCAGGCATCCTCTCTACGCTTCTTCGTTGCTGATGCTTTTCTCTTTTGGCGTCATTGCCAGTAATTGGTTCCTCCTGCTTTACAGCAGCATCGGGTTGATCGCCTTTCGATGGCTTGTCATTCCAGTGGAGGAGCAGCATCTCATACAGAAATTTGGGGATACCTATCGGGACTACCAGAACCAAACAGGGGCACTCTTCCCGAAGCTGTTTTGAGTGAAGCCTAAAGCCTGGGCCGGCACGATACCCCGGTAGAAACGTTGTCCCACCCTCAATAACACTCAAAGCCGTGAAGGACATAGCAAGTGGAAACCTTCGAAGAAAAGCTTGAGCGAGTCTTGAAGGATCGGGTTAAGCTCGAGCCATATGATCCCTCTTGGCCGGAAATGTTCCAGCTCGAGCGAGATCACCTTCTTGCCTGCCTTCCGACTGATCTTATCCATCGCATCGAGCACTTCGGTAGCACGGCCATCCCAGGTTTGGCGGCAAAGCCCATCATCGATATCCTGGTTGAGGTGACCGACCTGGATCAGACGCGAGCACGCATTGTGCCCGTCCTTGAAGGGCAGGGTTATGAGTACTTCTGGCGCCCTACTGCTGGTGATGATGGTCCTCCCTTCTACGCCTGGTTTATCAAGCGAGATGGGAAGGGTAGACGCACCCATCATATCCACATGCTGGAGAAGCATTTTAAACACTGGGAACGCTTGCTTTTCAGGGATTATCTGACTGCGCATCCTGAGGTTGCAGCGGAATATCAAGAGCTAAAGTACAGCCTCGCCAGCGAATATCCCCATGATCGGGTGGCCTACACAGAAGCGAAGACCAGGTTTATCGTGCGCGTGACCAAGCTAGCGAAACAGCTCGAAGGTCTAGATCAGGGCTGAAGGATTCTTTCAACGATCAGTACAAAATTCACAGATGTCGCTGGAATCGGCGTCACGTTTGGAATCATGGCAACGATCTCTCCTCTATGATTGTTGAGAAATTCCTCCAGGGCATCTTGATCCCTGGTCATGCTCAGGTGGAAGCGGTGTACACGCTATTTTTTCATCTCAGCTACGCTCGATCCCAAATTTTCGTTGAAAGGACCTCATCCTACTGACAAAGATCCGACAACCCTGTCCCACAAGTAACAGGCAAAGGCTGGGCTGTTCAGATAACCTCTTGGCGCATTTTAGAGCTTATGGTATCGTTCCAGCTTTGGAGCCCAAATGGAGATCCTTGCCTTTGTCCATGGCCGCTATGGTATCCGCATAGCCGATAATATTCGGACGCATGCGCCTGTAACCTGGCGGGTTCGTCAATTGGAAGCCCGGCGTGATCTGCCACCGATTGTTGATGACCCATTGGAATTTTTACCCCCCACACTTGCTCCAGCAGATCTAATCCTTAATATGACTGAATCGGCCCGGGCAGCGCAGTTGCTGCCAGGTTTGGTTTCATTAAGCGGTGCTAAGGTTGTGATCGCACCGGTGGATAACGATGCCTGGCTGCCCTCCGGATTGCGACGTCAACTTACCAGAGAAATTGAGGCGCTGGGCGCTGCTATCCACTTCCCCCAGCCCTTTTGCTCGTTAGATGGCACAGCGCAAACCCATCAAGATCCTGGCCTGGATCCGCAACCGATTTTCAGCGAGTTCACAACTTTCTTCGGAAGGCCCAAGTTGCGCTTCTTGCTGGAGCAGGATCGAGAAACAATCCAGGAGGTTGTCGTCGAGCGAGGGGCACCCTGTGGTTCAAGTCAGTATGCTGCTAGGCGCATCGCCGGTATGAAGATCAAGAATGTGGTTCCTCAGGGGGGATTGATCTGTCTCCATTACCCCTGCCTGGCCTCGATGCAGCCCAAGACGACGGAGCAAGGCGTGGAAACGCTGATGCACACCTCCGGGATTATCTATAACCAATCCCTCCAGGACGCGATCGATCAGCTTGATCGGGATGTGAACTAACCCCTGTATTCGCAGCTGGCATTCCAACCTTCTGACGTTCTTCTAATATTCCCTACATACACTTAAACAGCGAATATAACCCTGAAATTTTGGGAGGTGTATGATGAAGAACCTGACTCGTTGGGAACCTTTTCGTGAGGCTCGCCGCATGCATGATATGCTTGATCGCATGATGGACCGTTCCCTGCTGGATCCATTCTATAGCGGGATGGAGGGCACGATCCCGTTGGACATGTATCAGACCGATGATGAGATCATTGTAAAAGCCTCAGCACCTGGGCTTACGGCTGACGATCTCGATATCTCCATCACGGGGGATACCCTGACTATTCGTGGTGAGTTCCAGGCAGATGAGGTCCAAGAAGGAGCTCGTTACCACGTTCGCGAGCGCAGAATTGAGAGCTTCGCGCGCTCGATTAAGCTGCCAACAATGGTGAACGTGGAGCAAGCAAAGGCCGAATTTGAAAATGGGATCCTCACCCTGAGCTTGCCCAAGGTCGAGGAAGTTAAACCCAAAACCATATCCGTGAAAGCCAAATAACAGTCTCAC
>JBFFQB010000134.1:0-6585 GCA_041573795.1 Anaerolineales bacterium
AATCTTGCCAGGATCGCAGTTCGTGTCAACCAGCGCCACAACAGGGATATCCAGCAAGTTTGCCTCGTGGATGGCCGTATCTTCCTGGCGAACATCGACGACAAAGAGCACCTTGGGCAGTGTGCGCATATCGCGGATACCCCCCAGGCGAGCCTCCAGCTTGTCGATCTGGCGTGTTAGACTTAGCGCTTCCTTTTTTGTCAGCAAATCAAACTCACCTGCATCGCGGCGGCGTTCAAGGGTATCGAGCTCATCGATCCGTGACCGAATGGTGCGCCAATTCGTCAACGTGCCACCCAGCCAACGTAGATTAACGTAGGGCATGCCACTGCGATTCGCCTCGAGTTCGATCGTTTCCTGGGCCTGTCGCTTTGTGCCCACAAAGAGCACTTTGCCCCCCGCGGCGACGATGTCGCGTACGAGTGCATAGGCTTCCTCTAACGCAACCAGTGTCTGTTGTAGATCGATGATGTGGATGCCATTGCGCTCGGTGAAGATGTAGGGTTTCATCTTCGGATTCCACTTGCGAGTGCGATGACCAAAGTGGACCCCTGTTTCAAGCAGGGCTTTCATAGATATAACGGCCATGACGAACCTCCTTCGCGTTCTACCTCCGCCTTCTTCATTCCTGCTCAGAACCGGTTGGCCCACCGGCACGCCTGATCAGGTCCAAAGGCGTGTGTATTACCCTTCTAAAGGGCAGAATTAATCCCGCCTTTTGCAGCGCTGGGGCGGGAGCTCGAAGAGTATATCATGTCGGGCGGATTTTTCAAAGGTTGATCGGTCGGGGAAAACAGGGGGGTCGTGCTTCAATATACTTTTGCGACCGCTTTAGGACTTGCTGGCAACTCGTTTCAGGAAGCGTGCCTCATCGATCACGGCTCGAGTATGGAGAGCCTCACCAATGATTTCAAGGTGATCATGAACCTGCGCAGAAAACGATACGAATGAACCATCGATTTCTACGATTTCAGCCCGAATCGAAACTTCAGCGCCGAGCGGGGTTGCTGCCATGTGTTTTACCTCAAGAGACACCCCTACCGTCGTTTGGCCCTCCTGAAGATGGGGTTCAATCAACTGCCGACACGTGTGCTCAATAAAGGTGACCATCGCGGGTGTGGCGTATACTTGCAAGGAGCCACTCCCTAGATGTGCAGCGACTCTGGACTCGTCCACAACTTGCTTTCTTTCAATAGAATCACCGATCTTGAAGGCTTCAGCTGGCATTTTCCATTCCTTCTGAAAACCTTTGTATGGCCACGGCAATTGCAACCGCGTGCTCATGGGTATGGCTCAGGCTCACTGTCCAATGGACGAGACCCAATTCATCTGCCAACACTTTTGCGGGTCCGTGCAGAATCAGAACCGGCTCCTTGCTGTCCCCTTTGGTGATTTCGATATCCTTCCAACCAACATCACCAATACCCGTGCCAAGCGCCTTTGCGACTGCTTCCTTCGCTGAAAAACGAGCTGCCAACGCCGGCGTGTATCCAGAGGCTTCAACCAACTCTCGCACGGTAAAGAAGCGCTCAAAGAAACGATCACCATGCCTCAAAATGGCGCGATCGATGCGCTCAACTTCGATCAAATCGACACCAGTCCTGATGATCATGTCATTCGTTCCTATCCGGGCCAGCGACCGCAATGGCCAGACGTTCAGGATCCAGAAAGCGCTGGGCTATATGCAGAATCTGGTCGCGCGATATCTCGGCGATCAAGGAAGGATAGCGCTGGTAGTAATCCAAACCAAGTTGATAGCGCTCCATGTGTGTAATCGCCCCAGCGACTCCTTCATTGGATTCAAGTTGAAGGGGTAAGCGTCCGATGATATTCGCCTGGCTTTCCCGAATTTCATCTTTGGATACCTGTGCGCTGACAAAACGTTTGATCTCCGCTTTAATCAAGTTCAGTGCTCGATCTTCATTAACCGGGTTGATCCCCGCAATGATCTGCCAGGGACCGGGCCCCAACCCCCCAGAAACGGTGCTGTAGGCGTAATAGGCCAGGCCTGCAGTTTCACGCACAGATTCTCCGATGCGGCCCATCATACCGAAGCGTCCGAGGATATGGTTGCCCAACGCAGCCGACAAATACTCGGGGTCAAATCGACTCGGTCCGGCAGCCCCGACGACCAGATCACTTTGTTGTTTCCCCTCCAGGCGAATGGACCGACGGACCTCCTTTTGCAGGGGTTTTAATGGGGGGAGTGGAAAATCCTTCAGTGTCCCTCCAGGAGACCATGCTCCCAGCGTTTTCTCCGTATTCGCTAGCGCTTGATCAGCATCCACCCCGCCGACGATTGAAAGAACCATGCCCGACGGACGGTAATGGGTGCGGTGGAATTTCCGGATATCCGCTGCCATCAAAGCCTGGACTGATTCGGTATAGCCATCGCTTGGTAATCGATAAGGGTGATCACGATAAACCAGCTCATCGAAGGCCAAATGCGCCTGGGCTGAAGTATCTTGGGCACGGATGGCTAGGGCTGTCAACTGCTGAGCTTTTAACCTTTCAATCTCTACCTTGGGGAATGATGCAGATGAAAGCACCTCCTCTATCACTGCAAGCAGAAGCTCCAGATCATCCACGAGACCTTTCGCGAGGAATGCTGTCGAGTGGACGCCTGTTGAAAAGGAGATGCGCGCACCGATTGACTCAATAGATTCGAAGATTTCCTGTGCCGATTTCTGGGCAGTACCGCGCATCAACCCCTGGGCGGTGAGATGAGCACAGCCTGCTGAACCCGGTTCATCCAGCATGGATCCGACCGGGAGGTAGCCTGAAATAACAACGGAAGGGCTGGCAAAGTTCTCTCTTGCCAGTACAGTGATGCCGTTGGCAAGCTCCCATCGCTTGATGCTTTCGGGGCCAGGGATCGCCTTGGTATCCAGCATCGGAAAGACGAACGGCACTTTAGCCACGATTCGTGTCCTTTGCATGCCGGTAGATGCCAAGCACACGGTTTGTTTTACGCAGATACCGCTCAGCTACCTCCCGAATTTGTTGAGGTGTTATCTGACTCAGACGATCCAGGTACGTCTCAAACCAGCTATCATCTGCGAACATCTCACTGAAGCCCATCCAAAATCCCTGATTGGTTACGCTCTCGCTCGAGTATGCAAAGAGCGCTCGCGCTTGCTTGATTGCCTTTTTGAGTTCTTCCTGTTTGATCTTGGTTTCCAGGAGTCGATCGATTTCTCGATCGACAATCTCGATCGCATGCTCCGGCTTGCGATCAGGGCGCATGGTGATATGCAACGTATATAAGTAAGGATCGATTGTTGCAGCCAATCCGCCCTGCACTGACGCTGCGATTTCACCCTCTACCAATGCACGGTATAGACGTGAAGTCCGGTTGGATATGCCCCCGGAGAAGAAGTTGAAGCTTGAAGCGCCAGCCAGAACGCTCCCTAGAACCGCCAGGGGTAGGAAATCCTCGTGCCTGGCCGGGGGCGCGTGATAAGCCACCTTGATATAGCTCGTTTCACCGGGACCATGAAGATCTACACAGCGTTCGCCAAGCTGCTCTGGTTCCGGGCGTGCTTCAAAGTTTTGGGGGTCCACCTTCGGAAGCCCACCAAAGATTTCGCGAACCTGCTTGAGCATGCTGCTCGCCGTAAAATCGCCCGCGATCGCTAGCACCGCGTTGGAGGGATGATAGTGTTTGCGGTAATGGTTAAAGAGGTCATCCCGGCTGATCGTTCGCAAATCCACCATGTCGCCGATGACTTCATGGTGGTAGCTGTTAACCCGGAAAGCCGCAGCCTGAACTTCCTCAGCCAACCGGAATGTCGGTTCGTTCTCATGACCCTGCCGCTCCGAAATGATCACAGTACGTTCAGACTCGACCTCTTTAGTTTCGAAAAGACTATTGACCATCCGATCTGCCTCAAGATTAAGGGCGATATCGATCCGATCGGCTGGCATCGTCTCGTAGTACGCCGTCCAATCTAACCATGTAAAGGCATTCCAGACCCCACCCACGCGCGAGACGACACGATCCAAAATTCCCCCGGGGTGATCGGGAGTACCCTTGAATTGCATGTGCTCCACCCAATGCGAAATTCCGGTCGACCCGGGCAGCTCATTGCGTGAGCCAACACGATACCAGATCCACGAGCTGATCAGCGGTGCGGTATGGATTTCTTTAAGGCGTACTTGAAGGCCGTTTCTAAGCCTTGTAGAAAGGTAGGCTGCAGCGTTCTTGGTCATGCTATCCCATGGCTGGCAATGGGGTTGCCGTCTGATCCATAGCCGCGCCCGATGCCGCGGTAGGTAAAACCCATGCCATCCATCTCATCCGGGTCGTAAATATTACGACCGTCAACAACAACCGGAGTTCGCATGAGATCGTGGATGCGCGTCATATCAAGCTGCTTGAACTCATTCCACTCCGTACAAACGACGAGAGCATCACAATTTTCGGCTAATTTGTAGGGATCCTTCGACATCTTGATCTTCGAATTTAGCTTTTCTGCTCCTGGCATGCCCACAGGATCGTAAGCCCGCACGATGGCACCCTGATCTAACAAGCGCTGGGCAACATCTAATGCAGGTGCGTCTCGTAAGTCATCAGTATTTGGTTTAAAAGTTAAACCCAGCAAGCCGACTTCTTTTCCTTTGAGCTCGCCCAACGTCTCCTCGACCTTCATAGTTAAAATCCGACGTCGATCATCGTTGATTTCCATGACTGCCTGTAAGAGCTGGGGATGTCGTCCCTTCTCGGCGGCCATGTGGGCTAAAGCCATCACATCTTTCGGGAAACATGAGCCACCATAGCCAAGGCCGGCATCCAGAAAGTAACGGCCAATACGAGGGTCAAAGCCCATGCCGTTGCTAACTTCTTTGACATCGGCACCGAGGGCCTCACAGATATTGGCAATCTCGTTAATGAAGGAAATGCGTGTTGCCAGGAAAGCGTTGGAAGCGTACTTGATCATCTCGGCTGTGCGCAGATTGGTTATCACGATCGGTGCACGCAGGGGCAGGTGTAATTGAGCAACCTTATCTGCTGCGGCACGGTCAGTGGAGCCCAGGATTGTTCGTGCCGGATTCATGAAATCGAGGATCGCAGAACCCTCCCTAAGAAATTCGGGACAGGAGACTACCGAAAAAGCAATCGGTTGCTTCTGATTCTCGCGGATGATATTTGCAACCCAATCTCCTGTGCCCACTGGTACGGTCGACTTGTTCACGATGATCAGCGGCTGCTTCATGACCTTCGCCACGGCCTCGGAGGCTGCCGCAACATATTTAAGGTCGGCTTCACCATCCACGCCGGAAGGAGTGCCCACAGCGATGAAAACGAACTCTGCTTCCTCTAGGGCTTCAGCATACGAGGTTGTGAAGGATAAGCGACCAGCCGTGGCGTTCCGCTCAACCATTTCCTCGAGTCCGGGCTCATAGATAGGCATTACGCCCTTTTTTAGACCCTTAATACGATCTTCGTTGATATCCAGGGCGATGACTTTGTTTCCCAGGTCAGAAAATCCTGCCGCGCTCACCAGGCCAACATAGCCAACACCGATGACGGTGATATTTTTCACTGGACCTCCTAATGCAATTGCTCATTCAGTTTGGGAAGTTCGGCGCAATGATACCATGGCAGCCACATCAGAAGGAATCCCTACCTCGCAAAAGGTCATGCAGGCCTTGTGACAGTACTCACTTGATGAACCTATATCAGCATCGTACACTTAGCCTGAACTAGACAACTTTTATCCTGATGGTTATAGTAAGACGCTCCGCGAGGAGGTAGGAATGCAAATTACACGTCAAGCGGACTATGCTGTCCGCGCTGTGCTTTATTTGGCTGGATTGAACAATGGGCGTCGTGCCCCCACAAGTGAGATCGCACGCGAGCAGCGGATCCCACCATCCTTTCTAGCCAAAATCGTTTCCCAACTCTCTGTGGCAGGGGTTGTACAAACTTCACGAGGTGCACGAGGCGGCGTTTCTTTAGCCCGGCCGTCACGAGATATCTCGCTCCTGGAAGTTATTGAAGCGATTGATGGACCTATCATGTTGAATGAGTGCGTTCACGATCCCGGCGCCTGCATATTTGGCGACGAGTGCCCAGTGCAGGAAATCTGGTGTGATGCACAATCCAATCTGGTTAGCAAGCTCAACGGCACAACATTCGCAGCCCTGACCGTTCATTAGTCCGCAGTTTGATTCGTTCGGGCATCTATAAACTTTAACCATAAAGACCTGACCCTGTGGTCAGGTCTTTTGATTCCAGCGGCCAGCATCTGAATAGCTACCTAACTTGGAAGCCGAAAGTGCTAGCCGTATAATCGAAGAACATTCTCGACAAGGAGGAATAAAAAATAAATGGAGGTACAAGAAGCCATCCGCATGAAACGTGCCGTTCGTGCTTTTTCAAGGGAGCCTCTCATGCAAGACAGTATCGCAATGATCTTGCATGCTGGACGACGGGCGCAGTCTTCAAAGAATACACAACCGTGGCACTTCATCATCATTCAGGAGCGTGAGATCCTTCAGGCTCTCTCAAAATGTGGCCCCTATGCCGGTCACCTTGCTGAAGCCGCAATGGCAGTTGCCATCCTTACCCCCGACCCTGCA
>JBFFQB010000135.1:0-6508 GCA_041573795.1 Anaerolineales bacterium
GAACAGCTTCAATAAGGGGGTTCCTATGTCATCCGAGAAATTGCTCGAACGGGCACGCCAGATCCTGCGCCGCAAACACTACGCCTACCGCACCGAACAGCGCTACCTGGCCTGGATCAATCGCTTCATCCGCTTCCACGGAAAACGCCACCCCACCCACATGGCCCAGGCTGAGATCGAGGCCTTCCTCACCCATCTAGCGGTCAAAGAGAAAGTTGCCGCTTCTACCCAGAACCAGGCCCTGAACGCCCTGCTTTTCCTCTACCGCCATGTGCTTGATATACCGATTAACTTTCCGCTTACGTCCGTACGCGCCCGGCGACCCAAACGCTTCCCAACTGTACTATCCCAAGAGGAGCTCCAGCGTCTGCTGCCCTGCGTCGAACGACCTTACCAGTTGATGGTGAATCTGCTCTATGGTTCCGGCTTACGCGTTTCCGAATGCGTTCGTTTGCGTGTGAAGGATGTAGACTTCGAACAAGGCCACTTGGCTGTGCGGGACGGGAAGGGCGCCAAAGATAGGGTCACCTTGCTTCCTGAAGTGCTCAAACAGGCCTTGAAAGATCACCTGCAACGGATTCGCCAGGTTCATCAGCGCGACCTTCGTCAGGGCTATGGGGTAGTCTACTTGCCTTACGCCCTCGTTCGCAAATACCCTGATGCGCCACGCCAGTGGATCTGGCAGTATGTTTTTCCCTCCCCCAAACTGTCCGTCGACCCCCGCAGTGGCGCCATTCGCCGCCATCACATCAGCACCAGCAGCATACAAAAAGCGCTGCGACGGGCAGTCAAGCTTGTCCGGATCGAGAAGCGTGTCACCTGCCATACGCTGCGCCACTCCTTCGCCACACACCTGCTCGAGAATGGCGTCGACATCCGCACCGTCCAGGACCTGCTCGGCCACAAGGACGTTAAAACCACCATGATTTACACCCATGTGCTCAAACGGGGGCCCTTCGCCGTGAGAAGTCCGCTTGATGTTTAAAGATCTATGAGGCAACCAGGTCCATGGCGGGGTAAAATGGGGCGTCCATTCACATCCCTATCTCAAGGAGTCCCCCATGAACGACCCGCGCGTCGACCGCATGGCCCAGGTCCTGGTTAACTATTCCACCAACATCCAGCCCGGAGACCGCCTGCTGGTTGAAGCAGAACCTGAAGCCGAGCCCCTGGTGCGGTCGCTCTACCGCGAGATCCTGCTCGCCGGTGGCCACCCGCACAGCTTGATCTCCCTCGCCGGGTTTACCTCGGATACCGGGCTCGACGACGTCTTCTACCGCTACGCGCAGGGGGATCAGCTCGACCACCCGGCAACCTTCAAGGAGCTGGCCTACCGGGAGTTCGAAGCGCGCATCCGGATCCATTCCGTCTCAAACTCGAGGTTGTTAATGCAGGCGGATAAAACCCGCATGGCCCGCCGCTCCAAGGTGACCGGGGCGATCACAAAGACCCAATTCGCACGTGGGAACGAAGGTGCTTTTAAGTGGGTCACCACCCTCTATCCCACCAAAGCGTATGCCCAGGATACGGGTATGAGCCTGGAGGAATTTGAAGATTTCGTTTTTGCTGCATGCCATGTGGACGATCCCGAAGAGGATCCTATCGCCTACTGGCATTCGGTTGAGCAGGAGCAAGCCCGCATCGCCAATTGGCTGAACGGGCGTGAAATAGTGCAGGTCCGCTCCCCCGACTGTGAGTTGAGCCTCTCGATCAAGGATCGGGTTTTCATTAATGCCCATGGTCGCAGCAACATGCCTGATGGGGAAGTCTTTACCGGCCCGGTGGAAGATTCCGCCGAGGGTCGTATGCGCTTTTCTTACCCATTGGTGTATCAAGGGAATGAAGTGGATGGTGTGGAACTGGTTTTTAAGCAAGGGAAGGTGGTCGAAGCGAGCGCGGCGCGCAACCAGGCCTTTCTGGAAGCCAAGCTGAACACCGATGCGGGCTCGCGCTTCCTGGGTGAGTTCGCTATCGGCCTCAACTATGGAGTACAGCACTACACCAAGAATATCCTCTTTGATGAAAAGATTGGTGGCACCATTCACATCGCGCTAGGAGCTGGCTACGCTCAAACCGGCAGTAATAACGAGAGTGCCATCCACTGGGACATGATCTGCGATATGAGCAAGGATTCGGAGATTCTTGTTGACGACGAACTGTTTTACAAAGATGGCCGTGTAGTGATCTGAGAGGGAGGGGAGCATGCGCCCAATTATTGGACTCAGCATTGTTCTGGGGGTATTCCTGGCTGCCTGCGGCAGCGCCACCCCGGAGGCTACCCCCACCTTGCCTCCGACGCAGACCCCGAAGCCGACCAGCACGCCGCCTCCAACCGCAACCGTAGGACTCCCACCAGCTGAAGTCGCCGCCGCAGGCGTCCGCAAAGGAGAACCCCTGCCTGCCTATGCGGGCGAATTGTTTTCCACCGCAGGATCCTGCACCTTTTGCCATATGAACATGACGGATGAAAGCGGGGAAGACGTCTCCATCGATGCCTACTGGCGCTCGACGATGATGGCCAACGCCGCCCGCGATCCCTACTGGCAGGCATCTGTGCGCCGTGAAGTAGAAAAGCTGCCTGAGCTGAGCGAAGTCATTCAAGATAAGTGCACCAGCTGCCACATGCCCATGGCGCAGTACACTGCTGCCGCAGAGGGCCAGGGAGGGCTGCTCCTGGGTGACGGGGGTTTTCTATCGTCAGAGAATGAACTGAATAAATTGGCGCTGGATGGCGTCTCCTGCACGGTCTGCCACCAAATCCAACCTGATGGCTTGGGCACTGCAGCAAGCTTTAGCGGAGGCTTTAATATCGACACCTCACTGCGGCGCCCCGAGCGTCTGCTCTATGGGCCTTTTAAAAGCTCCCAGGAAGATATCACCATCATGGCGGGTGCATCGGGGTATATCCCCGAACAAGGTTTACACCTCTCGGGTTCTGAGCTGTGCGCCACCTGCCATACGCTCTACACACCCTATGTCGACGAATCTGGCGTCATCGCCGGTGAGTTCGCCGAGCAGGTACCCTACTTTGAATGGTATTACAGTGATTATCGTAGTTCGCAAACTTGCCAGGATTGTCACATGCCCGAAGCAGAAGGTGGCGTCAGCATTTCCACCACCAGCCAGAAGCTGCGCAGTCCCTTCGCCAAGCACAGTTTCGTGGGTGGGAATGTCTACATGCTCACGATCCTCGATCGTTACGGTGAGGAGTTGGGGGTCACCGCCTCGAGCGAGCACTTCCAGGCCACAATCGAGCGCACCCTGGATCAAATAGAGAATCACACGGCGCTCCTCACCGTCGACGAAGCGCGCCTATCCGGGGGACGCGTGATCCTTGATCTGACGATCGAGAACCTGGTCGGTCATAAGTTCCCCACTGGATTTCCCTCTCGCCGCGCCTGGCTGCACGTGAAAGTCTCGGACGCAAACGGCCAAGTCGTCTTTGAGTCCGGTGGTGTCGAACCCAATGGCGCCATTATTGGCAACGATAATGACATCGACCCGGGTCAATACGAGCAGCATTACCAGGCCATCGTGCAGGAAGATCAGGTGCAAATTTACGAAGCGATCCTGAGGGACAGTGAGCGAGAAGTCACCACAACGTTGCTGCGTGCCGCTGGTTACTTGAAGGATAACCGCCTGCTCCCCGCTGGTTTTGACAAGAGTGCGCCGATAGAAGATATCGTCGTGCGAGGTCGGGCGTTTGAGGATATCGATTTCGATGAAGCCTTCGATCAGATTCAGTATGTGATTGGCTTGGGTGATACGGCTGGCCCATACCAGGTCACGGTCGAATTGCTCTATCAGTCGGTAGGCTTCCGCTGGATCGAAAACCTCACCGACCAGGAAGGACCGGAGATCGAACGCTTTCTGCGGTACGCCGAAGAAGTTCCCAATCAGCCCCTCGTGGTTGACAGCGTCGAGCTACAACTCGGGGATTAGTGGCGCTAAGCGGGCTGGGTAATCTCCCGGATGGGCGGCTGTGGCCGCCCATTTTTATGTCGCCTCATTCTGTGCATAGCGGGGTAAACATGAAGTATCCAATCCGGAGTGAATCCGTGCGATTAGATGACGTTTTCCACTATTTGGCCTTACGATAGGGGCGGTAACCTATAGATCGACGGGAAAGAAGATGCATGAGCTGTCGGTGACAGAAAGCATCCTGGAGATCACGCTGCGTCACGCCGATCAGGCGAATGCCCGGCGTGTGACCGATATCCACCTGGTGCTGGGTGAACTGGCCAGCATCGTCGATGATTCGGTTGCCTTCTACTGGGACATGATCTCAAAGGACACGATCGCCGAGGGCGCCAGGCTCCATTTTCGCCGCATTGAAGCCCTCATGGAATGCCAGGATTGCGGCGAACGCTATAAACCCGGTGATGGGCAGCTGCGCTGTCCAACCTGCGAAGAGGGGCGGGTGCGTGTGATCGCCGGCGAGGAATTTCGCCTGGAAGCGATCGAAGTCGATTCCGATGGAGATGAGGCATGAAGGCACGTGTGGAAGTGGTTGAGAAGATCCTCAGCGCCAACGATCAGCTGGCCGTTGAGAATCGGAAAGTCCTGAATGATGCCGGTGTGTATGCCTTGAATATGATGGCCTCTCCCGGTGCAGGCAAGACCTCGCTGATCGAAGCGACTATTCGTGGCCTGTCTGAGCGCTACGAGTTGGGCGTGATCGATGGCGATGTCGCCACCAGCATCGACGCCGACCGGGCCGCGCAAGCTGGTGCGCAGGCTGTGCAGGTGAACACCGGTGGTGAATGTCATCTCGATGCCGTTATGCTCAAGGGCGCCCTGGCGCAAATGGACCTGGGGGCGATAAGACTCCTGATCGTGGAGAACGTCGGCAACCTGATCTGCCCGGCCAGCTTCCAGCTGGGGACGCATACCAGTGTATTGATCGCCTCGGTACCGGAAGGCGATGATAAGCCCTATAAATACCCGGGCATGTACCGTGGGGTGGATGCCCTGGTGATCAATAAAACCGATCTGCTGCCGTACGTCGAATTCAAGATGGATTACTTCCGGGAAGGCGTGGAAGCACTCAATCCGGGTTTGGTCACGTTCCCGCTCTCCTGCCGAACCGGCGAGGGGATTGAAGCTTGGCTTGCGTGGTTGGTCGATTTGCTGGAGGCGCATCAGACGGAAGAAGCATGAGCTCCCGGCGTGCCATTCGTATTCATATCCGTGGCGTGGTCCAGGGGGTAGGTTTCCGTCCGTTTGTCTATCTCCAGGCGATAAATCATGCTCTGACCGGTTGGGTGCGCAACACCTCTGCTGGCGTGGATATCCAGGCCGAAGGGGAGGCCGTGCAGGTCGAAGCCTTCCTTACCGCTTTGCGCAATGATCCCCCGCCGCTTGCCAGCATACAGAGCTTGGTACATGAAGAATGCCAGCCGGATGGGTTTGACGCCTTTGAAATCCTAGCTTCGGAGGCCCGCCAGGGGGATTTCATCCCGATCTCACCCGATGTGAGTTTGTGTGAAGATTGCCGCAGCGAGCTGTTTGATCCCGCCGATCGCCGCCTCCGCTACCCCTTCACCAATTGCACCAACTGCGGCCCGCGTTTCACCATTATTACCGATATCCCCTATGACCGTCCCTTCACAACGATGAAGGATTTCGAGCTGTGCCCCGATTGTGAGGCCGAATACCACGATCCGCTCGATCGTCGCTTTCATGCCCAGCCGATTGCTTGCCCGGTATGTGGTCCCCAGGTGTGGCTTGAAACGAACGGGGAGAGGTTTGCTGAAGCTGAAGCCGCTATCCAGGCGGCCCGCCAGCAATTACGGGAAGGGAAGGTCGTGGCGATCAAGGGCCTGGGTGGTTTCCATCTGGCCTGTGACGCCACCAACGCGCAGGCGGTCGCTGCACTGCGCCGCCGCAAACTACGCGTGGACAAGCCCTTTGCTGTGATGGTCCCTGATCTCGCCGCTGCCAGTGCCCATGCTGCGATGACCGATGCAGAGCAACGCTTGTTGAACAGCCGCGAGCGACCGGTCGTCCTGGTCAATCGGAGTGATGCGTCTAGCATCGTCCCTGGGGTGGCCCCCGGCCAGAGGCGTCTGGGATTGATGCTGCCCTACACACCCTTGCATGAGCTGATCCTGGAGCAGGCGCAAGCGTATCCTCTTGCGCTGGTGATGACCAGCGGCAACGTAAGTGAAGAACCGATCGCCGTGGATAATCAGGAGGCGCTCGAGCGCCTGGGATCGCTGGCGGATGCTTTTTTGCTGCATGATCGCCCCATCCGCACCCGCTGCGATGACTCGGTCGTTGCCGCATTTCAAGGGAATGTTCTCCCCCTGCGTAGATCACGCGGTTATGCGCCCTATCCCGTTGAATTACCCTGGGAGGGAAGGTCAATTCTTGCTGGGGGACCTGAGCTGAAGAACACTTTCTGCCTCACCCAGGGGGCCAACGCCTTCATCAGCCATCATATTGGAGATCTGGAGAACTACGAAACGCTGGCTTCCTTCGAAGATGGCATTGTCCATTTCGAGAA
>JBFFQB010000136.1:0-6295 GCA_041573795.1 Anaerolineales bacterium
CCGGACACATTCGGCATCCGCAAGCTAGCTGAGGTCCTGGCCATGGTCTATTTTGGTGGTTTGAATTCTGTAACTGGCTCCGTCGTCGGTGCGGTAGGTTTGAGTCTGATCAGCGAAGCACTGCGACCGTTTGCGGAATGGAAGTGGATCATCATCCCGGTAATCCTGATCTTGATCATGATCTTCCGGCCAACAGGTTTGGTAGCCTTCACCGAGTTAAGAGTTGAACGGCTGTTCCTACCCAAGGACAATTCAACGGAAGGAGCGGAACATGCCTCTGCTTGAAGTTCAAGAGATGACCCACTTCTTTGGTGGGCTGCGTGCCGTCCACTCCTACAACCTCGCGATTGAAGCTGGTCAAATCCGTGGATTGATTGGACCCAACGGCGCCGGGAAAACCACCATATTCAACCTGATAACGGGAATCTACCACCCCACCGAGGGAAAGGTCCTGCTGCAGGATGTTGAGATCACCAACCTCAATCCCAATCAAATCGCCGACCGCGGCTTGGGACGGACATTCCAGAATCTACGATTATGGCGCTACCTCAGCGTGCTAGACCATATCAAAATGGCTCGTTACTCTAAACTTTCCTATGGACTCGCCGGGGCGTTTTTCGGTACAACAAAGCGTAATCGAGAGGAGCAGGCTACGGACCAATTGGCGATGAATCTGCTCGAACTGGTAGGTATCCCCCACCTCGCAGACCAGATTGTCACGAATCTGCCCTATGGTGCGCAACGGCGCGTGGAGCTTGCCCGCGCGCTGGCCACAGAACCTCAGGTGCTGTTTCTGGATGAACCCACGGCTGGTATGAACCCGGAGGAATTGATCCAAATGATGGACATCATCCGGCAGGTTCATCGCGAGATTGGAATGGCGATTTTCCTTATCGAACACCGCATGAAGGTCGTCATGGACCTATGCGAGATCATCCAGACCTTAAATTTCGGCGAGGTCATTGCTGAGGGGACGCCGGAGGAGATCCGCAACGATCCCGGGGTGATCGAAGCCTACCTGGGGAAGGAGGTCGTGATCTGATGCTGCTCTCCGTCGAAAATCTTTCCGTCTCTTATGGCAATATCAAAGCCCTACACGGTATCAGCTTCGAGGTAGACGAGGGAGAGATCGTTTGCATCATCGGTGCAAACGGTGCGGGCAAGAGCACCACACTGCGCGCCATCTCTCGGCTGCTCCCTCCCAATTCGGGGTCAAAAATGCTGTTCGGTGGTGAAAATCTGCTGGATTATCCCGCAGACAAAGTTGTCTCGGAACTGGGAATCTCTCACGTCCCAGAAGGCCGGCGATTGTTCGAGAATCTGACAGTCATGGAAAATCTCAAGCTGGCTACCTTCGCCCGATCAGACAATACCGCCATCGAAGCTGATCGCGAACGTGTGTTTTCAATTTTCCCCCGCCTGTATGAACGCATTAACCAGAAGGCTGGCACCTTAAGTGGAGGGGAGCAGCAGATGCTAGCCGTTGGGCGGGCTATGATGAGCGCCCGTAAGTTTATGCTGCTGGACGAGCCTTCGATGGGATTGGCACCGCTATTGATGATGGATGTCTTCTCTGCACTCAAAGAAATCAACGATGAGGGTACGACAATTTTGCTCGTAGAACAGAACGCTCGCATGGCGTTACAATTCGCGCAGCGTGGATACGTCTTGGAAACAGGTACGCTTGTGCTCGAAGGTCCTTCTCAAGAATTACTCGAGAATCCTGACGTCAAGAAGGCATACTTAGGCGGTTCACGTGTGAGTGGAAAAGTCAAAAGGGCGGGACAACACCCGTCCTTTTTACTTTTAACTGAGCAGGTTGGTCTCAGACAGGTATCTCGTAACAGGTATCTCGTAAAGGCTGACTTCGTCGCCCTACGATGGAGGACTCAAGGGAACGGTTATGCGTGTGGCATAAAGAGGCGCGGCACACGTGCCGCGATACCACTGGTTACCTCATAATTGATCGTTCCCCAGTGCGTTGCGATCTCTTCGGCACTGATGCGGGCGCCATCTTGAGATCCCAAGATGACAACCTCATCTCCGGCTTGCGCTTCAGGGAGGCTATCGAGATTAACTATGATTTGATCCATCGTCACCCGCCCAACAACAGGGACGACACGTCCTCCGACGAGAACCTCATTGCCCTCCACGCGGCGAAAACCATCGGCGTACCCG
Organism: Anaerolineales bacterium; assembly: GCA_041573795.1. GTDB lineage: Bacteria > Chloroflexota > Anaerolineae > Anaerolineales > E44-bin32 > E44-bin32. The sequence goes on from JBFFQB010000136.1 coordinate 2,179, forward strand.
ACCGGGATCGTACCAATCCGCTCTTCATGCGTGGTTTTATAAATATGACCATAGCTAATGCCTCGACCAGGTGGCAAAGTTTTTACCTGCGCCAGGATCGATTTCCAACGCAGCGCTGGCCGAATGACCGAGGGAAGCGGTGTGTCTGACGATGGCGCTAAACCGTACATCGCAATTCCCAAACGAACGAGATCGTGGTGTGCGCCGATACGCTTCAGCGCTGCAGCAGAGTTGGCGCAGTGCACAAGGGGTGGTCGCTTCCCTTTGTTTTCCAAGTCTTTGATCACCTCTTGGAAGCGATTAAGTTGGTGGTCCGTTGTAGCCGGGTCCGACTCATCCGCACGTGCCAGGTGAGTAAAGATTCCTTCTAAGATTACTCCTGGGGTTGATTCAATGGCTTCAACAAGCGGTAGAACATCCACGGGTTGGATCCCGAGTCGACTCATGCCGGTGTCTACTTTAAGGTGCAGGCGGGCTTCAAACGTTTCTGACATCGCAGCCTCGCTAGCCCAATTCACTTGATCCAAGGTCCAGATCGTGAGAGTAATGTCTGATTGGATCATCTCCAGCACTCGCCCCCTTGGGATGTGACCAAGGATCAAGATGGGAGCGCTGATGCCGGCTTGACGCAGTTGATGCGCCTCCTCGACCCGCGCTACAGCCAACCAGCTGGCGCCCCCGTGCAATGCAGCCGTTGCGACCTCAACAGCTCCATGTCCATAGGCGTTCGCCTTCACTACCGCCATCACCTGGGCGGAGCTCATCTCGGCAAAATAATGGACATTGGCCTCGATCGCGCTAAGATCGATTTCAACCCAGGTGGCATAAGATTGATTATTTCCCATGTCCGACAGTATAGGAGTCCATTTCACATATGACAACAGTGAGGGCAGGTGGTTATAATCATGGGTCTGTAACGAGGAGAGAATGTCTGTTCGAGTCGTGCCATATGATCCGGGCTGGGTGAATGCTGCTCAAAGTGAGTTGGATTTAATTAAAGACGCGCTGGGTCAGATCGTCGTCAGCGCTGATCACATTGGCAGCACGGCCATCCCCGGTATCTATGCGAAACCAATTCTTGATTTATTGCTTGAAGTCGGGTCTCTTGCGGCCCTCGATGGACGCAGCGGTGACATGCAAGCTCTTGGCTATAAATCCATGGGGGAGTATGGCATTCCCGGGCGGCGATTTTTCAGTAAATCGAACCGGCACGGTGTCAGGACTCATCATGTCCATTCCTTTGAAAATGGGCACGAGTCTATCCTTCAACATCTGGTCTTCCGGGATTATATGATCACCCACCCCGAAGAAGCCGAAGCCTATGGACAATTAAAGCTCAGCCTAGCAGCCGACCATCCGGACGATATCGAGGCCTACATGGACGGGAAAGATCTTTTCATCAAAGAGCGAATAACCCGGGCAATGGCATGGCGGAATAACCAGCCGGCCCGCTGATGGGATCACACATGTTTGAATTTCGCATCGAAGCTAAGGATGGCGGTGGTCGAGCGGGTCGCCTTTCCACCCCACATGGTGAACTGCTCACCCCGATCTTTGCGCCGGTTGGAACCCAGGCGACAGTTAAAGCCTTGACTCCGGCTCAGGTCAAGCTCAGCGGAAGCTCCCTGATCTTAGCCAACACCTATCATCTCTATCTCCGACCTGGCGCCGAGATCGTCGCCACGATGGGTGGTCTTCACGATTTTATGGGGTGGAGCGGGCCGATCCTGACCGACTCGGGCGGCTTCCAGGTGTTCTCTTTGGCGAAGCGGCGAAAGATTGATGACGAAGGGGTGACTTTTCGCTCGCACATCGATGGCTCCGAGCACCGCTTCACACCCGAGAGTGTCATGCAAACGCAAGAACAGCTTGGTGCCGATATCATTATGGCCTTCGATGAATGCCCAGAACCTTACGATCGCAGCTACAACGAAGCGGCATTGCAGCGTACTCACGTTTGGGCTGAACGTTGCGTGGCCGCGAAGACACGTGATGACCAGGCTTTGTTTGCCATTATCCAAGGGGGTGTTTTCCCGGACCTGCGCCAACAATCTGCAAATTTCATCGCCAACCTTGGCCTCCCGGGGATTGCTATTGGGGGACTATCGGTCGGTGAGAGCAAAGAAGAGATGCACGCCACGATCGAAACGGTTGTGCCTGTCTTACCCATCGATCGCCCGCGCTACCTGATGGGAGTCGGCGCACCAGAAGATCTGGTGGAAGCTGTCGCGCGAGGTATTGACATGTTCGATTGTGTGCTCCCCACCCGCATGGCCCGCAATCATACTGCCTTGACGCGCAAAGGGCGCATAAATATCCGCAAAGCAGCCTACCAGCGTGATCCGGGACCACTCGATCCGGATTGTCCATGCTATACCTGCAGTCAGTTCTCCCGAAGCTATATCCGTCATTTGGCGGTTGCCGGAGAAATGTTAGCCGCTACCTTACTCTCGCTTCACAATATCTTCATGCTCAATGCGCTCATGGCCGATTTGCGGCTTGCGATCCTTGAATCCCGCCTTGAGACCTTTGCGAACGATTTTCGGACCAATTTTCAGCGGCATCGTCAGGAGGAGGACCTTTGAGCTTAATCCAAGCCCTCGTTTTAGGCGTCGTTCAGGGCGCCACCGAGTTCCTGCCGATTTCATCCTCCGGCCATCTCGTTTTAACCCCCTGGCTTCTAGGGTGGCAAATCGAACAAGGACAGGCCTTCATCTTCAACATCCTCGTCCAATGGGGAACAATCCTGGCTGTGATCGTCTATTTTCGAGACGACCTCTGGCAACTTTTATTGGCCGGATTGCGCAGCCTGCGCGGCGGGGAAGCGTTGCGAGAACCGGCAGCCCGGCGTGCTTGGATGATCATCGCTGCCAGTATCCCTGCCGCGATTTTGGGGCTGCTGTTGAAAGCCACCGTCGAGCTAAGCTTCACCAGCCCGCTTGCCGTGTCGATCTTTCTCATGGCAACGGCCACACTGCTCTTCATGAGTGAAAGATTGGGTACGCTTGAACGGTCGATGGACTCTCTCAACTGGACGGACGCCATCTGGATTGGATTCTTCCAGGCCCTGGCGCTGTTCCCGGGAATTTCCCGCTCCGGTGCAACCATCGCTGGTGGATTGCTGCGTGGGTTGAACCGCGAGCAAGCCGCACGTTTCTCTTTCTTGCTCGCTGTACCTGCGATGCTGGGAGCCGGTTTCATTGCCTTGCTTGATTTAGGGCAAGCTGCGGATGCTGCCGAGCAGGTCGGACCCCTGCTGGTCGGTTTTCTCACCGCCGCAATCGTCGGATTTGCGGCCATCCATTGGCTGCTTTCCTTTCTGCGCACACGACGCCTTTACAGTTTCGCAATCTACTGCGCGGTGATTAGTTTGGGGAGCATAATGATCTATGCGCTTTCATAGGTTGAGCCGATATTCTCTTCTAGCCCTATTCGTTTTAGGCGCTTGTGCCGCTCCTGCAACCCAGACACCCTCCCCAGAGGCGGCATACGTGGGAACTACACCCGCCTATGAAGAGTGGCTCAAATCTCATGTGAGAACCTACTGGGAAGTTGAACCCGGTAATGGTGTGATCCCGTTAATCTACCCCCATCCTGAGGGCATTAAGGCGATCGACCAGAATGAGCTTGAGCTCTTTATCACTGCCTCTTCACCACCAGAAGGTTGGTTTGCCACGCCACTCCTGGAAGATGCCATTGCCATCCTGGTGAGCGAGGAGATTCAAATGGATGGGCTTGATTTACATCAGTTGTATGAAATCTTCTATGGAGATGTTGAAAACTGGTCCGCCTACGACGGTGGCGAATTATTCATCCAACCCATTATCCCCCTTGAAGGAGATGAAATCCGCACAGCATTTGAAAGGCAAGTTCTTAACGGCGCCCGTTTCACCTCGAATGCACTGATTGCCCCACATCCTCAGGCGGCAATTGCTATGATTGAAGACAACCCTGGCAGCATCGCCCTTGTTCCCCTTACTTCCCTCACAAACCAGCATACTGCTCTCGCAATTGAAGGGGTTCGGCTTTCCGAAACAACAATTGCGAGTGGGAAGTATCCCCTCACCATCAACCTTATCGCCACTTCTCCAAAGGAGCCCGTTGGCGTTATGCGTCA
>JBFFQB010000137.1:0-6216 GCA_041573795.1 Anaerolineales bacterium
ATCCTGGGCATCTGGTTTCTCGGAGGCGCACCGATGTGGATTTTCGGTTGGCTGCTCTTCCCGACTTTGAGTCGGGGACTCCAACTCTGGGATAGTGGTCTTTTGTGGATGACGTTAATGCTCATCGGGTTGGTCTGGCAATTTGTGCTCTCCATGATCATTGTCTATCGCGAAGAAGGGGACATTCGGATAGCGACCATTCGCCGCCGTTTCTGGTTGAACAACCCGATCTCACCGAGAACGGGCCAAAAAGATAACCGCTTGTGGTGGCTGATCATCCCGTTGATGCTTCTCGTCGTCGTATTGGAACTTGGACTTGGGCCTTTTCTCAGTGAAATGTGGCTAAAGTTCTTCCCCTTCCTGGCGGAACCCCAAAACCGCAGCCTGGATGCCTTGTTCGCGCCTGAAATGCATGCTCGCTGGATTGGCGCATGGGAGTTCTTCGCGCTCTTTGTGATCACATCGCTATTCAACAACTTCCTGAGTGAAGAATTCCTATTCCGCGGCGTGCTGCTGCCCAAAATGAAGGGTGTCTTTGGAAAATGGGATTGGGTTGCCAATGGGTTTATCTTTGGAATTTATCACCTCCACATGCCCTGGACCATACCTGTCAATATCCTGTTTGGCTTTTTGATGGCGATAAGTGCTAAGCTGTTCCGCAGTAACTGGTTCCCCATCATCCTCCATAACGGGCAGGCTTTTTATTTAGGCTTCTTGATACTGGGGCTGATCCTTGGACTTGCATAGAAACACTGGCAGTGATATTCCCAGGATCGAAAAGATTCTGCAGGGGAGGGTTATGAAGGCAGATCGAACGAAACCCCTTTCGCTGCATCGACCCGTCACCTACCAGATCACCGTGCCCGGTATGGTCGATGAGGATCGAGCCGACTGGGCCAGTGATATGAGGATAACGGTTGCCGAGGATGAGCAGGGATCTCCGATCACCACATTCACCGCTGATCTCGATCAGGCTGCCCTGCATGGCTTGCTGCGGCGACTCTATTCATGGGGACTACCCTTGATCTCCGTGCTGTTGAAGGAAGTTGATCGATCTTGAACCTCCTTGGCAACCAACAAGGACTCATGTTCCCATCAAAGCTGAAAGGATGCGGGACCTTGACCGTCTACATATAAGAACTGAGGGAAGGATTATGAATCAACACAGCAAAAGTCGTACGAAACGTAATCTGCTCATCTTCACCATCGCCATCCTTGGGATTTCTGCCCTTGCAGCCTTCATTGAGCCGCTAACACTGCCCCCGGATGCCGAAGCTGAGGCGTCAGGACTCGGTCAACTTCTGTGGTTGATCTCTCCACTTGCTGTCATGCTGTTGCTGCGGCTTTTGGGCGGTGATGGCTGGGGTGACCTGGGTCTGCGCCCCCGTTTCAAAGGCAATCGCTTCTGGTGGCTTGCCAGCCTCGTCATCTTTCCGCTTGTCCTCACTATCTCCTTGCTGGCTGGCGTACTCCTGGGAGGACTCAACCTTGATGCCAACTTGCTGTCCGCTTTTGGGGCCGCCCTCCTGGCTACGCTGGTATGGTCACTGATTAAAAACCTGTTTGAAGAGCTTGCCTGGCGTGGTTACCTTGCACCGAAGATGCATTCACTGCAGATGAACACCTGGCGCGCGCACGCACTCGTCGGACTTATATGGGGTACCTGGCACCTCCCGTTTATTTATGTCTTTTGGCCATACCTCAGCCCGGGTTTGTTGTGGTACTTCATTCCACTCTTGCTATTGGGCACGATCAGCCAGAGCGTGGTTTACGGTGAGATCCGTCTTGCCACCGGCTCTTTTTGGCCAGCCTGGGTCATGCACACCATAGGAAATACACTCGGAAACAGCTTGCTTCTCAGTGGTTTGATCCAGTTAAATCCTGGCTGGGAACTTTGGTTTTCACCGGGGGCCGAGAGCGTGAGCAACATTGTTTTAATGTTTGCCATCGGATACTGGCTGCATCGACGGCGAAATCGATTGGTGGACTAGATCAGCAATACGAGCTTCTACAGCAATTGACATTGCCGCGAATGCTTTGTTTGAATGGAAGAAATTGATGTCAAAAAATCAAGCAGGCATGAATTATCAAAGAAAAGCCACCGCAGCAGAGCAATTTTTTACAAGTTCTCCTTTTTCAATTGTAACCATGTTGGCCCGAATCAAAGGAAACGTTTCCGAAGGCATGCTCAAGCGTGCGGTTGCGAAAATTCAACAGAAGCATGCCCTTCTCAGGGTTCGGATTAAAGAAGATCGTGAGCATGCACAATGGTTTATCTCCGCAGGGGTCCAGGCAATCCCCATCGAGATCATCCCTCGACAGGCTGAGAACGATTGGATCAAAATCCATATTGAAGCATCCAAGATCCCCTTTGAATTCGAAACCCATCCGGCCATTCGGTTCATCCTGGTCCGATCTCCCCAAGTATCCGAATTGATCATCCTGTGCCATCACATGATTTGCGATGGGATGTCTTTGGCCTATCTCGCCCGAGACTTGATGATGCATCTTGGCGACCCGGCGCGAGAGGTTGAAGCGCTGCCAGCTCCACCACCAATCACTCTAGATAACCTGCCGAGCGATGTTTCAGCATCCGGTTTGGTCAAGTCTGTCATCCAGCGGATGAATCAGAAATGGGCAGAGGAGCGTGTTTTTTTCGACCAGGAAGATTATGAGATCCTCACCAAAGCCTACTGGAATCACTTTCACCATGAAATATTCTCAATCGAGCTATCGAAAGAAGAGACTTCGGCCCTGGTCGATCGCTGTAAAGAAGAGAAAGTAACGGTGAATTCCGCCCTCACTGCCGCTTTTGCTGGTGCACCAAGCTTGGTAGAAGGTGAAAAAAATTATCACGCTCAGATTGCGGTTGGAACCAATTTGCGCGATCGACTCCCGTTCTCGGCCGGGGAAGGAATGGGATATTATGCTGGAGCTGTTGAGCTGAAATATAAATACAACCACAAGATAAGCTTTTGGGATAACGCGCGTAAGTTCCATAAAAAAATTCAACCGAAATTCACGAACAAGAACCTTTTTGGCGACATCCTTAATTGGCTTTATCTAGATCCGACAATCTTCGAGGCGATGCATTTCAAGAAGCTTGGCGGGCTTGTCCCCTCTGATTCCGCCCGCTATGAAAAGTTATCCGCCTTCAGCAAGAAGGATGATGTGGTCTTGCGCCTTTTAAAGCGAGATAAGGTTGAATCGCTAGAGAGAAAGCATTGGGGGACGGCGGTCACCAATCTCGGGCGCCTGGATTTCCCGAGTACTTATGGTGCACTTGTATTAGATCGTCTAATCTTGCAGCCTGGCGGCGCCGTACCGTTGTCGAATGTTAACCTGGTCGTTGGCGCCGTGACCTGCTCAGGCAAACTCAGTTTGATCGTTGAGTATTCCCCGCAGGCGGTAGATAGCGTAACGATGGAGAAAATCAAAGACATGGCTATGGAATTCTTGATAAGTGAGGGGTGAGAGGCGAAGAATGCACACCCAAATGATCACAGAGGGCGAGCTCATCTACGCAGCACAGATCCAATTCACGGAAATGTTTGATTTTGGCGTGAGCATGGAAGCCCTGACTACGGGGGAGCAAACGATTCCCCCAGAAGGCGCTCGCTTTGATCAAGTTTTTCAAGGTGAGCTACTCGGACCTCGCTTGCGGGGAAAAATGTCCGGCATGGACCGGCTCTACATTCGTGCGGATGGATCCTTCCAACTGGATCTGCATGCGCGCCTCACGACCGAGGATGGTGCCAGGATCGCCTTCACTTCGAACGGTGTTTCGCTTCAGATTGAAGGGGAGCGAGAAGCCCGATTAAGGGCGGCTGTTTCCCTGTTTACTTCCTATGAAGCTTACAGATGGCTTAACAAGCTTCAACTGTGGGCGCTGGGAACAATGGATCCAGTAAAAAACCAGGCATTTATTCAGGCCTACACGCTCTAAGGGCATGGCTATACAGGTTCTAGCCCGATCTCAGCGGGGATACCTGGCAACGACAGCTTGATCGCCCGCACAGCTGCACTTTCCGAAGCATTGACACTCTCAATCAATCCCGAGGCTCTGCTCATAACCGTGCGCTCAGGATTCGGCCAGGACAATCACTTTATCAGCCGGGTTGAAAGTTAGCTGAGCCGATTTCACCGGGTTTAACACCACCCCGTAATCCTCTGCAGCTTCGAAGGCAGACTCGTTAAGGCGATAACCGATCGCCACTTCGCCCTTGCGACTGGCTGATTCCACCACGGTGTAGAAATTGACCACCTGACCGATATCTACATAGTCTTCAGCCGGCTTCAAATAAATTTCAGACCCTTCTGGATCGAAGAGCGCGCCCAAGACCGGACCAAGGAGCTTATTCTCAGATATCTGGGAGAGCATCAGGCTAATCAAGCGATCGCTCACGATGAAATCATCGGGGCGGGCTGATTCGGCCAGGTTCCGATTCTGGATATCGAGCATCTCACTGACAATGGAATATTCAAGGGCATCTCGGTCAGCGATATCACGCAGGTGTAGTAGGGTCACCAGCGTTCGGGCATCTGCTTTCTGTGGGTCAAGCGTGTCAGAATATGAGAGCACGATAACGTGATCAAAGGAGTGGAAATTTACACTCTCTAGAACTTCTCGATCGGCAGTATTCCCGGGCGAATAAGTGCAGGCGATATGACGCAGATGCTGCTTAAGCTCGAGGAAAGCGGCTTCATCCCACTCCACATCTGCGATGATCGCAACGGCTGATCCAGGTGTGACGTAATGATCCAGTTCGCGGATTACAGTCCCAGCGTAGCGATTCCACCCCAGGATGAGCACATTCTCAGGAGCAGCTTCTGTGCGTTCTTGCTTTGCGATGGCCTCATGGGAGATGCTTACATCCACTTTGCCGGAGAGCACGACCCGGTCATCGTCTTCAGCGATTGCGATGACCTGGTCCCCTTCTTTGATGACCCGATCCATGGGCGGGTTAATGCGGGGGACCCACCCATCCGAAAGCAACCCGATGATGGTCGAATCGTCGTAGGCGAGCAGCGCCTCAGCAAAGGTTTTCCCGGTGAGTTTCGGTTCTTGCTGGAAGTAGATCTCATCGCCAGCGAAATCGAGCAAATCGTTGTAGACCACTGAGAGACCAGACTGCCGGCAGGTTTGCGCTGTGATGCGGGCGATCAGATCTCTCGTCTGGATCAGCTCGACCTCATCCTGACCGACGATCGCGGCAACTTCCAAATTTCGGGCTTGATGGATCTCAGCCACGATATGGTAGCGGCCATCTTTTCGATTAGGATTCTTCGTGATGGCCAGCATCACCTTGATGACAACCGGGTCAGGATCTTCGACCGGAGGTGCAAGAATGATGATAGATCTGGCTGTATCCAGGCTGGCGATGCTGAGATCGCCAGGCTCCATGGGATCCCCCCGCCGGTATACGATACGTGTGTTACGAGAGCTCCCCACCCGGTTCTTGATCTCCTCTTGCATGGAGAGTTTATCGTGGTTGCCCATGACTACAATGACGGGATCAACTTGATTTAGATTGGCGAGGATAAGCTCTGAAAGGATCGGGAATACCTGGGGAGACCAGCCCAGGATGACGGTGTGGCCGGATTCGATCACGCGTGAACGCCCTTTGCGTAAATCTTCAAGCTTGGCTTCGATTCCCGTGGTGAGAATACCGATCAAGGTGCTAAGGACGAAAATGCTGGTAAAGACGATTACGAGCGTAGCAATACGGAAAGTCCAGTGCCCGAAGGTGACCGCATCGGGTTCAAGCGTGAGCATCACAAAAGCCCAGATCTGCTCCGTCAGGGATCCCTCCCCATCGATGCCCACCAACCATACGATGGTGGAGGTCAGCAAGATCATAAAAGTTGAGATCAGACCCAACCATCCAATTAATGCAATCGGCCCTCTCGACATGGTGTTGTCGAACCAGTAGCGAAATCGATCAGCCATCGTAACCTTATCCATGGAGACTCCTTACAATTCAAAAAAAATAAAGTGATTTTGGATGTATTTGCCGCATAGTGATGAAATACGAGTTAATCGTTGATTGCATGGATGACGACCTCTAAGTGCATTCTTTCGCCATCCCATTACCGCTGCCTAGGTTTCTCTGAAATGATGTCAATGCCGCAGACCTCCACCCAGGGTTGACCGAATCTACTCCGCTAGGATACACGCAAATTGGCTGGGAAAAAGGGTAACCATGGTGGGATTGC
>JBFFQB010000138.1:0-6168 GCA_041573795.1 Anaerolineales bacterium
AGGGGTCATGGGTCATGTCTACCAAGATGGTCCAGAATTGACAGGCATAAGGCTGCATGGTATCATCTGCCGCAACAAAAAAATAGCCCCTAGGCACTTTTATCAAGAGAGGTGGAGGGACCGGCCCTTAGAAACCTCGGCAACCTACCGAAATTTAGGTGTGGTGCCAATTCCGCCAGGTGAGTGCTGGAAGATGAGACGGAGGCCATAAGCGTCACGACGCCCCTTCTCATATCGGGAAGGGGCAAAGTTCTTTAAGGAGGACGCTATGAGCCTGACGTTCATGACTTCACCAAGCACCGTTTTTACTTCGGAATCGGTCACCGAGGGGCATCCCGATAAGATTTGCGACCAGATCTCAGATGCCGTGCTGGATGCCTGCTTGGAGCAGGATCCGACCTCGCGCGTCGCCTGTGAGTTGGCGACCAAGACCGGTTTCGTGATGCTGATGGGTGAGATCACCACCAGAGCCCAGATCAATTACGATGAATTGGCACGCAAGGTGATCAAAGGGATCGGATACGACAGTAGCGAGAAAGGCTTCGACGCCAATACCTGTGGTGTGCTGGTGGCGATTTCCAAGCAGAGCGGGGATATCGCCCAGGGCGTCAATCAGGCGCAGGAATACCGGGAAGGTGATGTCTCGGAGGAAGAAATTGAAACGCTTGGCGCCGGGGATCAGGGCATGATGTTCGGCTATGCCTGCAACGAGACTGAAACACTGATGCCGATGCCAATTCATTTAGCCCATCAGCTTACCCTGCGCCTGGCCCAGGTGCGCAAGCAGTCGATCCTTCCTTGGGTTCGCCCGGACGGAAAATCACAGGTGACGGTTGAGTATAACTATGGCAAGCCGGTACGCATCGACACGGTGTTGATCAGCACGCAGCATTCGCCAGACGTCAGTGATGAGGACTTACGGGCGGGCGTGATCGAAGAGGTGATCATGCCAACCCTACCGGCTGATATGCTCGACGATCAACTCAAGATATACACCAACCCAACTGGGCGGTTCGTTGTGGGTGGGCCACTGGGTGATTCGGGCGTAACAGGACGGAAGGTCATCGTCGATACCTATGGCGGTATGGGGCGCCACGGCGGCGGGTGTTTCAGCGGGAAAGATCCGACGAAAGTCGATCGATCAGGTGCCTACGCCGCTCGTTGGGTTGCCAAGCACATCGTGGCGGCAGGCTTGGCCGACCGCTGCGAAATCCAGGTTGCCTACGCTATCGGCGTAGCCCATCCGCTTTCGGTGCATGTCGAGACCTTCGGCACGGGTCGTTTGGATGACGAAGCGATCAGCAGACTCGTGAAGGAGCTCTTCGATCTGCGCCCGGGCGCGATCATCCGTGATTTAAAATTACGCCGACCGATGTACCAGGCGACTGCGGCCTATGGCCACTTTGGCCGTCTTGATCTCGATCTACCCTGGGAGCGACTGGATAAGCTTGAAGAATTGAAAGCTGCTGCAGCCGTTGATTCGATAGCAGCCGATTAGAACCTGATCGAAGTAACGTAACAGGCCTTCAGGCAATCCACCGCTGAAGGCCTGTTTTTTTGACACCGCTATGGGGGCTCTCTATAATGCACTCACGGGGGTGTCGCCTTGCAGAGATAGCATGAAGGTATGGGCCATGGAGCTTAAAGACCTAACCGAAAAAATGAATCAGTTTGTGCAGGAGATGGGTTGGCATCAGGAGGATACACCTAAACCACAAACGGGGCGCAACCTGGCGATCTCCCTATCCCTGGAAGCGGCTGAAGTCCTTGAGCTGTTCCAATGGACGGACGAAATTCCAGATCGAGGCGTATTAGCCTCTGAGCTAGCGGATGTCTGCCTCTATCTGCTGCAATTGGCTTCTATTGTGGATATCGACCTTGAGCAAGCCGTACTCCAAAAACTTGAAACCAATTATGGGCGAAGCTGGTAGCACCGTTACGATCCTTGGGCTCAGCGATAAAGTCGATCCGCTGGTAGAGAGCCCACAGATCGCAGAGAATTTTGCGCAGGTCGATTTGATCTTGGCCTGTGGTGATTTGCCCGCCGATTACCTTGTGTATGCTCTAGCCGCCCTCAATCGCCCTCTGATGTACGTCCCCGGCAATCATGATCAGCATACTTTTAACGTGCCTGGAGGTGACCTGATCGATGGTCGTTTGCGCGTTCGATGCGGTTTATTCATGTTGGGTTTTGGTGGCAGTCTGCGCCACAAGACTGAAAGCCGCCACCAATACACACAAGAAGAATTAAGCGCTCGTTTTACACCCTTTCTCCCCAGGCTGGTCTTGCGTCGTCTCACCCGTGGTTCTGGCTTGGATTACCTCGTAGGGCATGCTCCCCCATTCGATATTCATGACCTGGAGGGCCATGCGTATCAGGGCTTTATCATCTTGCGAGCAATGATCTGGTTTCTGCGTCCTCGCTTTATGCTTCACGGTCACACGCATGCTCATGCCAACATTTCGACGGTAGGTACCCCATATTCAGGCTGCAGAGTTTTCAATGTTTTTTCCGGGCCATCTCTGTCTCACGCTGATGTCCCTGACAGGCTGGTATCTCAGGAATGGGTAGAATTATGTGTCGAGTGAGGAGCAATAGTGGATTCTGCGGAATATAAGTCAGACATGGCTGAAGTTGCTAGCGAAGGATGGCCCTGGCCGTTCACGCGCGCCAGCCTGACGGCGGGTTTGCGACGCTATTATCAGGATACTTCGATCAGAATCGACGATCTCGAGCCCATTCCTATGCCGGGCCGACGTCCCTCTATTGGTCATATTCAGGGTCTTGAGGTGAAATTCCACAGCCGTGGAGGGGTGGGTGGTTGCAAGCTAGTTTTAAAGGAACCCCTGGGTACGACGAGGGCTGGCCTGGCTGGCGCAGGTCGGCGGGAAGTTGGAATGTATTCCTCTCTTACACCCCATTTGCCTTTATCCACGCCGGCGATGATCGTTGGATCTCCGTCCGGTGACTGGCTCGTGCTGGAAGCCATCGAGGATATCTATGACAGTGATCAATGGAGCGCCGACACGTATCGCACGGCGATCTATGCACTGGTCGAACTGCATGATCGCTTCTGGGGCCTGGGTGAAGATCTGCTTGCTTACCCCTGGTTGAGCCGCCCATTGGACGCCGATTTCGAAGTACACCTTGCCGCCGCCGAGCAAGCCTATGCGCGCATTCTTGAAGAGGGTCAACCCCGAGCATTTTCATCCCAACCAGTTCGCATGAGAGTTTTGAAATCCCTGATCGAGAATGCTCATACACTCGCCGCTCCCTTGCTGGAGCAGCCTACAACGCTTTTGCATGGAGATTATTGGCCGGGTAATATCGCTATGCTTCCCGATGAGGCGATGATGGTCTACGACTGGCAGCTTGCCGGTGTGGGCCCAGGGATTATAGACCTTCTCGTTTTTATCAATAAAAGTGTGTGGTGGTTCGGGGAATTGCCCTTAGCGACTGAGGAAATCATCGACCTTTATCGCCAGTCGATAGCCGAACGGGTGCAGCATGAGTGGAGCCAGGGAGATTGGCAGATCTTATGGGATCATGCCCTCATGTGGCGTTTTCTCCAGGAATGGGTCGATGTGATCGCTGTAACACCAGAGGCGTTGCTCACGACGCATGAAGAATTACTCGAAAATCTTTGGCTAAATCCCGTCGCTGAGGCCGTGGATCGCCGGCTTTCATCTGCAAAGCCGCAGACGGAATCTGCATAATGCCGGCCATCCAACCCGAGAAACTCCAGCGTCAGATCGACGAGCTACTGCAAACGGTCGATGACCCGAGTGCATTTGTGCGATCCTGTATGAGCCTTTTGGATTACTACGCCGATCGCACAAAGCGGCCGCGTGGTGCCGTAGCCAAAGTGGAGATCGCCAAGATTCTTCGGATCCCTCGCCCGGTGATGAAAACGATTTGTGCCCGTATTCATCAAACTGAGCTTGGTCAGCCCGAAAACTGGTTGGTGATCGGGAATGCTTTGTGGGATAAGGCTATCCGTGAAGCACGTCAGGTGGCTGCATGCGCACTCGAGAAATCCCCCGGAGACGAAATCCCGGCAGTGGTGGAGAAGTGGGCGATCTCTTGCGAAGATGACCAGGCGCTTGTCTACCTGACCTCAATCGGGCTGAAGAACTGGAGAATGCAGGACGTTAATCGATTCTATTTTACGATCAGGAGCTGGCTGAAAGATAGTCGCCTGACAATTCGTCATTTGGCGATTCTTGCGCTGCTCGGACGCGCTGGCGATGAGGACTTTACCGAGTTGCCGGAGATGTTGAGAAGCCTGGCTGGGATGAGCGCTGCATTACGCGGCTCCAGTCAACGCAGTATGATAAATCTTATTCGACACCTGGCGCAGCGGTCAGCGCCAGAAGTTGCCAAGTATTTAATCGATGAATTGCAAGCGGGGGTATCTGGGGCGGACAGACTGGCTCGGAGTACCATCACCGTCTTTCCGCAAAGGCTGCAGGATGAAATTGGCCGTTCGCTGGGATGATTTAGCCCTAATTCATCTGGTATAATTGCGCCATCTTGTGACTAGACCGATGGTCGGTACTGTATTGACTATGACTGACCACACGGCGACCTGCAAAGGAGCAGAAGTCATGCCATTGACGAAGGAAGAAAAAAATACACTGATTGGCGAATTTAATCGCCATGACAAGGACACAGGATCACCTGAAGTCCAAATCGCTTTGCTCTCGAAGCGGATTAACCAACTAACCGACCATTTGCGGATTCACAAGCACGATGAATCCTCAAGGCGTGGCTTGCTTAAGCTGGTTGGTCGTCGACGGCGACTGCTGAGCTACTTGAAGCGCAAAGATGCGCCTTCGTATCTTGCGCTGACGGATAGCTTAGGTATCCGTCGGAAGTAACCTGTTTGACCTGAGGACGAGCGGGTGAGAAAGAGCCACTTGCTCGTCTGTTTTTATATATTCGAAGCGTGTAAAATGTACACGCCTAACGTATCGCAGCCTGGCCTACATCGGATGGGTTAGGAATTGGAGAACGCACATCAACCGCATTTATGGGGTTGACGGATGTCCTCCAGTCCCTGACCCGCATGGAGCCAAGTTGCGGGAGGGATTTTTTTATGCAAGAAGAAAGAAGTTTTTCAACATCGATTGATGGTAAACCGATTACCATTTCCACTGGCAAATTTGCCTGGCAAGCGGGTGGATCGGTTACCATCCAGCAGGGGGACAGCGTCATCCTCGCTACGGCGACGATGAGCAACGAAACCCGCGAGGGCATTGGCTTCTTCCCACTGACCGTGGATTATGAAGAGCGCCTGTATGCCGGTGGACGCATCCCGGGTTCGTTTTTCCGAAGGGAAGGACGCCCCACCGAAGCGGCAATTCTCACAGACCGTCTCACCGATCGATCGATCCGACCACTCTTCCCGAAAGATTTCCGTAATGACGTTCAAGTGATCCTGTACGCCATCTCGTCTGATGGCGAAACGCCGTTGGATATCCTTGGGATTATCGGCGCCTCTGCCGCGCTAACGATATCAAACATCCCCTGGGAGGGACCTGTAGGAGCAGTTAGAGTAGCGCGTGAAAATGGTGGTTTTACAGTAAACCCAACCTATCAAACCACCCAGGGATCGGATCTCGATTTGCGGGTATCCGGGACACGCGATGCAATTTTGATGGTGGAATGTGGTGCCACTGAAGTGGATGAGGCGACAGTTGTTGCCGCACTCGAAGCCGCACAGAAGGCAATCGTTCCGATTGTGGAGCTCCAGGAGCAGATGCAGGCAGAGCTCGGCAAAGAGAAGTCAACGTACATCTCCTTTAAAATTGATGAGAGTGTGAAAGAAAAGGTTGTCAGCTGGCTTGATGGCCGCATGGAGTCCTTGGTTTCAACCCCGAAAGGGAAGATGGAGCAGGACAGCTCGCTCAACGCCTTGCGCGACGAGATGAAAGCTGCGTTGGTCGAGACTGAAGAGCTTGAGAAAGGTGCAGCCTCTGAGGTTTTCGGCGATCTCCATAAAGTGGCCGTTCGTCAACGGATCCTGGAAGATAAGCAGCGACCGGATGGTCGTGGGTTAGAAGATATTCGAGCGCTATCTGCTGAAGTCGATATCAGCCCACGCGCACATGGATCGGGACTTTTCTCACGCGGCGAAACACAAGTTTTGACATTAGCGACCTTGG
>JBFFQB010000139.1:0-6157 GCA_041573795.1 Anaerolineales bacterium
AAGATTTGGTGTGAGATGTTGGAGTTTGCAGTGAATGAAAATCTTATGTTTAACGACGATGGAACTGTAGAAGAGAGACTTGGTATAGAAACTGCGAAATTAATAATTCGAGAAAATGATACTTTTAGGCATTCATATGACAAGATACGTTGTCCCGCTCTTGCCATGTACTCATTATATAAGGTGAGTCCGAGACTTCCAGAGGATGCCAGTGACGAGATTAGGTTCCTGTCAAAGGAATTTATTGAACAATATGACCTTCCTTGGATCCGAGATCAAATTCGGCTATTTGAGGAAGGCGTGAGCGTCTCTAAGGTTGTTGAGTATTGGGATGTGACTCATCACTTCTACCTTGAACGTGAAGAAGATGTCGCCCAGGAAATTATGAACTTTCTACAAGAATCAACTTGAATCTTGCAATTAGATTGATCTGGAGACTTAATGAATGCAGCCTACTGTCCTTTGCGACGATCAACGCTTCCATGGAGGACCTAGAGTCTTATGTCTCGCTACTCAAAATGGGCAGAAAAGGAACACAGTGAACGTGACCGCCTCATCGCCTTGATTCCAGCGGGTATCCTCTTTCTGATACTGATTCCTTACCTCCTCCTGGTCATTTCACCTTCGCTGGACGTGCGGCTTGGTCTTAATCTTTTCATCCGTAGTCCCACGAATTTGGTTATTGGTACCGTCCTAATTCTCGTCGGACTCCCCTTCGCCTTCTGGTCAGTCATTATTCAGTTCGCCTACGCCCGGGGCACTCCCTTGCCAATGATTCCTACTCGGAAACTCATTACTACTGGGCCGTTCCAGTACTGCCGCAACCCCATGACCCTCGGCACCATCCTTGCCTATCTTGGTCTCGCTATTGGGGCAGCAACGATCGTCGGGATCATCCTCGTTACAGCTTTCGCTGCCCTTCTCATTTTCTACCTCAAGCGATTGGAGGAAAGGGAACTCGCTGAGAGATTCGGTGATGAATACCTCGCATACAAGCGCCGTGTCCCTTTTATTATTCCCAGAATACCGAGGAGAGGTTGAGTAATCATCTACTTGTGCTGCCAAACGTCTCGCTGGCCTGTAACCCCTCTCCGCTGCGCTGCGGGGGCGATTTGCGGTACATCAGGCTCCCGCTAAAAACGTACGGGACGAACGGTGAACGAGAGCAGACCAGGGAAGCGCGGTGAAAAAACAATCAGCCTGGTTGTATCAGCACCAGGCTTTTTCATTGTAAGATCAAAGCGGGGCTGCTCCCCACTCCGCTATCGCTACGGGGTGCTACGCGAAGCTCGAGGCTGTTAGCCAACCGGAAGAAATATAAATCCTATCCCCAATGCTGGTCATCAAATAGCAGGAGGTCTGTCCATGTACAAACCCAAGCGACATAAGAATTCTTTTCTCCTGCTCACTATTGTGATCCTGATCCTAATAAGCCTGGTCGGATGCAACCCTTCGAAGGAGGAGCTCGAAGCCGTTGACTATACCCCGCTGCCGGGGGATGACTGGAAGGTGTCGACGCCAGCTAAGCAGGGGCTGGATCCGATGCTTGTGGCGGAGCTCTATCACAATGCGGTTCAACTGGAGACCCTCTACAGCTTGCTAATTATCAAAAACGGCTATTTGGTAGCTGAAGATTATTTTAACGATGGTTCGGTCGATCAGAAGGATAGGCTTCAGTCGGTAACGAAGAGTTTTACTTCGGCTTTAGTCGGGATTGCTCTTGAACAGGGCTGCCTATCTAATGTTGACCAGAAAATGCTGGATTTCTTTCCTGAAATTGTCGACAAGATAACCGATCCAAGGAAAAATCAGATAACGGTACGAAATTTGTTGGAGATGCGCGCCGGATATCCAAGGGAGGAGGACGACCAAGCCCTGTGGGATGGCCTGTTGTCGGGTCGCTATCCACCTCTCATTGAAGATTTTCCCCTCGTCAGCGAACCGGGAACCAGGTTCCATTACAGCAATCTGACATCGAACTGGCTTGGAATCATTGTTGATAGGTCTTGTGGAATGAATCTGAAGTCTTATGCTGAAGAACACCTATTTTCTCCCCTTGACGTGATGCCAGGGGAATGGGGGCAGGACGCAGAAGGTCATAATAACGGGTGTGGCGATCTCCACCTTTCAGCACGCGATGCAGCTAAGTTTGGGCTGCTATATCTCAACGACGGTATATATGAGGGGAATCAGGTCCTTCCAACAGATTGGGTAGAGGATTCGCTTCAAACCTATTCAGTGAATGAAGCCTTTGTAAAAAGGGTCGGAGATTTTCATGATATTGGATATGGATATCAATGGTGGTCCGCGAATGCGGGGGATTATCATGTCAACTTTGCTTGGGGACACGGTGGACAGCTAATCGTGCTTGTGGACGAGCTCGATATGGTTATCGTTACGACATCTTACCCGTTCTGGTTGGAACATAATGACGAGTCTTGGAAACATGAAAAGGCGATCATCACCTTAGTGAGCGAGTTCATCACCTTCTCACCGAGTGAGTAAGCAGGAGACTAGGTTGATGTACCGGCTGGCTAACGTCTCGCTGGCCTGTAACCCCTCTCCGCTGCGCTGCGGGGGCGATTTGCGGTACATCAGGCTCCCGTTAAAAACGTACGGGACGAACGGTGAACGAGAGCGGACCAGGGATCCAGTCAAGCTGGACGAACGGTGCGCGCGGCGAAAAAACATACCCCGCTTCATCCCTGGCTGCTCAGCTCGAGGCTGTTAAGCGGCACCGAACTTGAGCCTGTGTCGTCCCAGGAATTATGAAGCGAAGCCCGGCAGGGCATCTGTGGCCAAAGGAGGCGTCACATGAATCGATCCGGCAAGTTCTTCATGAAATATCGGTTCCCCCTTTTCTTTCTGCTCTCCTATCTCCTGAGTTGGTGGCTGCTGCCAGTAACTCGGGAGGGTATGCTGCCGTATGGTCCCGCATTTGCCGCCGTGATCGTAATTGCACTCACCGTTGGCAGAGCAGGCCTGCGCGAATTCTGGGGTCGCTTGACCCAATTCCGCGGAGGCTGGTTCTACCTCATCGGTCCAGCAATCCTCGCAGGCGGCCTGGTGCTTGCACTTGTAGCCAACGTACTCTTGGGCGCGCCGGTCAGCGCACCGCCTCAATTACCCCTTGTAGCCGTGGCCTTCCTATTGCTCCTCGGAGGCCAGTGGGAAGAGCCTGGCTGGACCGGATATGCGCTGCCAGAGCTGCAAAAGCGCTATGCCAATACTGCAAACGGCCCGCTGATCGCAACACTGATTGTAGGAACCTTTCGAGCTATCTGGCATCTCCCGCTGGTGCTCGTCGGCGCCATTCCCTGGTATGAAGCTTTCCTGATAAATGTGCTGGTGTTCCAGCCGATCATCTCGTGGCTATACAACAAGTCAAGGGGCAGTGTTCCGGTCGTGATGGTCTTCCACTTCGCGTCGAACCTGTTCGCTGTCGTAGTAAGTCCAATCTTTACAGGCTCAGACAAGATTCAATACGTGCTCCTGTACTATGTCTTGGGGTTCTTGGTGGCGCTGGTGATTGCCTGGAGATCGGGGTTCAAGTTCGGCTGGCGCGGAGCGAAAACGTAGCCTGTGACTCGCCAGCGTGGTTGATTCGCACATGTCCCAGCGTAGCCACGCCATCTATGCCCCCTAACAGCTTGCTGGAGCCGACCTGGCCAGCCCAGATGTCGAAGTTAGCGCGATACTACCCATGAGCTGGCCAGGCTGCTCAGCTCGAGGCTGTTAGGCGTCCTGCAGCCACAAGGCCGAAGCTGGATTCGTCCAGGCAGGTGCTTCTGCCTACAATGCACAATGTTCAGTCCATTGCCTTGATCGAAGGAGGTTTCTATGTCTACCGGAACCCTGTATCGTCTGAGCGCAATTGCTGGAGTCTTGACCGCAACAGGCATCATCCTGGGTAAACTGACCATCCCTTTGCCAAATCGTCAAATCGGAGAGGTCCTCGATTTTGTCGGTGCCTTGTTCGGCCTCTTCTTTTCGATGGGCGTCTATCTCAAGCATCGAAAGGAGTCCGGCGTCTTCGGAGGCATCGCCTTCATCATCTTCTTTGTCGGGTTGGCTTTGGTCTTGTGTCTCGACTACTTCGGGGCCTTTATGGCTCTGGATCTCCCCGTGGGGATGGTGGAAGATCTCCAGGAGGGCCGGAATGGGTGGGTTTATGCGCTCTCCGGTATGACCTTCCTGGTCGGTGAGGTTCTCTTTGGAATCTCCGTCATCCGGGCGGGTGTCTTTTCTAAGCTCTCAGCTGTTCTCTTCATGCTTGGCATGATACCCGTTGCCCTTCACTTGACCGGCATCTTCCCCGAGTATGTGGTCAACCTCAGCTCTGTCGTTGCGGGCATTGGTTTAATCTGGTGGAGCGTCGAGCTCTACAAACTAGCGGGGAGCCAAGCAGAGGCAGTCTGAAGTCTTTTTTCTGTCTGGCGGCACCATAGATCCTCAACAGGCTGCGGCCGCCTAACCACTCGCTGGAGGCGACCTGGCCTGCCCAGGTCCTGAGTATGGCGCGATATTAGCCCTGGGCTGGCCAGGCGGCTCAGCTCGAGACCGTTAGGCGGAAGGATTATTACAGCTGTAATTAGATGGAGGCTGATTGTGATGGAATCAACCCCACATTTAGTGCGAACATTACAATATGTAGCCTATTTAATACTCTCTTTAGTGGCACTTATCTTTACACTCATTTTGCTACCTTCCTCGAATGCTTACTTTCGCCGGTTCTTAGGCGAATGGAACCCAATCATGGTGATAATTATCGCAACGATCGTTGGTGCGGTGGCTTTGTGGTTATTGCAAGCGAGATACAATTTTGTGATCTTCATGGGTAAGGGTACCATCCCGGGCCTGAAACTGTCTGTGGTTCTAGCAACCCTGCTGGCTATTGCGATTGTCGCAGCGGACTTTTTCATTCGTTACCCCGAGGATACAAATGTTCCTTTACCCCATGCGTTACTGTTCTATCCTTCAATAGGTTTCGTCGCCGAGATCTTTTTCCATGTACTGCCATTGGCACTGCTACTCATACTCCTGAATCCGCTTGGTGGGTGGATCGGGAGTGATAGATTGATCTGGTTAGGAATATTTCTAGTTGCCGTCCTTGAGCCAACATTCCAAGTGACATTTGAAGGAAAACCCTTCACGTGGGGCTCCGCATATACATGGATTCATGTTTTCGTACTGGCCTTTCTCCAGTTGTATGTGTTCCGTCGCTTTGACTTCATTTCGATGTATTCCTTTCGGCTTTTCTATTACGTTTACTGGCATATCTTGTGGGGCGTTATTCGCTTACAGGTCTTATTCTAGGATTGGCCTTCCGCCTGACGTACCGCTGGCCGGTAACCCCTCTCCCCTGCGCTGCGGGGGCGATTTACGGTACAGCAGGCTCCAATCAAGCTGAGTGAACGATGAACGCGAGCCCTGGGGAACACCAGGGTGCACGCGACGGTCCGGGGATGCGTGAAAATCAACTGAAGGAGCCTTGCGGCGCCGCTCATGACAAAACCGTCAGCGCTATCTGCTTCCAGCGGGAAGGGCCGATGCCGTGATGGAGATCGAGCGAGCGGTATACGCGGAGAAGACCATGAAGTAATCGGGTCCGCAATTGCAGTTGAGATAGGCGCGCCAACACCTCCTGCAGCTGACCATGGATTCGGCCGGATAAGCGCAAGACTTGAATTCGAAAACGATGCTGAGAGCTGGCCGCTGAGCTCGGACGTAAGTCCGAAGACCTATCTCGGCATCTTTGCCAAAGGTAGCCTGACCAGTCCAGCCAAAGACTTGGAGATGATCGATCTTACAGAAGTGCCGACGCAGCCAGATGCTGCATGGGAATCAACCTCAATCTAGAGCACAGGAATGTGCCCAGCCAGGATGCCCTGTCGTTTCTAAGGTGGAAGAACCGGCTGGGGATCTTGGATGATGAATTAGCCCAAGCGCATAGCTTTGTGTTTGAAGATGATGACCCGGTTCTTGAGCTCGGATATCCTGAAGGAAGCGAGATCAAGCGCCTCTATCTGGATCCTGCGGTGACAAACCGGTAGGTTGGATCAAGGATTGTGTATCCCTTAGAGCGTGAGACCGCTGGCCAAGGATTTGAACCTGTCATAGTGATGTCATCGCTTTCAAAGCTTGCCTTCTAATCATC
>JBFFQB010000140.1:0-6014 GCA_041573795.1 Anaerolineales bacterium
CCATTCATTGTTGTTATCGCTTGCGTAACAGAACCCTTCTTCCAACAAATTCCCCTTGCTGCGCCAATCATGCCCAAACCATAACGCACCCGTAGGCTCAACAACGAACATGTCCTTCAATTCCAGGGTGTGGCGGGCTTCATCCTCGGAGATGAGCACTTCATGGAGCTTCTCACCAGGACGGATGCCGATGAAGTCGATCTCTGCATCGGGGGCAATGGCTTTTGCTAAGTCTGTGATGCGCATGCTTGGTATTTTCGGTACGAAGACTTCTCCACCTTGCATCTGTTCTATGCAGCGGATGGTGAAGTCAACCCCTTGGTCTAAAGAGAGCCAGAAGCGGGTCATACGTTCGTCTGTAACGGTTATCCGCCCAGTTTCACGCTGCTTAATAAACATCGGCACAACGCTGCCGCGGCTTCCGACGACGTTTCCATAGCGTACACAGGAGAAGCGTACGTCCCTGCCACCGGCATAGGCATTCGATTGAATGAAGAGTTTCTCAGCTGCAAGCTTCGTCGCGCCGTAGAGGTTGATCGGATTCACTGCTTTATCGGTACTTAAAGCCATAACCTTCTCGACACTTGTATCCAACGCCGCCTCGACGACGTTGCGCCCCCCCATAATATTCGTCATGATCGCTTCGATGGGGTTATATTCACATGCTGGGACTTGCTTTAATGCCGCAGCATGCACGACGATGTCCACACCTTGCATTGCCCGCCGCACGCGCATCATATCGCGCACATCCCCAATAAAGTAGCGCAGGCTTGGATGCTCGTAACCTGCCGCTCGCATTTCATGTTGTTTCAACTCATCTCTGCTGAAGACGATCAACTTGGCGGGCAGGTAGTTGGACAACATTCGCTTGATGAAGGCACGGCCAAACGAACCTGTGCCTCCTGTAATCAAAACGACTTTATCTTTCCAATTCATTTTCGCCATATGTTCTTCACCTCGAGGAAATCATTCTGGTTTCCGGAACAGAACCATGGGATATTGCCCTACGCGACCTAAGAAGTTAGGAATCCTCTCCTCAAACCAGAAGAGAAGTCGAAGCCAGTATTTACCCAAAAATTGGCGATGAACAAGCGCTCTTAAAAACGCCGAGCTGACAGACCGCCAAACTCTGACCTCGAAACCCGGAAGATCCCCCACGCGATCTCGCAACCACTGGTAATCGTGTTTAAAGCTGTACAGGCCAGGCTTTGTAAGCAGGGCTACCGTCTCTTCGTCAACCACCTCATCCTTGACCTTTAGCGGACGGTTTTTCCCGAATCGCAAGCGACTATAGAGTCTCAATCCCCATCCCCCGATTTGAACGGGTATCCTGGCAAGACGCATGAGCCATGAGTGTTCACCCCAGCTGTAGATCACCGCTGCTTTACCACCAGGTTTGAGAACTCGGTAGAATTCACGAAATGCGGATTCCTGATCCTCCATCGGTAGATGGTAGATCACATGCATCGATACCGCTGCTCCAAAGGTGCCCTCTTTGAACGGAAGATTGGCCAAATCGCCGACAACGAATAATCCATGCTCCTCAATTCTCTTGCGGGCTTCCTTTAAAGCCAGGCTGGAGATATCCAGACAAACACGGTGGCCAAATCCGTTGGAGTAGACTTCGTACTCAGGGTATTGGATCGGACCGGAACCACCATCAAGGATTAATTCACCACTTTCTGGGAGATAACGGCCCACTCGCTCTCGGCAACGCCGTACATACTCATCGGACACGGGCCGTAGATCTTCATAGCGCGAGTTTTGATAAAGCCCATCACCAATCTGCTGCCAGCCGTATTGATCATAGAACTCCTGAACTTCGCGTTTGATCTCTGATTTATCCTTCAACCGGCACCTCCGCTGTCTGGGTCAATGCGGCTTTTGCTCTCCAGTCGATAGGTTGACCCACAAAGGCATTAAGCGCATCTTGGTAAGGTTCCCGATTCTTGGGTTCGATCACTTCTTCGAATGGGCGCTCGGTTAGATCTTGCCAGAAAGAGATCAGGTGCCAGGGGAAAATAAAGGGATAGTCGAAGAAGTAACGGTAGGCATAGCGCCAGGCGAGCATCATCGCTTCTTCTGGAATACTGGCCGCTGATTTCTCCCCAAGCCTTGATTCAAGCAGCTGGGAATACTCTGCCCAGTTTTGGGGGTCATCAGTGAATCCTTTGGCTCCGTAGTGGGTCTCACCTGCGACAATGACCGGAATACCATGCATACTCAATTCAAGCCCAAATGTTGTTGTGTAGACAAGACCCAGGTGGGCCAGATCGATGAGATCATAGGTGTTGATCTCTGATTCAGGGGGAACCACAACAACATGCTCGGGCTGATGCGGAAGGGCATTACGAATAATATCAACAGAAGGGTGCCCAGCTCCCAACATCTCACCCGGGTGAACCCGTACCAAAAGTTGATATTCTGGTAGCTCGCTAAAAATGTTCACGGTTTGACTTAACCAATCCGCCATTCCGTCCGTAAAGATCTGGCGATTTAGCGCCAAACTATCGCCAACAACATTCGTGCACAACAATACGATTGGACGATTGGCGTCTAAGGCCAATTTTTCACGTACTTGTTGTGCACCTTCTCCCCCTCCTGTTTGCCATCGGCGGCTGAATTGCTCCCAGGTCACACCACCTCGGCGCACCTGGAAGAGCTTTTCAATCGTTTTTTGCTGTGGAGGTGTTAATGGGATATCTCTGACGGCCTGCCACAATCCCGATGTATCCTGCCGCATAACCTCACTGTTCTGTGCAAGCCAAACTCTTTCACGCTGCTCGCCAAATTCGTACGTGACCGCTGTAGTTCCCAGGTGTCTCGCCACTCGATAAATGGCTCCAAATTCGAGGATACTTCCATTGGGGATGATAACGACATCATAGGATCCGTCTTTCAGGATAGCGTAGGCACCCGCGGCTGCGATCAGATTTCGGTCAAGGCGCATCTGATAGATTGCACTGTCACGCGAATCCTTATCCACATGGATTTCCTCTCGCTGCAAGGTGTATTGCACATCAAGTTTGGCTTGCGCTTCCATTCCAGCGTGGAGTTCCTGCTCAAGATTTCTAATGGAACCATGGAGCAGATTCTTAAGACCGAAGGGAATATCACAAGCGCGAAGATGGTGCGCGATATAGTATGCTCCTCTGAGTGCATCAAAGCGTGTTACAGGAGTGGTCCAATCCCGGTACGGTAGGTAGGCAAGATCAATATCATGTCCACCAGACTTCAGGAGCATCCCCAGCGCGATTCCATATTCCAGCCACCACTTCAGGCTCCCAATGATAAGTACACGCTTGCGAAGATGCTCCGCGACCCAGGGCTCCTGCCTCTGAAGAGCGGCTACCCAGGATGGGAGAATGTCCAAGAGTTGTTCTAACCCGTACGCTCCTGTTGGAACAATCTCAGGTCTAAGCGCTTGGTAAAACCTCGCGCTAAACGGAAACTTTCCCAGGATTTCTTTCGCCAGGTTGCGAGAACGGGTCTCGTTCATTGAACAGCCTCTGCAACTTCCCAGTCAAGTGCTGGGCGTACAGGGCCACGTCGCGGTTCCGCCCATTGCATGCCTGGCGCTCCCGTAGGATCAACAGTGAAGGTCAGCGCATGCTCTTCGGTGAAGTAAGAGCGTATCTGGAATGAGCTTGCATTGACGCCAAGTACAAATGTCCCGCCATTTAAGAAATTCGCTGGGATGCGACAGCGTGACACAAGCTTCCCCTTGCTACGCTCAATCCATCGTTCATACCGGCCGGGATCATCTGTATCAAAGGAAGTGAATACAGGCTCACCCCGACTCGAATATAGATAGAGACCAACGCGCAAACCAGTGATTGCTTCGTCTAACTCGTATTCGAATTCGATACGAAAGGATTCTGTTGAAGAAACCTGATCAACCACCCGACCTTGATGATCCAGAACTCGCAATGCGATTGGTTTAAATGGATTTTCGTCACCGGTGATATCGCTATCCCATTTGTGTTCACCTGAGTGGGACATTTCAGAAGTCATGTAGTAATCGACGGCCTCTGAAGTGGGCGCCCGCAGAGCTATGCGGCCCTTATCAAGCACGATCGTTTCCTCGGTGAGCCGCTGGATCGCGGACATGTTGTGGCTGACGAAGAGAACCGTGCGACCTTCGTGCGCCACATCACTCATCTTGCCCAGGCACTTTCGCTGGAACTCAGCATCTCCAACGGCCAAAACCTCATCAACGACCAAGATCTCGGGTTCAAGATGAGCTGCTACAGCGAAGGCCAAGCGTAAATACATTCCACTCGAGTAACGCTTAACAGGCGTGTCGATAAATTTGCGTACTTCAGCGAAATCGACGATCTCATCGAATTTGGCTTCAATCTCTATCCTTTTCATACCAAGGATGGCGCCATTCAGATAGATATTTTCACGTCCAGTCAATTCGGGATGGAATCCCGTCCCCACTTCAAGTAAGGACCCCACGCGGCCATGGATCTCGGCGAAACCCTCCGTAGGCTCGGTTACTTTGGAGAGCAGCTTCAGCAAAGTGCTTTTACCAGCTCCGTTGCGGCCGATAATTCCTAAGACCTGGCCGCGCGCTAGATCAAAATTGACATCTCGCAAAGCCCAAATTGTCTCGTATTTATGTCGAACCGCACCTGAGCCTAGACGTTTTAAACCGCTGACAAGTGCATCCCGAAGCGTGCGGTAGCCCGACGGCATGGCGCCGATGCGATATTGCTTCCCCAATCCTTCCACACGAATAGCAGTTTCGCTCATGCTTTACACCACATCCGCAAATGTTCGCTCAGTGCGACGGAAATAGAGCATGCCGCTGAAGAGAAGGAGTAAGGCTACCCCAACGGATAGCGCAAGTAAACCAACCGCTGGCGGGTCGCCGCCCAGAATCCCCCAACGGAATCCCTGTACCACACCGGCCATGGGATTCAGCCCATAGGCGATGCGCGCCCACCCTTCCGGGATGATGCTCGTTGAGTAGACTACTGGAGAGGCGTAAAGCCAGGCCTGCACAAGAAAGGGCGTGACATAGCCAACATCTCGATAAGAAACATTCAATGCCGAGAGCCACAAGCCAACACCTAACGAGGTGATGAGAGCTAATATCAGAAAGAGGGGGAGAGCCCACAGCGCAGAGGTGGGTGCGACACCATAGTAGAGCATCATGCCAATGAGAATAAAAAAAGCCAACACAAAATCGACGATGCCAGCCACCACTGAAGCCAGGGGGATGGCGATGCGCGGGAAATAGACCTTTGTAATGAGATTGCTCCCGGTCACCAGACTGTTACCAGCTTTCGTTACACCATCCTGAAACAGCACCCAGGGCAGCAAGCCGGCATAATAGAAAACTGGGGGAGGAGCACCATCCGTCTCTAATTTGGCAAGACCAGCAAAAATGACGGTAAAGATCACCATGCTCAGGAAGGGTTTAAGGATCGCCCAGGCCGCACCCAAGAGCGTTTGCTTGTAGCGCACTTTAACATCTCGCCAAACAAGAAAGTAAATCAGCTCGCGATATCGCCAGAGCTCACGCAGATCCACCCACGACCAGCCTCGGGACGGCTTGATAACCGTCGTGATAGGCGATCGAGGTTCCGATGTTTCTGTGGCGGCGATATCCGTTGTACTCATCGTCCGGGGTCCGATACCTTTCGGTGCTCCTTGTACCAGTCAGCCGTGCGACGCAAACCTTCCTCCAGATATACCTGCGCCTCAAACCCAAACCGATCTTTCGCCCGAGACGTATCCAACGCACGACGCGGCTGACCATTCGGTCGAGATGTGTCCCAACGAAGCTCGCCTTCGAAGCCCGTCAATTCAACAATCTTTTCGGCGAGATTTTTGATCGAAATCTCTTCGCCCGATCCAAGGTTGACCGGATCACTGCTGTTGTAGCGCTCTGTGGCGAGCAGAATACCTTCAGCCGCATCTTCAACAAATAGAAATTCACGTGTCGGTGAACCATCTCCCCAACCGACGATCTCCTGCTCGCCACGGTCTTGAGCTTCGAGAGC
>JBFFQB010000141.1:0-6008 GCA_041573795.1 Anaerolineales bacterium
ACACGACCGTTTACAACTCGTATGGTGAATGGTTGCGAAGCCCCTATAGTGATTCGCAATCCGGGACGACCTGCCAGGATTGCCATATGCCGCCTGTGGGCGCGACGCAGTTTGCGACCAACGAAGCCGGCGGTCTGAGGCGCGATCCCGCCATGATCTTCTCTCACCGTATGCCCGGCGCACGGGATCAGGACCTACTCCAGGATGCGCTCGACTTGCAGATGCATACCGCCTTTGAAAACGGGATGCTGCGGGTGACAGTTGGCCTGTACAACGACAACACCGGGCATAAAATCCCGACCGACAGCCCGTTGCGCCAGATGCTCTTGATCGTAGAGGTTCTCGATCAAGCGGGTGCCCCCCTCGCCCTACTGGATGGACCAATCCTTCCAGATTGGGCCGGGGTTGGCGATCCAGCGAAGGGCTACTACGCCACTCGACCCGGTAAAGCCTATGCACTCATCCTGCAGGAGATATGGACTGAGATTTCACCAACTGCTGCCTACTGGAATCCCACCCGGGTTGTGGAGGATACCCGCCTGCAACCTTTCCAGGAGGATTTCAGCAGCTATACCTTCTCCTCCAGAGGGGATGGCGAATTACAGGTGCACGTGAGAGTCATCCTGCGCAGAGCCTTTATTGAATTGATGGATCAGAAGGGTTGGACCGACGCGGATATGCTCATAGCGGAACAGGTGCTGACGGTGTCACCGCCATAATGAGTCCTTATATCGCCTGCTGGTAGATTCGATAACGCCGCATCGGTTTGGCGTTCAGCTTGCGGATAGCGTTGTTCATCGGGATGTTATCCTCGAGCACGTAGTTGATTTCCATCCACACATCCGGCGTGTACAAAGATTCGTACAGCCCACGATAGATCAGGCTGTCAATCCCTTTACCGTGGTATTCCGGGACCACGCCTAGCGCGAACATGCGGTAGCTGCGAAGCTGCGGCAATCCACGCAATAACTTCAACCATCCAAAGGGCAGCATGCGACCGTTCAAACCCTTCAACAGGACATTCACATCGGGGATGGCAATGGCGAAACCGATCGGTTTTCCCTTTGCATCTTCGGCGAAAAGCACCCCTTGCGGTTGGATCACCTGCTTGAGATCCCGTGCTGTCGCCAGTGCTTCTTCCTCCGTTACCGGCGAGTACCCCCAGTTGTTGAGGATGCTGAGGTTGGAAAGCTCCATTAAGACCTGCACTTCCTGATCGTATCGGCGCATGTCCAACGGGCGAACCGTCACCCCGTAGCGTTCTGCCACCCGATCCGTCAAGACCAGGATCCGCTCCGGGATTTCATATCCCTCAGCGGCTGAAACGTAATAGCAGAGTAAATCCTTTACCTTTTCCAATCCGAAAGCCCGTAGTTGCCCATCGTAATAATCCGGGTTATGCGGTGCCATAATGACGGGAGGTCGGTCAAATCCCTCCACCACCAGGCCCCATTCCTGGGTCACAAAGCTCCAGGGCCCGCGCATCTGAGACATCCCCTTAGACTGTAGCCAGCCTCTTGCTGCATCGAGAAGATGGCACGACGCTTCCGAATCCGGGATGCACTCGTAGTATCCGAATAACCCGATGGCCTCCCCCCAGAATTCGACCGCAAGATGATCGATGAATGCAGCGATACGACCAATCATCTCGCCATCTTGCTCGAGCGAGAAGAAGGCAACCTCACAGTGATCGAGGAAGGGATTGCGCTTTGGATCGAACTGGCCCCGTAGCTCTGATCGCAATGGCGGCACCCAGAGAGGATCGTCCCGATAGAACCGATAGGGGAACGTGACAAATCGCGCTTTATCCGACGTGGTTCTTACCTGACGGGCTCTCATCATCTTGACCCAATAGGGTTCACCCCTGAGATGGCTATGTCGAGGTCCTGGATGAACCCCTGAAACCACGGTCGGGGATCAAGAATTTACCTTTCACCACGCAACCTTCGACCCCTGCCGATCATGGCGAGCAGGAAGGGAAAACCTGCGATCATCGCCAACCCACCAAGACAATCGAGCGGGGAGCGCCTCTCCGCTTCCTCTTGCGTGGGAGGCCTTTCTTCAAGGGCTTGGGTCGGTTCGACAGGTTCAGGTGTTTCCGTCGGTACGGGTGTCTGGGTCGCTGTGGAAGATGGTGAAAGCGTCACCTCGGGTGTCGAGGTGGGTGAGGGTTGGATCGTCGCCGTCAATAGGAGAAAATCTACCTTTGATTGCTCGAACGCCACAGCGAGCGGAGCCGATCGACGCATATCATTGAGGATCACCCAGGCTTGCTCGTTGCCCGGTTCAATCTCCAGCGCCGCTTGAATCTGCTCCAGGATCGTGATCATCTCAGGATCGCCGTAATCCGGCCAGAGAAATATCTTGTGCCAGAGCAGTTCGGCGTAACCGGCATGCCATTTGGCTTCCTCAGGATTTAGCCTGACCGCGTTTTCGTAGGCACGAACGCTGGCTTGATACAGCGCTTTGCCCGCATCATCCTCGCGCAACCAACCTTTATATTCCAGCGTGACCCTTTTAATCGCCCGCGCCAATGCCCCCCAGGCATCCCCATCCTCTGGGTTGTTATCAACGATGCCTTGCGCACCAATCACAGCCAACCAGTACCCTGGCTCGATAATCGTTACCCGCAGATTATCTTCCCTGGTAGGTTCAAGCTCCTCAAACGACCAGCGCGCATCCGCTCCTACAAAGCGCATGCCCGCACTTGAGTGCTGCAGGAGGAAATTCTCATGACTGGCTGTGTAAGGCACGCGTACGATCAGTTCACCTGAGCCGATGGCGTCCTTCCAGCCTGCACCCGTTTCGAGGATGTAGGTGAATACACTTTGCGGATGATAGCCAGTTGCGCGCTGAGAATAACGCACTTCGATCTCGACCTGCTCATCTGCTGGGAAGGTCACATCAAATCCAGCCCAAACGATCGGAGGGTCATCATCGCCACGTGGTGCCGGGGTTGTAACGCGGGTTGTGGTCACACGCACACCATCAACCCACACCCTGATATCTTCAATCTCTGGATATTCTCCCCGCCCGTCCCCCCAACCTTCGGGATTTGTCAGCGGGAAACGTACCTGCATTGTCTCGTCAACCTGGCCGTGATTGAACATGGTGAAAGTGGCGGTTACCTTGGCCCAATCTCGCACGGCGCTTGAAAGCGAAACACCCGGCCATGGTGCCGTCTGAACTTCCATCAGCACCCTCTCAGAGAGCATTTGCACCTGTGTGGCTTCATCTCCTGGCGCAAGATTGCTTCCCGGAGGTTGTTCTGGCGGTGCGACATCTGCAAAACCCGGCTTGGCTGTGAAGGCGATGAAGGAGAGCAAGATTGAACCAGCCAGGATAAAGACCCCTGCTTGAACGCGTGAAGCCCTCATTGGAATTCCCTTTCCGATTCGGCGTGGAAGCTATGACGCCAAAGCCATCTAAGAAAATCTAACCTATAGCATAGCCTGTTCAGCCAATCGAGAAAAGCGATGGGGTTGTCGTTAATCGGTGAGCTGACCCTTGGACAAGAGCGGTCTGCCGGATTGGAGCAAGCTTAGGCTTAGAATCGCTGCGATCAGGAATAACAGCGCGGCGGAGCGGAACATCAAAGTGTAACCGGCCGTCTGAATGATCCAACCAGCAAGGAAAGGTGAGATAAGTGTTGCCGGAGCAAGCAGCGTATTTGATAAGCCAATATAGGTGGCTTGCTCTTCCACCTGTCCAAACCCCAACGTCAGCACCATTGTCGTCGTCCAGGCAACGACATGGGCAACGCCAGCAAGGGCGAAGATCACAAACCAGTACGGGATCAATCTTACCCATGCGGCCAGGATCGTGCTGGATACCGCTGCCAGCGTACCGATGAACAGCACCAACCAGTGCCCTTTGCGATCCCCCAGCATCCCGAAGAGGGGGTTGATGATGACCCGGCTAAAGACCAGTACACCGGTCAACAAACCGACTTGCGTGGCACTCACACCGAGCTCCTCGTAGGCGTAGACGGCATAGAACGAAAAGGCGATGAACGCCAGCTGGAAGATCACCCGGATTGCCAGGAAGCGCTGGAAGACCGAATCATTGGTCAGGATCTTTTTCACATCATCCCATACTCGAAGCGGGTTTCCTGCCTCAAGAACCGGTCTGTGCTCTTCTTCCCTTGTCATCGATATAAATCCGAAGGAGACGATCATACCCACACTGGCAAGGGCGAAGCACAGCGCAAAATCCAGTGGAGATTCATACCAGTCCAGGATCAAGCCGGCAGATACAGCTGCGCCGCTTTCCAGCAGGTTAACTGCAGCCATCTGAATCCCAAAAAAGCCGCCATGCCAATGAGCGGGAATGATTTTGGCGATCATCGATTGCCATACATTGCCGGTGAAGCCGCCACCAAAACCCTGCCAGACCAACAGGGCAAAAAGCAGTACCAGCGCGGTCGAAGTCGACAGGTCGGTGGACCACCAGGCCAGAAGCGCCAATCCGAGGAAGGGTAGGCGTTCATGTACTGTCATCATCAGCATCATGGGTTTAAAACGTGATAACCGACGCACTCGACCGGCGGTAAAGAGCTGGGGCAACTGCCAGCCTATCGTGTGGATCGCCGGGGCTAAACCGATCAGGATCGCTGAGTCAGTCAGTTGGCTGACGAAAAGTGGGACGATGGTCGTGAAGGATGCAAAACCCAGTCCGAGACCAAAAAATGCGCCATCGAGAATGTTGACGACTGCGTTGAAACGCACATGCCTGAAGGAGTTGCTTGCGGTTGGCTGAGCTTGTGTCATGAAATCCTGGCTCTCGGTCTGTTGGTAAGATGAAAATGGCCAGCGACATGCATGGCGGCCATTATATCTCAGGTAGGTTCGTCGACTATTACCGTGAGGGGGATTCCTGACTTTTCAGGTTATGGGATTGGGAGATCAGCACGCTCAAAATGAGCGAACCACTTGCCACGCAATTGGGTTATTGGAAACGATCCTCATGGCTGAATTCCCCAAAGCCAGACACGACCATCCTCACCAGCTGTAATGAAAGGGGGAGTTGAGTTGCACTATTTGGATCTCGACAAAACGAGATCCAAGCCCTGGAAGAGCGCTGACCTGATCGTTCTGCCTTAAAACAGATCCTAACTCACTTTCATGAATCCCATCAGGCCCCACAACCCCCTCATCACTCGATGCCCAAAATCAGGGTTGAGGAACTGATTCGGGCAGGTTCCCGGGATCACCTGAACTCCATGCTCCCGGCATTTCTCCACAGCCTTCTGGGACACGCTGGTCATGCTCGCTGCCAACCCCGGTTTAGTTCCCATCATGCAGTGCATCCAGACGTGCTTCACACCTCGCTCTATACATTCATCCACAATTTGCTCGGTAACACCTGGATTGGCAAGGATAAAGACAGCATCAGGAGTCTCCGGGATCGAGCTCACGTCAGGGTAGCAGGGAGAGCCATCGTATTCATGCAAGCGGGGATTCACCGGGAAGAGACGGTACCCGGCTTGTTTAAAACGTTCATAGGCCATGTTGCAGCCAGTTTCACGCTGATCAGAGACCCCAACAATGGCAATAGATTTTTGATCAAGAAAATCGGCAACCAAGCGATCTAATCCACTCATCCTTATTCCTCCAGATTTCTGATTCTGTGAAAGTTGCGTCAGCTCTATCTCCAGAGATCCCTGGAGAGATCCAGTATCTACCTGGGGATAAGGAGTAAAAGATCCGGTTCTCACTTCGCAACTGCCAGGCTCAAAACCAAATTCTTGGTAAGCCTCTAGGTTTTGGCGCAAAAGCGCAGGAGAACATCATGATCGGATTGTGTCAGGGGTCGACCGGAGAGATCCTCATCTATAGAGGATATTCTCCACCCAGTTGGAAGATCAAAGCTACGGTCAATACAAATTGCTCGTCTATTGCGTAAAGTCGTAATTAAAGATCTGGCCGGCGATGACTGCAATCTCGCTGGCAGGATTAGGAAGATTCACCACGCCGAAGCGATGCGTGGCGGTGAGCATATCCAGATAG
>JBFFQB010000142.1:0-5949 GCA_041573795.1 Anaerolineales bacterium
ACAGGAGCCCGGATCTCCGGGCTCCTTGTTTGTACAAATTATTATACTTTCTATGGTTTTAGACTTCCGGTGTCGGCCTTTTGCTTTGCCAGACAGCCCAAGACAGGACGGCGAGCAGCAAGACAACCGTGATCATGCCCCCGACACCCAGATCGGTGTACTGCACGATGATGGGTGCGATGATAAGCGAGACAAGGTTCACCACTTTGATCATGGGGTTGAGTGCAGGGCCGGCGGTATCCTTCATTGGATCTCCGACTGTGTCCCCCACGATTCCGGCCATGTGGCGTTCGGATCCTTTGCCGCGATTGTTGGCCGGATCACTGGGCTCATCTTCGATTGTCTTCTTGGCGTTATCCCAGGCACCACCGGCATTGTTCAAGAATACAGCAAGTAGCTGACCAGACAGGATCGCCCCGGCCAAGAAACCACCCAGTGCCTCGATCTTCAGTGTGAGGCCCACAACGATGGGCGTAACCACACCGAGCAACGCAAGCGGTAATAGTTCCTTCTGTGCTGCAGTCGTTGAGATCGCCACGGCCCTGGTGTAATCAGGCTCGATTTTGCCTTCAAGCACGCCCAACCCGAATTGCCGGCGCGCTTCTTGAACGATCAGATATGCGGCGCGGGCGACAGCATTGATGGCGAAGGAGGAAAAGAGCCAGGGTATGGCACCGCCGATGAGTAGACCGACAAAAACCTGAGGTAGGTCAATGCGAATGCCGATGCTCTGAATCTGTTCACCCAGCGGAACGCCCAACGAAGCTTGCGCACGACTCACGTCAACCAGGAAGGATCCAAACAACGATACCGCCGCGATCACAGCAGAGCCGATCGCGACGCCCTTGGTGATGGCCTTCGTCGTATTCCCCACGGAATCAAGATCTGCCATTATTTTTTGCGCTTGCTTGGTTTCTTCATCCTCAAGTCCGGTCCAGGACATCTCGCCAATCCCAGCTGCATTGTCGGCGATGGGGCCATAGCTGTCCATGGCGACATTGTTACCGGTAAGCGTCAACATCCCGATGCCAGTCATGGCAACCCCATACAGGACAAATGTAACCTCCTGTCCTGCACTCATTCCAGGGATCCCGCTAAAGATCACGACCGATGTCATGATCGTGATGGCGATGACAATGATCGACCAGACGCTGGATTCGAACCCGCTAGCAATTCCGGAAAGGATGGTTGTGGCGGGACCCGTGTTCGTCGCTTTACGGATTTCTTTCACAGGAGCGCTGTGGCTACTGGTGAAGTATTCCGTGAGTCGGTCGATTACGATCGCTAGCAAAATCCCGACAGTCGTAGATAAGAAAGGACGCCACCAGCCACCAGGGATATTGTCACCCATGTAGAAGTATGCGACCAATCCAAAAAGGACAACCGATATTGCGGCAGAGGAAAGGTAGCCGGTGAAGATGGCTTTCATGGCATCCCCGCTCTTACCTGGACCCCCGCGCACTGCATAGGTACCAATAATCGAGGAAAGCACGCCAATGCCACGAACGAGCAGAGGGTAAATAATCCATTCAAGATTTCCGGTGATATGCCACAGAGCCAGGGCCAGGATTAATCCAGAAACGATGGTGACTTCGTAAGATTCGAAAATATCAGCAGCCATCCCAGCGCAGTCGCCAACGTTATCGCCAACGAGATCGGCAACGACCGCAGGATTGCGGGGATCATCTTCCGGAATCCCAGCTTCGATCTTGCCGACAAGATCGGCGCCCACATCAGCGGCTTTGGTGTAAATTCCACCGCCCACACGCATGAAAAGCGCCAGTAAGGTACCGCCGAAACCAAATCCAAGCAGGGCATCTGGTGCGGCGATGCCGAAGATGATGAAAATGATCGTCCCGCCGAATAACCCCAGGCCGTCTGTAAGCATGCCTGTAATGGTGCCTGCACGGTAGGCGATGCGGAGCGAGTCGCCGAAAGACCTTCGGGCTGCAGAAGCTACGCGCACATTGGCCTGAACAGCCATGCGCATACCAATTTGGCCGACGGCGAGGCTGAATCCAGCGCCCATCACGAAGGCGATCGCACGCCCGAGTCCAACAACCAACCGGATCGTGGCCTCATCTAAATGACTGAAGCGCTCTAGCGCTTCAGGTGTAGGTTCCACAATATATACGGAAAAGAAAAGTGCCAGCGTGAGGACAAGGATAAGGGGCAGGATGGATCGCAGTTGACGCCGCAAGTACGCGTCTGCTCCTTCTCTAATGGCGCTCCAGACCTCCTGCATGCGTTCTGTACCCTTATCCTCCTTCAATATCTGAGAGCGAAGCAAGATGGCATAGAGCAAGCCCAGGACGGCGACAGCGAGCACTGCCCAGATGGCGAGTTGTTCAAATGCGGTTAGACCCTGCATGGATAGCATAAATACATTGACCTCCTCATATTAATTACGACAGGGAAACGGGGTGATTTTACTGTCGGCTAGGAATTCAGTCAAGCATGGTGGCGACACATCATAAACCTGCTATTTATTTTGCGTATTGACTTGGCACCTTCATTTTTGTATAGTGTTCAGCAGGTCTGCCCGTATTCCACGCTCGTCCTGAAGTGAAGCACGTGCCGCTTGAACGACAGGCTGCAGTGCTTTTTCTTCGTCTAGGAGAAGACCTTCTGGGAGTTATCCAGAGAGATTCATCGTAGCGCGGGTGGAAATCAGGTGAAATAAGACCAATCTTACGACGTTTTTGTGCGTAACGTTCGGCCGGGAAAGAGGTTATTAAACCGGTTGAGTTCGCAGGGGAAAGACGTTAAGCTGTTTGTGGAGTTAGTCATTTGGTAAAAAAATCGAAGGCAAATCATAAGGGACACCCAACCTTGCCAGGGTTCGGCATGAAGGATCAATTTGAAGCGGAGATCCAGGAGGATGTGCTCGCTGCCGAACAGGAAAATCCCGCAATTGATCAACTAATCGAATTGGGTAAGGATCGCGGGTTTGTCACCCTCGATGATATTCTCACCATCTTCCCGGAAGTCGAGCGCGATATCGATCAACTCGAAGATGCATATGCTGCCTTAATCGCAGCTGGGCTTCGCATTCTCGAGGAAGGGGAGGAGGATGACTCAAGCGAGGCAAGTAGTGATGCAGCGGTAGGGGATGACGAGCCCGTCAACGAGCAGTACCTTTCAGCCGTGGATGCGGATGACACGGTTGGATTGTATCTGAAGGAAGTTGGACGTGTTCCGTTGCTAAACGCACAGGAAGAAGTGGATCTTGCCAAACGGATTGAGCGTGGCAGGAATGCGCGCGAGGAGCTCGCGAAAGAATTTGTCAATCCAAAGAAGCGAACCGAACTTCAACACGCGATCGAAGATGGGTGGGCTGCGCGAGAGCATCTAATCACCGCCAACTCACGTCTTGTTATCAGCGTAGCCAAGAAATATATGGGCCGCGGTGTTCCTTTTCTGGATCTCATTCAGGAGGGCAATATTGGGCTCATTCGAGCTGCAAAGAAGTTTGATTATCGACGGGGGCATAAATTTTCCACCTATGCGACTTGGTGGATTCGACAGGCTGTGACGCGGGCTATTGCGGATCAGGGCAGAACGATCCGTGTACCCGTTCATATGGGTGATCAAATAAATAAAATGCTCAGGATTTCACATCAATTGACGCAGAAGCTTGGGCGTGACCCCTCTACGGAGGAGTTAGCAGATGCATTGGATGTTCCCCCCAAAAAAATCGAGAACATGATCCAGGTAGCCCGTCGCCCACTTTCGCTGGAAACGCCCACGGACGAGGAAGAGGACTCACTCCTTGGAGATTTTATCCAGGATGATGATTCTCCCGCTCCAGTCGACATGGTCACACAGAACCTCTTAAGGGAGCATCTCCAGGATGTTCTGAACGCGTTGCCACCCCGCGAGGTACGCATTCTGCAACTTCGCTATGGATTGCTAGATGGCCAAAGCTATACCCTGGAAGAAGTCGGCAAGAAAATGGGGGTCACGCGGGAGCGAGTTCGCCAGATTGAAGCGCAGGCGCTTAGCCGGCTACGACATCCCAGTCATCGCCGAACACTTGTCGATTACCTCACCGACTAGAATTATTTTCGAAATGCTAAGCCCTATCCCCTGGATAGGGCTTTTTTATTATCTTCGCTCGAAGACCAACATCGCTCGCGACCCGTAAATGTCGGCCGGATATTCCTTGAACAGTGTATAGCGTTGCTGAAAGGTGGGGTCGAGCAGCACGGTTCGCCGTCCATAAACCTCTAGCATAATGATGTATTCTGGCTCAAAATCAAGGATCAAGTCTGTGGGTATAGCATAGTTAATAACGTAGCTCTCTTCGGGGAGGGGAAAATACGCAGAGGTGGATGGCGATATCAAGCCAACCAGATCCAGAATCGGTGCTTGGCTGAAGTAGCCAACGGCACCAATGTCCCCCGTCGCAATCGTCGCACCTTCGCCTAAATGCGGCTTTAAATCGGCAACAGCACTGATATAGAGTTGCTCTAATTTAATATATGCCATTTCAGGGGTTGGCCTGGGAGGTCCATGATCCAGCTTCAATGTCCAGGCGTTTAACGTGAGGAGCAGGAAAGCAAAATATAAAACTTGGCGCAGAATGGGGCGACCTATTTGTTCTGTAAGGGCTTCCAGCCCGATGGTTATCCCCATTATGTAGAGTGGGAGAGGTGGAACCAGATACCAACGGAAAATTAGTGGATTTACACTGCTGAAGATAAGAAAATAAAGCAGGGGGTAGATAGCCAGGGGCCATAAAAATGCTGACTGCCGGAGAACTTGTCGCCATCCCAGTATAGCGAATGCCGGGTAAAAGAGTATTCCGAAGCCGATAAAGAATCGCCCAAAGATCAGATTTCCCTGGAAGGGAGTAGCAAAATGCTGGAGTAACCGAACAAGCGCGGCGTCTCCCGGAAGGTTGTAGGCTACCGTTTTTGCTGACACCGATTGAGGGATGGGGGAGCCATAGAATTGGGAGCCGAGGATACCCCAGAGCAACAGCGGGGTGCTAAATGCCAGGATTTCAACAAGCGATATGCGCTGAGTCTGTTGTTTCCAGGAAGAAAAAAGGCGCGCCATGATGAGAGGTAAGATCGCAATGAATGCATCGGGGCGGGTGAGCAAACTGAAAGCTGCCAGTAAGGCGCTGGCGACTGGTCGATGGATTGAATACATGTACAATGAACCCATCAGTAAAAGTATGACCAGGCTCGTCTCCATGCCTCCAATCGCAAAGGTTACAGACATGGGGGAAAGGGCCCAGAGAATGCTAGCTGCGGTTCCTGCGTCTGGATAGCCTAATCGACGGGCGAACTTGTAGAGCAGCAAACAGGTGAGTGCATCCGCCAGGGCATTGATACCAAGCGCCAGAATTGGATAAGGGGCCTGCACGCTACCTGTAACCATTGCAGGAATGGATAGCAATAAAGCGTAGAGCGGGGTGGTTGTCCCGAGCACAGCCTCACCCGAGTTGTAAACAAGCCCATTACCACCTAGAAGATTCTGGCTGTATCGAAATGTGATATAGGCATCGTCGATCGTGCGGGGTCCGGGGATGATCCGGGCGGCCAAAGCCAGGATTACGATGATGTATTCTGTTTGAAACCAACGGTATCTTTTCACGCAGGCATTATACAGATGCACAACCTCAAGGCCAAGCTAGATACAAGTCGGACCAAGTTTGGGCTCGGCATCATAGCCCTCCTGTTCATAGGGGGACTGTGGAAGGGCATCCTGCTTCGATCGGGCGCATTCCCATTCAACGCTGACGAGGCTATCGTGGGTTTGATGGGGCGGCACATCCTGTCTGGTGCACGTCCAATCTTTTTCTATGGCCAGGCTTATATGGGCTCGCTGGATGCCTTCCTGGTGGCCCTTTCGTTCCGTATCTTTGGCACAGAGCTCCAGGTTATACGCTGGGTTCAGATCGCACTTTCCCTGGGGATTCTTTATACGACGATCCTG
>JBFFQB010000143.1:0-5779 GCA_041573795.1 Anaerolineales bacterium
CGAGCTGTAGATCAAAGCCGAAATATCCGGAAGCTCTGAACGTGCCAGGGGATGGAGGGAGGATCCCATATTGGCGTGAATTTCTTCCAGAGATTGGATCCGCACGTCTGTGGTAGATCGCAACAAGGAATAATAGGTGCGGATATAAAGTTCGATCTCTTCCGATCCCGTCTGGGGAACTGTCCGATCCATGATCTTTACGGGTTATCGCCGGAAGCGTTGGCGTTTCTTTTTGGCACGAAGTTCTTCTCTCCGCTGCCGTCGCGCCAGTCGTTTATCTGGCGGGGGCGTGTCAGGGACTATGGTTCTAATCGGAAAACCAATCGCATAGATAAAGTTCACAATCCCAAAGCTGGCGACGATAAAGAGAACAGCTACAACCAGCATAATTAGGACGCCACCATCGAATACAGGCTCAAGGGAGTTGAGCCAGTTTGGAAAATCGGGATTGTAAGCACCTGGCGGGAGATAAACCCAGCCCTTCACCGCGTTTTCGCGCAGAAACCATTGCGCAAAGAAATAACCCAGAACGCCAAAGACCGAAATCGTAATACAGCCAACCCCTCGCCATATGGGGTTAATGCGTTTGCGCTGCTCGCGCTCCTTATCCAGTGCCTGATATCGGTATGTGTCTCGTCCCATTACAACCTCCCACGCAATACAAGCGTTAGGCCTTTAATTTCTTTACTGCCAACATTCCTGAGCCTACCTATTGTATGTGCACCGCCTTTTCGATCGCTGTCAAAATCTTATAATATCCTGTACAACGGCACAGGTTGCCGGTTAGCGCCTGGGCAATTTCACCCTGTGACGGCTCTTCCCGTTCTTCCAGGAGCATGGCCGCAGACATGATGAAACCAGGCGTGCAGTAGCCACATTGCACCGCACCTTCCTCTACAAACGCCTTCTGCACTGGATGCAGCCCTGCTTCGCTCGCCAACCCCTCAATGGTGGTCACCGTAGCACCATGCGCTCGTGGTGCTGGCACCAAGCATGCCATCACGGCTTCACCATCTAGAAAGACCGTGCAAGCTCCGCATTCACCTTCGGCGCAGCCTTCTTTTGTGCCCACAAGTCCAGCTTCTTCCCGAAGTAAGCGCAATAGCGATTTATCCTGACCTGTGCGAAACCGATAGACCTTCCCATTTACCGTCGTTTCGATCACATCATTCTCTTTGTGTTCGAGTACTCCCTTCGATAAATCAAGCGTAGGTCTAATTGTATCTACCATGAGCAGTACCGGTTTTTCCGGCACATACTGCCTCTCACGCTCATGCATGAGGTCTCTCAACGCCCGTAGTACGCAAGTTTTTACCATGTGAAGACGATATTCAGCGGAACCACGCAAATCGTCGATCGGTTTTGCCGCCTTCACCGCAAGCACGGAAGCGTCTTCGATTTCTTGCTCTCCTAGGCCTTTACCGATCAAATAGGCTTCGGCCTGTTCAGCACGGAGAACGATCGGTGCCACGGATCCAAGGGCGATGGCCGCATCCTGGATGACTTCTCCATCGAATGTCAAAGCGACGGCCACATTCACGACTGAGATCGCTTGTGCACGGCGTAATCCAAGCTTAAAAAATGCGCTGCGCCTGCTCCCGGCCACCTTCGGGATCCGTATCTCGGTAAGAAGCTCATCCGGCTCCATGATGGTTTTACGGACACCCAGGTAGAACTCAGCCAAGGGAAGCGTTCGTTCCCCACGCACTGAACGCAAGCGTACATGCGCATCAAGGGCGAGGAGCGGGGGAATCGAATCATTGGCCGGTGAGGCCGTTATTAGATTCCCTGCGATCGTCGCCCGGTTGCGGATCTGGGGTGCGCCCACCTCCCAGCAAGCATGCGCCAGAGCATTAGCTTGTGACTGGATGATCGGAGAGCCGGCACATTGATTATGTGTCACCATGGGGCCCAGGCGGATCCAAGCATCATCTTCGACGATATGATCAAGATCAGGAATTCGAGTGATGTCGATTAAACAATTTACCTCCGCTCGCACACCACGCTCGATCTCGAGCATGAGATCCGTCGCACCGGCCACGATCCTCCCTTCAGGGGCAACCCGAGAGAGGGTCTTGAGTGCTTCATCAAGATTTGAGGGAGTGTAATAGCATTGCCACATTTCCCGGTATCACTCCTGTGACTTTGAAGACTTAGGTTTATGCGCCATCGGTTCTCCTGATCCACCTCGCTGTTGCATGATGATCTCCGCCATCACACTTACAGCAATCTCTTCCGGTGTTTCGGCGTGGATCTCCAATCCTATGGGAGATTGAACCCGGTCGAGTGATGATGGCTCAACACCGCTCTGAACGAGGGCTTCTACAGTAGTTTCCCACCTTCGTCGAGAGCCAATCACGCCGATGTAAGCCGCATCAGTTTTCAACAAGCCTGGTAAGGCTTCAACATCTAAGGGTACACCACGTGTCGTCAGCACCACATAGTCATTTTCGGTGATATTGACCAGTTCGGGTAGTTCCTGCATAGGGCAGGTGAATTGGAGATCGGCCGCTGGGACCTTCTCTGGAGTTGCGAAATCAGGGCGGTCATCGGCAACAACAACCCGGAAGCCAAGCCAAGCCCCAAGATGGGCGATCGCCTGACCAACGTGTCCAACCCCAATGATGATCAGCCTTTTGTCTGGTTGGATTGGTTCCACGAAGACCTCCATCTCGCCCCCACAAACGCCAACATCACCCTGCTCAGGATCGCGAAATTCATATAACATCCTTTGAGGCTTACCCGTCCGCATGACCTCCAAACCGAGGGCGATCACATTGTTTTCCATTTCGCCCCCGCCAATCGTGCCTTCAATACGGCCATCAGCAAAGATCAGGATTTTCGTGCCCTCCCCCCTCGGCACCGATCCCTGCGTACGCACAACGGTGGCAACCGCCATCCGATCGCCGTGGGCTAATCGCTCCGCAATAACTTTATAAATCCGCATTAGCTTTCCAAGAGCGCCAGGATGACCGGCAGAAGCTGCTTTTTTCGTGAGACAACCCCGCGCGCTTCCAATGAGCCGTCGGGCAGTGGTTTATATGGTAGTTCATGCAGGATTGGAGGCGCCTCCTGCATGAGGATGCGGCTTGATCCCTCTACAATATCTGTAATCATCAGCATGGCAAAGTCTAATCCACGCTGCTCCATCAGGCTGTTCAAGGCGTTACTGAGCTGAGTCAGGTAATCATCTACGCCGACCAGGTCGGTGACTTCTACCTGCGCTATTCCAAAGTGATGCCCAGCCGAGTCATACAGTTTTAAATCACCGGAAACCACCTCATCAGCGTTGCGTGTGGTCAGACCAGCACCTGCTTGCAGGAGTGCTTTGCCGAAGGATTCAATCGTTTCACCTTCCAGCGGTGAACCACCAATGAAAGCCCATCGGCCAAGGGTCTCAGCCACACTCCGATCCCGATCCGTTGTCGTCGGGGAGGTGAGCAGCAAGGTGTCGGATAGGAGTCCCGCAAGCAATAATCCCGCCAGTGCTGGCGGGGCCCCCAGACCTGCATCCAGGATCCGTTCTGCGACCAACGTGCTGGTGCTGCCGACAGGATCCACACGAAAGCGAATCGGCAAGCGGGTGGGCGGATTGTCTAGACGATGATGATCGAGCACTTCGAGCAGATCGGCCTCATCCAACGAACCAATCGACTGCCCCACCTCATTGTGATCGACGAGGATCAGTCGAATGCGGGGCGGGTTCAGTAAATCGCGTTGGCGGCACACACCCACATAGCTTCCCTGGGCATCCACAACCCAGAAATCGTTGCGCTCCGCCCGCAGGATCGCCGGCAGGGCATCGCGGATCCTTGCACTGCTTTGGAATTTCGGGACTTCGCGATCGGCCGCCTCGCCACTGGGCATCAGGAAGAGCTCTGAGAGATTCATATCGTCCCGATCCGGATGATCTCCCAGGGATTGACTCAGCGTGCGAAAAAGACTGAAACCGCTGATGAGGCCATAGGGTTTTCCCTCGTCATCCACGACAGGGGCGACTGTTCCGGTCCGGTTGGCGATCATCCAGGCATCCTGCAGCGGTCGATCGGGTGTAAC
Source organism: Anaerolineales bacterium (assembly GCA_041573795.1). Taxonomy (GTDB): domain Bacteria; phylum Chloroflexota; class Anaerolineae; order Anaerolineales; family E44-bin32; genus E44-bin32. Next base: position 4,057 of record JBFFQB010000143.1, read on the forward strand.
CGTATCGAATCGCCTCGCAACACTTACGAAGCGGGGTGAAGCATCGCTTAGGAATTCGGGGGCTTTCAGGCCCAACCGATCGAGCGCCCAGGCGGTTTGAGGGTTTATTGGACCCGCACGTGCAGGTATGACTTCCTCGCCCTCACGGTTGCTGCGATACCACGCATAACCCACCGCCGATGCGATGGCGTCAGTGTCGGGATTTAGATGGCCTACAACAAAGATCTTGGACATGCGGCGCTGTCTCTCCCCACCCTTTAGGCCTGTGATGCTGTTTTCAGCGCTCGCCAAACCCTTTCAGGCGTCACCGGCGCGACCAGCACATCTGCTCCACAAGCATCGAGCACTGCATTTGCAACGGCTGGTGCCACACCATCCATCGGGATCTCGGCAACCGCTTTCACACCATAAGGATGCGAAGGCTCGAATGTTTCAACAAAGATTGTTCGCAATTCGGGCATTTCGTGAGCTGCGAAGATATGATAGTCGCGAAAATCGAGCTCGCGCGCCCAGCCGCGATCATCGTACTTCATCTCTTCACAAACGGCGTACCCCAATGCCTGGGTCATCCCACCCTCAACTTGGCCCGACGCCGTGAGGGGATTCACGATCACCCCCCCGTCCACCGCCATGACCAACTTGTCGACTACGACTTGCCCTGTTTCTGTATCAACGGTCACTTCGGCAAATTGGGCAGCAAAAGGCGGTGGTGATAGCTGTGAGTAAAACGAATCCACCCCCATGATCTGTTCCTGATCTTCATGATGCAGACTATTCAGGGCGATCTCAGCCAGCGAGACGGAGCTTCCATCCGGCGCCACTGCCTTGCGATCGACCAATTGGATATCCTGTGGATCGACTTCACCCTTATCGCTGCTAAGCATCCTCGCTGCGCGTATGCGAATCCGTTCAGCCACTTTTTGCGCAGCCCGTACCACGGCAGTGCCAGAGATATACGTGGTGCTGGATGCATAGGCTCCCTTATCAAATGGCGTGAAATCTGTATCCGAGGAGTACACCAGGATGTCTTCCAGGGGAACACCTAATACTTCAGCGGCTTGCTGTGCCAGGACCGTATCCGAACCCGTGCCCAAATCTGTGGCCCCCACAAGCAAATTGAAGGACCCATCATCATTGATCTTAATGCTTGCACCGCCCATATCCAGATAGGGAATAGCGGTGCCCTGCATGACCAGCGCCACGCCGAGGCCCCGCAATAAATGCGGCTTGCCGGCGATCTGTTTCCAATCCGTCTGATCGTTCTTCCTTTCCCAACCAATGGCGGCCGCTCCCTGGCGGGCACAATCCTCCAGCCCCGAAGTATTGATCGTTTCAGGTCGCGGTTCGCGTCCTTCAGACCAGGCCGTGCTGAAGGGGTGAAGCTCTCCGGCTCTTAGGGCGTTCTTCAATCTGAAGGCGAGCGGGTCGAACCCTAATTTCCTGGTGATCCGCTCAATGTGCCGTTCTAGTGCCCAGAAACCTTGTGGAACGCCGTACCCTCGATATGCACCCGAAGGGGGCGTATTGGTATAGACAATATCTGCATAAAAGCGGATATTCGGCGATTGTCGATACTTTCCATCCCCAACATAGAGGGCCATAGACTTGTGACCAGTATTTCCAGTTACCGTGAGCGCATGGCAACCATAAGCCCCGGTATCGCTGAGCACGCGCATCTCGTTCGCTGTAATCACCCCTTCTTTCGTCACTCCAGTCTTCATCG
>JBFFQB010000144.1:0-5769 GCA_041573795.1 Anaerolineales bacterium
CGCACCTATTATTCCTTGTTGCGATCTACCACAGACGTGCGGATCCAATCTCTGGAAGAAATTCACGCCAATATGGGATCCTCCCTCCATCCCCTGGCACGTTCAGAGCTTCCGGATATTTCGGCTTTGATCTACAGCTCGTTGCGATTACCTCCACAGATCTTTGAAGTTCAGCGTGTCATTCTCGGTCAAAGTAAAGCTGGATTCGCTCGTGGCGGATTTGGTGATATTGAAAACTGGGAGGAAGCCCCGGCTGCTGCTAGGCGACGCCGAAGTTTCTTTGATGGTCAGGAGACCCTGGCTTGCTACATTGCCAGTCGGTCAGATATCGATGATATGGTGCCTATTCTGACAGCCTTCCAGATAGAGTGGAACAAGCTCCATCGCCTGCTGCGAGGGGACCAAGTACGCCAATTTATTGAAGATCCACCAAATACTGAAGCAGGGTTGGCCGTTCTGGCGACCGGTATCGGCGTTGAACTGGCTGAATTACAACGGCTATACAACGCCTGGGGTGAGAACTTTTGGCCCAGTCTCCGGTCAATTGCCAGTCAAACCAAGAAGTTTGCCGTACGCCTTTTAGCTGGCTCGCTGAACGATTATCGCAAAGCAACGCAAATCTGGTGGTCCTATGTTGAAATGGCGTTGCCCTCACTCGAAGATCGGCCGGTATATTTTGTGTCCAGTAATGCACACAGCATCGTCAATTTGGTCAGCGGATTCGCACTCCGGAATCAAGAGGAACTTCTCGATTATATCCAGCGACCAGAATGTATCGACCTTTTGAATGAGTGGCAAGATATTGAGGCACGACAGGTCCCCTCAAGCAGAGAAAATTTTCTCTACTATGCTTTAAAGAAATATGTCCGTACGGAGATTGGGGCCGAAGCTCGAGCATCACGATCACAAGCGGAGGTAGAGGCCGGCGTCATCCGTGTACCAAGCGTCGATGCTTTCGATGTGGAAGTACAGCTGTTTGAACTTAACAAGATTCGAGCGGAGTGGTTGGATCCGCGCATCGGAGGGGAAGAGATCGCTGCGCTGCAGGCGAGTGAGGCGGTCATCGTAAATATCGACTACCCGCTGGGCATGGCCGCCTATATCATCCTGGCGCATATCGCCTCCCGGGTTGGGACGCTCAAAGGTGTGTATGTGAGTGGAAAAGCTGCGACACTCAATGGCGTCGTCGGGGATGTGATGATCCCATCCGTTATCCATGATGAGCATTCTCAAAACACTTTCATATTTCAGAACTGTTTTGATGCTGGCGATATCACTGAAGCTCTCGTTTATGGAACAGTTCTTGATAATCAAAAAGCGGTAAGCGTGCGGGGGACATATCTACAAACACCCAAATATATGGACGTCTTCTATCGAGAGGGATATACCGATATCGAAATGGAAGCTGGGCCATATCTATCAGCCGTTTATGAGCTTTTCCGTCCAAAACGCTATCCGACCAATGAAATTGCCAACTTGTATGGACTCCCGTTCGATCTGGGGATCCTGCACTATGCTTCGGACACACCTTTGGGGAAAGGGATCAACCTGGGTGAGGGCTCATTATCCTATTTTGGCATGGATCCAACCTATGCCACCAGTGTAGCCATCATGCGCAGGATCTTTTCTCAAGAGCTTGCCCGACTTAAGGCTGAGGGCACATCGCCAGCATAAAAAAAGCCATTGACTTGTTCAATCGAGGAGTACTGCATGCCAGAGATTGGAAGATCCCTACATCGCCTCGACGCAGTTGGTAAGGTAACCGGCGAGACAGTATACCCGGGAGATCTCACGCGTGAAAATATTGCCCATATGAAAATCCTCTTCGCCGAGAGACCCCATGCGCGCATCGTCTCAATCAACACCTCTGCTGCAGAAGCGTACGATGGGGTATTAGCGGTCTATACGGCGAAAGATGTTCCTGTAAATGAGTACGGGTTGATCATGCCAGATCAGCCTGTGTTGTGCGGACCGGGATCGGGGAAACCCTTTGCTGACCACGTGCGCTTCATCGGCGACCAGATTGCGCTTGTGGTTGCTGAAACGGAGGAGATTGCAGCTCAAGCGCTGAAGCTAATCGAGGTTGAATTTGAGGATCTTCCCATTATTACGGATCCGATCAAGGCTATGCAGGCAGGTAGCCTGAAGCTTCATCCTGAGCGCGAAGGCAATGTCTTCGCTCATCTAAAAATCCGAAAGGGAGACGTTGAAAGCGTCTTCTCAAACGCGGCGGTCATCGTCGAGGCTGAATATCATACACCTGCGCAGGAACACGCCTACCTGCAGCCTGAAGCAGGCCTGGCCTACATCGATGAGGAAGGACGCATTGCCGTTGAGGTTGCCGGGCAGTGGACGCATGAAGATCAGGAGCAAATTGCACACTCGCTTAACTTTCCCGTGGATCAGGTGCGTGTAATCTACCCAGCGATTGGGGGCGCCTTCGGGGGGCGGGAGGACATGTCAGTCCAGATCGTGCTTGCGCTGGCGGCCTGGGATTTGCACCAACGTGGGATCAATCGACCCGTAAAGATTATTTGGTCCCGCGAAGAATCGATCCTCGGGCATCATAAGCGACATCCCTTCACCTTCCGTATGAAGTGGGGGGCGGATGCGGAGGGAAAGATCCTGGCGGCAGAGATGGAGATCATCCAGGATGGGGGCGCCTATGCCTATACCTCGACCAAAGTTCTGGGTAATGCCATCTTGATGTCGACGGGACCCTACGAGATCCCTCACGTCAAGGCCGATGCTTACTCCGTCTACACCAACAACATCCCCGGCGGGGCATTCCGGGGTTTTGGCGGCCCACAAGCGGCTTTTGCTGCCGAGTGCCAGATCAGCAAGCTTGCCGAAGCCCTGGGACTCGACCCCGTTGAGATCCGATCCCGTAACCTCTTGCAAGAGGGTTCGAAATTAGCGGTCGATACGCCGCTTCCCAAGGGGGTTACGATCGAGCAGGTGGTTGCGCAAACGGCCAAGCAAGCTGGGTGGACGCAATCGAAGGGCGAGTGGCGGCGTCCTGCCCGAGTGGAAACAAAGCAAGGGCACCTAAAACGTGGCCTGGGTTTTGCCTGCGGTTTTAAGAATGTTGGATTCTCTTTTGGTGCGCCGGAGCAGTGCATGGCGACTATAGAGCTGCGTGGTGGGGGGGAGATCGAAGAAGTCATCCTCTTCCACGCCGGTGCAGAGGTTGGGCAAGGTGCGCATACGGTGATGGTGCAGATGGCGGCAGAAGCCGTGGGGGTACCCGTAGAACAGGTGCGGCTTGTTGCTTCGGACACGGCGACTTCGGGGGATTCTGGTTCTGCCTCGGCCTCACGCATGACCTTCATGTCGGGCAATGCAATCCGGGGAGCGGCAGACGCAGCCCTGGCGAAATGGCGCGAGGAAGAGCGCCCGGCGAGAGCGACCTACCAGTATCGACCCCCGGCCACGACGGCTTTGGATCCCGAAACAGGGCGATCGGATCCGAATTTTGCCTACGGCTACGTCGCCCAGGCGGTATCCGTTGAGGTTGACATGGAGCTGGGCACGGTGCGGATCCTCGATGTCATTTCCGGCCATGATGTCGGCAGGGCCCTCAATCCTCAGCAGATAGAAGGGCAGATCGAGGGCGCGATCGTGCAGGCAGCCGGGTATGCGCTGCTGGAAGACTTCCAACAAAAAGAAGGGTATGTTCAAACAAGTATGCTGAGCACGTACCTAATCCCCACGGTTCTGGATATCCCGGAGCGGGTTGACTCGCTTATTATGGAAATGCCTGATCCCCGTGGGCCCTGGGGTGCCCGCGGAATGGCAGAGATGCCATACATCCCCTTAACCCCAGCGATCATCGCCGCTGTGCACGATGCTACCGGTGTTTGGTTTGATCGTTTTCCACTTACCCCTGAACGTGTCCTGCGCGGCATAGGCGTGCTCAAATCGGCATGAAGGATCAGAAAGCGCGCGTGCTAATACGGGGAGGAGGCGACCTCGCAAGTGGGGTCGCTCTTCGTCTACACCATGCTCATTACAAAGTTGTCGTAACGGAAGTGCCCCAACCTCTCTGCGTGAGGAGAGCGGTTTCCTTTGCAGAAGCTATCTATCAGGGAACCTGGAAGATTGAGGGAGTTGTTGCGGAGTATTTGACAATTAAGGATGACATCAGGGATAGCGTGGAAAAAGGAAATATTCCTGTGATGATTGATCCGCAAGCTGACATCAGGCATGAATTCCAGCCGATGGCCATCATCGATGGGCGGATGCTCAAACGACCTTCAGAGCTCGACTGGACCGCCGCGCCCTTCGTCGTTGGGTTGGGGCCGGGTTTTGTCGTTGGGGTCGATTGCCATGCGGTAGTTGAAACGAAGCGCGGGCATACCCTTGGGCGCGTGTACTGGGAAGGCAGCGCCCTGCCTGATACAGGCATCCCGGATGCCGTCGCCGGGTATGATGTGCAGCGGGTGATCCGGGCGCCGATGAGCGGCGAGTTGCGTGAGGGTCTACCGATCGGATCCCTGGTGAAAGCGGGTGACCAGGTAGCCATTGTTGGAGATATGCCTGTCGTAGCTAACTTTGATGGATCCCTGCGGGGTATGTTGAAGGATGGTATTCACGTCGAGCGGGGGCTTAAAATCGGTGATCTCGACCCGCGCTCAGAACGCGAGTACTGCTTTACAGTTTCCGACAAGGCGCTTGCAGTGGCGGGGGGCGTACTTGAGGCCGTTATCACAAAGGGGATCCACCCAGCCGGGTCTACATAATGAAAATCTCTCATGCGCTACGGTTGCAGCCCGGCGATGTGGTGGCCTTTGTGGGGGCGGGGGGAAAAACGGGTTGTATTCGCAGGATCATGCAGGAGCAGGCGGACAGATCGTTGGTCCTGGCAGCGACGGCCACAAACTTAGCCAAAGAAGAATCGGATCTGGCTCCCCGGCATTTCATTATTGACTCAACGGAAGCATTCAATCGAGCCATTGCCTCGCTCGATGTCGTCGGAGGTGCGCTCTTTACTGGGCCCCAAAACGAGGCCGGTGATAAGTGGACCCAGTTAGAGCAGCGCTATCTCTCGCTCCTGGCAAAGCAGGTGCAGGGACTGGGGGGATTCCTGCTGGTTGAGGCCGATGGCGCCAGGCGCAAATTGTTCAAGGCCCCGGCCGAGCACGAACCCGTGATCAGCCCTGAGTCGACAATTGTCGTGCCGGTTGTGCACATTGATGTGCTCGGAAAGGCATTGACTGGCGACGTCGTCCATCGACCTGAGCGTGTGGCCAGGCTGCTTGGCATTGAAGAAGGTTCTCCCCTGCGTGCTGTGCATATCGCAGAACTCATGCGCCATGAGCAAGGGGGATTGAAAAACGTCCCGGATAATGCTCGCGTGCGGGTGTTCATCAATGGCGTCGAAACTCCGCAACGGTTCGACCAGGCCCGAGCGATTGCCATGGAACTGGAAGACAAGGCTCGCATTACGAGCGTGATCCTGGGGGCGGTGAAGAATGACGACCCGGTGAGTGAGGCTTGGGGGAAAACTGGTGTGGTGATCCTGGGAGCTGGTGGCTCGACTCGCTATGGTGCACCTAAATTGTTGGAACGCTGGAAAGGGAAAGGTATCTTGCGTCAGGTTATCGAGAAGGTCCTGGCGAGTGGTCTCGGACCAGCCGTGGCCGTACTTGGTGCTGATTTTGAGAATGTTTCCAGGGATATTTCCGACTTGCCGATCGAGATCATCCATAACCCAAATTGGGAACAGGGGCAGAGCACATCGGTCATAACCGGTTTGCAGGCTGTCGA
>JBFFQB010000145.1:0-5763 GCA_041573795.1 Anaerolineales bacterium
CGTGTCGGACGATATATACCAGAAGGAGCTGCTATTTGAAGATTTCACCATCGACACATTCGATTTCGATCTTGGGATAATGGCTGGCACGGCGCCTGCGTTGACGAATGTGTATGTAGTTGCCTCGAATTCTCCTGATGTGGAATCTCAGAAGACAATCGATACAACCTCTGGTGAAGATGGGTATTGGTCCGCAGATTTCTTAGTAGAGTATGGCGTGACGTTCACGCCAGAATGGCTGCCTTGGTCCTTTGCCCAGATCTATGATGGGGATGGTGACGCGAATGAGGCTGTAACACCTCCACCATTAAACCTGCGTGTCAACTATGGCCACGATTGGGTGGAGAGCTTTTACGAAGCTGGCCACTGGGTCGAGCTAACCGTGACCGAATCTGACGGCACAACAGTCAAAGGTACTGCAAGCGCATACACAGAACCAAAGGATTACTGGAGTGGAGAGAGCGGCTTCTCTACATCGGACTCAGGGTGGTATGGAGAAGCGCCTGATCTGGAGCCCGGCGACTGGGTATTTGCCAGCGTTGATAATGGCGTGACCGCCCAAGTCAAACTGGGCGACATTCAAGGCGAGGTGTTTGTGCTCGAAGATCGGATCGAAGGAACTATCGATGCTGCATGGATCCTCCCGGATTCGGTGCAGGTGGAATGCCTCGACTGGGGCTCCGGCGGGGACGCCGACAATCAGGATGGTGGATTGATCTTCCCTGATGGATCTGAGACTTACACCTGCAGCTGGGATCCAACGACTGAATGGGACATCCAGCCCTGGCAGAACATCGGGGCTAGCTACTTCACCCCTGGTGGTCATTGGGTGGCCAATGCGTTCCATGCTGAGCAAGAAACCATCATATGGCACCGACTTAACCCTGACCAGGGCAATCCAACACCCGAGCATGAAACGTTTGAATGTGAGTTTGGATCAAACTTATCTTGCTTCTACGATAAAGCACCCGAACCGGATATGCTTTTTCAAGATCCGCCCGAGGGCACCTATGGGAATTTCAACGGGGATTACATCACGGCTGAATGGGCTTGCCCGGAATGGTTCCCAGAGAACATCTGCGCTGGTTTGAGGTCGGTTGCCAGGGGTGTTATGGAGTTCCATCATCCTGACGAATCAACTTCTTCCTTCGAGCAGGAGCTCATCATCGCCGAAATCGATGGAGATTTAGTGCTCAACATCCATTGGGTCTCTGAAGGCTTCGTATGCCCTTGGTACACCACCTTTGACAAAGCGATGCAGGCTAATACCTGGTCACCGCCGTTCGATGGAAGTAACTGGCCAGCAATGGATTGCGAAACGCCTCAATAGGCAAGAGACTCAGGATGTAGCCTTATCTTGACCCAGAACGATAACTGGCGGGGAGGCGATCGCCTCCCCGCCCATCTATAAGTATTGATCCCTTGCGACACCGAACCACGGAGGTTCTGATGATCCACTGCAACCGATTTCATCCCCCCCTCCTTCTCGTTCTCATCCTGCTGGCTGCCCTTCTTTCCGGCTGTGGGGTCCCCGAAGCCGCCGTGCCCCCTGCGACTTCAACCCCGGCGCCCAGCCTCACGGCCTCGCCCATCCCGCCCACGGAAACCCCGCTCCCCACCCCGACGGTCACCCTGACGCCGACGGCGACCCCGCTTCCCGGCGTGCTCGTTCTCCCGGTCGACACGATGGCGGAGGGCATCCCCTGGCTGCCGATGGATGGCGCCGTCCGCCCGGTGGTCAACATGGTGGTTTTCAACCTCGACCGACCACCGTTCAACAGCGCACTGGTCCGCCAGGCCTTCGCCCACGCGGTGGACCGCCAGGTGATCGTCGAGATGGTGGAGCGCTATGGGGCAACCAACCCCATGCCTGCCACCAACCTCACGCCGCCCCAGATCCTGGGCCGCGATCTGTATAATGAGATCGGCGCGATCTTCGATCCCGAACTAGCACGAGCGCTGCTGGCCGAAGCCGGCTACAGCGACCCAACGGCATTCCCTCAGGCTACTTTCCTGGTGAACGCCTCGGGCGACATCGCCCCCGGCGCGCGCTACAACATGGCCAACGCCATGGTGGAAATGTGGCGTACCCATCTGGGGATTACCAGCATGAGGGTGGAGGTGATTCGCTACTTTGGAAATTATGGAGATCGGTTGAGGACCAATCCGCCGGAGCTCTTCTGGTTCGGCTGGGCGGCGGACTACAACGATCCGGACAATTTCCTCGAGGCGATCTTTCACACCGAGGCGGAATACAACTATGGCAACTTTTCAAATGCCGATTTCGACCACCTGGTTGAACGAGCAGCTATCTTTATCAGCCCAGCTTCCCGCCAGGAGCTCTACTTGCAAGCAGAGCGCATTCTGACCGAAACCGAGGCAGTCGTTATCCCGCTCTATCACTCAACCGCCTACCTTCCATAGCTGTGCCCTTAGGACCGATAGAGGCTTTTTCGAAAGGGAAGATTCGGGAGGTGTAAGCAGGAGATGAAAACAAACGAATGGTTAGCGTCGGGAACAGTCAAGATGGGAGCCCTACCCTGAGAAGGGGGTGTTTCGATGGTTAAGCATGTGATGCTCGTCTTGCTGCTCGCCTCCATAACCGCAGCAGGTTGCGCTTTGCTCTCACCGGCGACGACCCCCTCTCAGGTAGCGGATCAAGATCAGGAATTGGCCCGACAGACGCTCGCAACCTTTTTCCGCCATCTCTCCTCTGGTGATTATGAGCTCGCTGCCCCTCTATTTGCCGGATCCTACGACTGGTTGATTGATAATAACCCCGGGGTTTCTCCAGACGATCATGCCACCCTGTTGGAGAATGGTTGTCGCTATAATGGCCTGCAGTGCCTAGAGTCGAGCGCCATCCTTCCGGATACGACTTCTTCTGATATGGGCTATTCTTTCCTGGTAGCGTTTCGAGCTCCCGATGGTTCGCTCTTTGTTCAGGGGCCATGCTGCGGTACAACCGAGACCGAGCAGCCACCCGTTTCGCAATTTCAGTACCATGTGAAAAGGTTTGATGATGGGAGTTTTGGCGTTTTGGAACTTCCACCCTACGTTCCATAATGCGGAATGCCGAAGATGCAGTTGTTCAACATCGCGCTGGCCAGTGAGAGCATCAGGCTTAACGAGAGACCTGGAGGAATAGCAGGTTACCGCGCATCATCCGGCTGCTCTAGCCATGCAATCGTGGCTTTGTGATCCAGGAGAGGGGCCGGTCCCGTTTGGAGGAAGCGATGAACCACCAGAATGGCGCTTTTTTCTTTCCTAGAATTACCCTATCGATACTCAGTGTCTTGATCGTCCTGTCGGTGACCGGTTGTGCTGGTGCTGCAACAACGGTGGAACCGACACCCTTGAAGACTCCAGACATAAAACCTGGCATCACCAACACCCCGACGGCCACACCTCCGCCAACCGCGACCGCAACGTCCATACCAACAGAGACACCCTTCGTCCCCAAAGCGACGATCAAACTCTTTGTTCATGTCTCTTTGACAGGGGAGTTTGCCGAATACGGTTCAAATGTCAAACAAGCCGTTGAGTTGGCCGTTCATGATTTGAAAGCTCCTCTAAGGGACCTGGGATATGAAGCCATCCTGATTGCGTACGATGATGCGAATGACATCAGTATTGGCACGAATAACGCAAAAGAGATCGCGGCTGACCCAGATTTTCTATGCGGGGTCGGGCATTTCACGACCTACTTGACAAACATCTTGGCGGATGTCTATCACCAGGCGGGTTTGGCTATCATCTCACCGTCCAGCACTGGATGGGGCGTGAGCAGTCGTGGGTTTCTCGAAGTCAATCGGGTTTTAGGGCGCATCGAAGGAGAAGGAATCGCGGCTGCTAGATTTGCACATGCCGAGGGGCTGAAGAGGGTGTTTGTCGTTGGTCCTACCTGGGATTTCGCGCGGGTGGCCGCCTACAACTTCACCAACGAAGCCACGCTACTGGGCCTCGAGGTGGTTGGAGATTTTACGACCGATAAAGCCGAGGGCTTCGACTTGATCCTGGCCCGGGTGTCCGAAGCAAGCCCCGATGTGATCTTCCTCACGGCAAACTCGGGTATCACCGGCGCATTTGCGCGTGAGGCCCGTCTCGCGGGCTACATGGGCACATTAATCGGATCCAGTTTAGTGGCTGATCCAGCCCTCATTGAGTTTGCCGGCCCACTTCTAACGGACGGCGGTGGGATGTACTACATTACTCCGATGCTACCTATCAGTCAGTATCCGGGTGGTCCAGGGTTCATTGACGATTTCGAGGGTATGTTCGCTAGCCCGCCTTCGGGGTTTGCTGCCCAGGCCTATGACGCAACCGGGATCTGCTTGACGGCGATCGAAAATGCAATCCTTGATAAAGGCGGTGAACTGCCAGCTCGTAGAGACGTTGCGCTTGCCGTCCGCGCGATCCAAGCATATGACGGGATCACCGGCACCCTTAGCTTTGACGAGAAAGGGGATATTGCGCTGCCCGAATTCTTCGTGGTCAAGATCATTTCGGTAGACCCTGGAGAATGGGAGAACAACACATCTGTGACCTCTTTCAAGATACCAGCCCCGCGCTGATACGTTGTCGCGATTCTCGGCTAGGGGGTTAACCAAAGGTGTTGGTGTCATGGGGTGCGCTTGTGATCTTGGGGATGCGCCTACCCCCGGGTTGTGCCGGCACGATCGGGCCGGGGCTGTTCATGCAATTCATTCGCTGAACACTCAGGCTTGGTGCTTACCCACTTGGTTGGTGAATTGAGTAAGACCCGGGAAGTCAGGAACCGGGAGGTTCTTTGGTAGCCTTGCCGGCGCGCCCCATCTGCCTCGGACGAATCAGGTAGGCCAGGAAGAAGAAACCGGTCTGGATCAGCACAATCGCCGCACCGGAGGCCATGTCCACATAGAAGGACAGGTAGAGGCCAAGCAAGGATGAAATGGCGCCGATCGCGGCCGCCAGGAGCATCATCGTCGGCAGGCGCTGGGTCATTAAATAGGCGGTGGAGGCTGGTGTGACCAGCATCGCCAGCACCAAGGTAACCCCCACAGCCTTCAGCGAGATGACAATCGCCACCGCCAGCAGCATCATCAGCAGATTGCCCAGGAACTTCACCGGCAGGCGCAGTGTGGTGGCAAGCACCGGGTCGAAGGAGAGTACAAGGAATTCCTTATAGAAACTCAAGATCACCAGCAGGACGACCGCCGACAGACCGCCCATCAACCAAAGGTCAGACGTCGTCACGCCCAGTAAATTACCAAAGAGGATGTGCGCCAGGTCGAGGGCATAGCCGCGCTGGGTGGAGATCAGGGCTACCCCCAGCGCAAAGGCACCGGCGAAGACGACCCCGATGGCGGCGTCCTCACGGATATCGGTGCGCTGGCTGATGGCGTTGATCGCAAGTGCGGCCAGCAGGCCGACGACGAGCGCCCCCAGTGCCATCGGCAAGTCCAGCAGGAAGGCGATCACCACGCCAGGCAGGACGATGTGCGCCAGCGCATCACCGAAGAAGGCCATGCCGCGCAGCACCACATAGGCACCCAGTACCGGGCAGACGACACCGACGATCAATGCCGCGCCCAGGCCGCGCAGCATGAATGCATATTGAAAAGGTTCCGTGAGCCAGGTGAAAATCTCAGCCATGCTCGTGGGGATCGTCGTCACCCTCGCAGCAGGTGTCGGTGACGATCAATAAGCCCCCCTCCTGGTCGATGCGGTGTACATGCCCACCGTAGGCTTGCACCAGTGCTTGCTGGGTCAGGGCTTCCCCAG
>JBFFQB010000146.1:0-5375 GCA_041573795.1 Anaerolineales bacterium
AAGGGGCTTCCCCAGACGATATCGCTTTGTTCATCCGGGTCGATGCCAGCCAGGGCACGGGCGATGCCGAAGTCGGTAATTTTTGCGCCCTCGTCAGCTGTTACGAGGATATTCTGGGGTTTTAAGTCACAATGGATCAATCCCGCCCTATGCGCATAGCCAACTCCATGACAAATTTTGATCATGAGAGCGACTGATTCTTGCACGCTGAATCGCTTTTTTCGCCGAATTAACGTCTTGAGATCCGTGCCCTGGATATATTCCATGACGATATATAGTTGATTCGATTCATGTCCGAAATCGAAGATCGTGACGATATTTGGATGGGACAGGTTGGCTGCGGCGCGCGCTTCATGGAGAAAATTTGATCGAAAAGAGGGCTGATCAACCCAATCCTCTCGTAGCACTTTAATAGCGACATCCCGATGTAAATTGCGATCCTTTGCGTGGTAGACGCGCGCCATGCCCCCGAGACCGATTTGCTCGAGCAGCAGATATCTACCACCGAGTAGCGTATGTTCCTGATTCGACGAGAGATTATTCATGCCAGCAAATTCTAATCAATGCCTTGAAAGGATGCAATCAGGAGGTCGCAATGAGAACGCGCTATAATGACGCCCAGATATGAAGAAAAATCGCCTTGGTCGCTTAGTTTATAACCCAGGGGCAGGCCGATTCCCAGCTGGTCCTTTCCTGGGTCGCGCCAAAGATGTGCTCAACAACGCTGGTTGGCAGATAGAGGTCATCGAGGCTTTCGATGAAGCACAGTTAAAGCAGGCTGCAATCGGCGCGATCGAGGATAACTGTAATGCAATCTTTGTTGCCGGCGGGGATGGGACGGTGGGAACGGTTGCTGCGACGCTTGCAGGTTCAGACACTGCATTGGGCGTATTGCCGGCAGGGACAGCGAACGTCTGGGCGCAAGAGATCGGTCTCGCGCGCCTGGATTGGATCCATTGGTTCGCCCTCGAGCAGGCCGCCGAGCGACTCGCATATGGGGAAACATGGCTTGTCGATGTAGGCGAATGTAATGGACGCGCCTTTCTTATGTGGACAGGTGTAGGTCTGGATGCGGAATTGGTCAACAGCATCGAGCCCCGCGAGCGTTGGGAAAAGGCATTCGCCACCGTACACTACGCCACTTTGACCCTGTGGAATTCGATCGGATGGCAAGGGGTGAATCTTCGGGCGACAGCAGGCGATCAAGTGTGGGAAGGGCAATACCTTGTCGCAGTGGCATGCAATATTCCTGCTTACGCCGGTGGCCTTTTCAATTTAGCTCCTGGGGCGAAAGTTGATGATGGATTGCTTGATTTCTGGCTGATCGGTGGTCAATCTCTCAAGGATGTACTGATCCGCGTGGCACAAATCTTCATGGGGCGCCATGTCACTGCTGAGGGTGTGGTCCACTTTACAGCCGCTGAGGCGACATTCGAAGCGGATGGAATGCTCCCGCTTCAATGTGATGGGGAGCCTATTAATATGAGCTCCCCTCTACATTTCCGGGTGCGAAAACAAGCACTACGAGTATTGATCCCCAGCGATGCTGGACCGCATTTATTCTCACCAGGTACAGGTCCCCTCTCTTCCCGATCATGATCCAAAGATTGCGTATAACGATACGCGATAACCCGTTAAATTTACTTCTGCGCTTATCGCTAGTTGTGATTGGAATGGGTTATTTGAAAAATTCTCCGCTGACGACTCTTGTTGTCAGTGCCGTTGCCATGATCCCCGTGGCAGGCCTCATTGGTGAGGCGACCGAATCGATCGCTGCCAATGTAGGACCCCGCTTAAGTGGACTGCTAACTGCTACCTTTGGAATCGCCGCCGAGTTGACCATCACGATCGTGGCAATCCGGGAAGGCTTGTTGGAGCTGGTAAAAAGCGTCGATCACAGGATCCATACTTGGGAATCTATTCTCTGTCCTAGGTTTGAGCATGCTGGTGGGCGAAGTAAAAAATGGCGTTCAACGCTTTGATCGTGATAAAGCAAGTAGCGACACATTCCTTCTTCTGCTGGCTGTGATCGCCTTGGTAATCCCATCCCTGCTCAGTCAGGTCGGGCATGGTAACCGCGCTGATCTCGATGTTGAAATCCTGAGCCTTGGCGTTGCGGGATTAATGATCATCATTTATGCTTTAGGGCTTTTATTCGGGTTTCGGTTGGATAGTGGTCCCCTAACACGATCTTCAGCCGAATTGGTCGTTCACCACAAGGCCTGGCCGGTCAGGAAAGGGATATTGATCTTGCTCGCATCGACTGCCGGGGTGGTGTGGCGAAGTGAAATTCTGGTCAAGCACATTGAGACCGCAACTGTATAATATCTGGGCCTCCCAGAATTTTTCCTGGGCATTATCATTGTGCCCATTATAGGGAACCTAGCTGAGCCCATGGTAGCGGTTGGTGTAGCTTATAAAAATCGTATGAGTCTGGTGATTGAGATTGCTGTTGGATCTTCTCTGCAGATCGCCCTTTTCGTTGTTCCCGTACTGGTTTGCATGCGCTTGATCATGGGCAATCCACTTACGCTTTTGTTCAACCCCTTCGAATTGAATGTATTAGTTGGCGGAGGGCTCATCGCAACCTTGGTTGCGGAAGATGGTCAAGGCAACTGGCTGGGGGGCGCGTTACTTATCACGCTCTATCTCATTATTGCCCTGGCCTTCTTCTTACTGCACTAGGATAAAGAGTGAGCGAAGGAAATTCTCCATTCTTGAAATCGGTGCTCCCATGGATATTGGGAGGACTGCTGGTAGGCCTCGTACTTGCGATCGGTTTGGTTGCGACGGGATTTTTCACACGCCGCACAGGACAGTCCTCTGTGGATATCAGCCCTGAAATGACCATCATTCCTATCCCGAGTTTAACTACCACCCCGTTGCCAAGCCTCACACCTGAGAATGAGCCGGCAACGCCCACGGCGACAGTGCTTCCCTCTGAACCAGGAGTTATCAGTCAAGGACAGCTGGTCGAAATTACTGGAACGGAAGGCGACAATTTACGCCTGCGCGCTCGACCTGGATTGGATGCGGCGATAGCTTTCATGGGGGTCGAAAGTGAAGTCTTTGAAGTGTTGGATGGCCCTCAGGAGTTTGATGGCTATGAATGGTGGTACTTGCGCAATCCATATAACACGGAGAAAACGGGTTGGGCTGTATCGATCTATCTTCAACCAATCTCCTCCCCGTGAACTTGCACAGCCTTCGGTCCTGCGCTAAGATCAGCGCCGCTTAGTAGCCATGAAACCAATCAATATTTCAGCTTCCCGCTCCAAGGCAACTCTCACGATCACATGGTCCCAGGAGCATACATGTGACTTATCTTTCTCTGATCTGCGCGCTGCCTGTCCCTGTGCGGACTGTCGTGGCACGCATGGTGCAACAAAGGAAGACGCGCTAACCAATGGGCTGGAGCTAGCCTTGCGATCAGATCAAGCGACACGGTTGGACAGTATTACCCCTGTTGGCAACTATGCTATCCAGATATCATGGAAAGATGGTCATACACATGGAATATATTCCTGGGATTATTTGCGAGAGCTCTGTGAAAATATCAAGCACCGTCTTCAAGGATGAGGCATTGCTTCGATGAACAATGCGCTTGATGAACTTCTGACGATGGCTGAACGAACCTATGTCCGAATGGAAGCTGAGCAACTCATTGAAGATTGTACGGAGCGGGGTGAATTGCAGCCCTTCAATGATTTGCTGGAGGAACTCGTATTTGCAGGGGCTTCTTCCTTGCTAATCATGCGAGAGATTCTGGATGTAATCCTTATGATGAAGGCCAGTTTGAGCAAGCAAGGCCTGGGGGTTCGTCAGGATCTCATGCGGGCCATGGCCGAGTTTGGAATCCGAGTACCTGAATTGATCGGGGCTGATGCCCCCGAGGCATTTCGCCGCATCTGCTCAGAGGATTTACGTCGTGAAGTGGTTGAATTAGCCCGCAATCTCGAGTATGAAGACAGCGCTTTACTTGAGGATATTTGCATCGAAGCAGGCGGTCGAGTAACCACCATTGCTGGACGATTGGCAATTTTGAGGCAAATGGAAGCGTCGGTGATCGATTGGCTCAGTGGCTTGGCGTACGAAGCTGCCCACACGAGCGTCTCAGAACATTGGCCATCAGATGGGTCCTATCTGCAATAATCACCGTTATCTATAGGCAAAAGGCACACCTATGGTGTGCCTTCTTTTATTCTCGGGAACAGCAGGGTTATAGGTAATCTTTGAGATTGTGTTCGACAGCGTAGGCCGCAGCTTCGGCGCGGTTGCGCACGTTCAATTTGCTTAAAATACTGCTTACGTAATTGCGCACGGTTCCTTCGCCAAGAAAGAGCATTTCCGCAATCTGACGGTTGGTGCGACCTTCGGATACTAATTGAAGTACATGCATCTCCTGCTGGGTTAATTCAGCAAAAGCAGATGCTTCCTCCTCACGAGCAGCTTTGCGTACCTCCTGGAATACGCGTTGCGTGACAGCCGGATCCAAGAGTGCTTCTCCCCGCCCAATGGCTTCAATAGCATTGACCAAGTCATCGCTGCCAATTTGTTTAAGGACGTACCCAGATGCGCCGGCCCGAATGGCGGAAAACAGCATTTCATCTTCAGCGTAGGAAGTAAGCATGATGACTTTGGTATCCGGGAATTTCTCTGTGATCTCCTGACAAGCCTCTATACCGGAGCCACCCTTGAGACGAATATCCATCACAACAACATCCGGTTTGTTCGCCTTGGTCTTCTCAACGGCTTCGCGTGCAGAGGCTGCTTCGGCGATCACTTCAAAATTCGGATGTTTGTCGAGAAGAGCTTTTAAACCTACACGTACAACCTCGTGGTCATCGACCAACAGAATTCTTTGTCTTGTCAATTTGGTTCCTTATGATTTTAATTCGGGCAATCTTTGTAGGATTTTAGTCGCCCAGCCGAAGGATGGCAAGTTATTGGCGACAAGGGACTTGTCCGGCTGCATCGTGCTACTATCGCTTGGATTTGGCGCGGCGAAAATCAACAAAGCGGTAACCTACGCCTCGCTCAGTCAGGATATAGACGGGTTCCGATGGATCGCGTTCAAGCTTCTGTCGAAGATAGTTGATATATAAACGAAGATAGTGGGTTTCATCCCTATACTCATACCCCCAGACTTTTGCCAGAAGCTGATCATGTGGAACGACCCAGCCGGCGTTTTGGACAAGGTGATAGAGCAGGCGATACTCGGTTGGACGCAACTTTACCAACTCACCATCAACCCATACTTCCCTTCGATCGAAATCTAAGCGAAGCCGGTCATCAACTTCGATGACTTCGTGGGTCGCCTGTCCTGGCATTTCGGTGCGACGCAGGACGGCACGAACTCGGCTGACAAGTTCTCG
>JBFFQB010000147.1:0-5334 GCA_041573795.1 Anaerolineales bacterium
ACCGATGAACACATTGGTAGGTGAGTTACGGCTTTGCGAGATTAAGTACTCCACATAGATCTCGCGCGGCGTGGGCGTGCTCACGGTTTGTTGGCCAATGAAATCCGGGTCAGTATAGGTCACATCGATCCGATACCGACGTGTTTTATCGTAGGCGCTTGCACTCCGCTCAAGCTCAACCTCAAAGTAGAAATCGTGACAAATATTTGGGGCTAAGTCCACCTGGGGATTAGGTTGGATCGGGTCGAGGGAGCCGGGGCGCAGACGAATCAGGCTATCGTCGGTCTCTGTCCCGCCCGAAAGCCACACGAAGTCCGCTTCAACATCTGTGATCGTGGGATTCCCAGAAGGGTTGCAGGCTCGCACCCCGACCGGGAAGTTATTCGGTCCCACGGACGGGTCATTGCTATCGAGTCCAATAACGTTCCATGTAAGAGGGGTTAATGTCAGCGGTGAGCCAGCCGAGCTAAGTTGAGGGGATGAGATAAACGCAATCGCGCCACTTATAAGCAGCAGTGCGCGAATGAAGTTCTTTCGTGTGATCATGTTTATGAATGGTTGCATAAAATAAAAAATCCCACGAACTTAATCATGGCCCCTGTGCTGCCAACAATACCATGGATCCGACACCCGCTTTGCTTCCGAAGCCCCCAATGACAGAGCGAGTGTTGTATGCTAAACGCAATGCGAGGTTGGTTAACAACCCCAGTTTATCGAATTTTCTCTAGGTCGACAACCAAAATCATAGTCCTTTGGTCTTATTTCGGGTGACATTGCAAGCCTGCAGTAAGGTGTAGCAAAGTCAGCTCCGAAATGTGCCTGTCACGATCATCCCGCACTGACGCAGGGTGCACTCGATCAGCAGAGTATCCCAGCCTGCAGAGATTTGGCTGAGTTTCCCTTTAACCCTCCTCAACCCCCACCCCCATAGCTTGAACTTTCCTTGACAATATCTGTGCAGCCTGTTATCTTTCCCTGTGCACCCTACAGCACGATTCACAATGCGACTCTCATAGGGTACGAGGAGAGGGCCTATGACGGATAAAGAACGCATACCTACCTTTAACCTCAAAGCAGTCTTGAAGGAAACGGGCTTAAAAGCCGACACGCTGCGCGCCTGGGAACGTCGCTATGGGCTACCCGAGCCAGAACGCAGCGCCGGTGGCCACCGCCTTTTCTCCCAGCGCGACATCGAAACGCTGAAGTGGTTGATCGCCCGACAGGAGGAAGGACTTTCTATTAGCCGTGCGGTTGATCTGTGGCGCAGTATGGAGCAGCAAGACCAGGACCCGCTGCAGGCCATGCCGATAGGCCCAGCGCCTGATAGGCGACAGTTTCCTTCAGGCGTCGCCATTGATGAACTCCGACACTCCTGGATCGAGGCCTGTCGCGCTTTCGACGAGAACCGCGCCGAGCAAATCCTCACACAAGCTTTCGCCCAATTCCCACCGGAGACCGTCTGCCTGGACGTACTCGTGAAAGGCCACTCTGAAATTGGTAAGGGCTGGTATAAGGGCGAGATCAGCGTCCAGCAGGAACATCTCGCCTCCTCCCTGGCCATTCGGCGCATCGAAGCACTCCTGACAGCCGCCCCACCCCCTTCCTACCCTGGAACGATCCTCATTCTCTGCCCGCCGGAGGATGAGCACACCTTCAGCCCTCTTGTGCTGACATATTTGCTGCGGCGCCGGGGGCGCATGGCGACTTTCCTGGGGGCCAATGTCCCCTTACAACGCTTCGAGGAGACCCTTCAAACGGTACAGCCACAACTCGTCGTGATGACCGCCCAGGATATGCGCACGGCTGCGGCACTCCTGCCCTTCAGCGAGATGCTCGCCAGAGAGGATATCCCCCTGGCATATGGCGGTCTGGTTTTTAATCTCATCCCCAAGGTGCGCGAGCATATTCCCGGGCATTTCCTGGGGGAGACACTGGGTCAGGCTCCCGACGTGATAGAAGCGCTCATAAGCACCCGCCCCAAGAAGATTGCGACTGCAGCATTAAGCGAAGCATATCAACGCGCCCTCGCTGCCTTTACGCAAAAACATACTGCGTTGATAGCCCAGGTGTCTGCTGATCTCGTCCGAGAGGATGTCCATCCGCAGCACTTAACCGAGGCCAACCTCCATTTGAATGAGGATGTCATCGCCGCTTTGCGACTGGGCGATTTGCATTTCCTTGCGCAAAACATGGAATGGGTCAAAGGGTTGATTAAGAATTATGGCATCCCAGTCGAATTACTCGACCGCTATGTAAAAACCTATCTAGACGCGGTGCGCGTTGTAATGGGTGATGACGGGGAGGTCGTGTTGCAATATTTTGATGATCTAGATCCAGTCGCAGCATAACGCTGTGATTCTGGCATGGAGTTAAACGATGATTTTAGTTACAGGTGGATCAGGATATCTTGGCAGCCATATCGTTCGTCAACTTGTCGAAGCTGGTAAAGCTGTACGCGTCATGGTGCATAACCGCGCCCGCGCCGAGCACGAGGGGCGATTATCTGGCTTGCCGGTTACGTGGGTTGAAGCAGATATCACCCAACCCGAAACGCTGGATCAGGCGCTTGAAGGCATCGAGGCTATTATTCATACCGTTGCGATTGCGATCGAAAAAAGGGGTCGCACCTACGAGAGTATCAACTATCAGGGCACGGTAAATCTTGTCGATGCAGCCACCAGGGTCGGTATCCGGCGCCTGGTCAACATCTCCCAGCTTGGTGCCTCAGCGGATTTGCCCTACCGTTTCCTGGCCTCAAAAGGGCGAGCGCAAGCCTACGTCGCCCAGAGCAACCTGGACTGGACCGCCTTCCGCCCCTCTGTCATCTGGGGACCCGAGGATGAATTTGCCAACACATTTGCCAAGTTAGTGCCGCTTACCCCTCTGATCTTCCCCATCGTGGGCGGCGAAGATGCGCGCTTCGAGCCGGTTTGGGTCGGAGATGTTGCTGCTAGCGTGATCAAAGCGATCGATGATCCCACAACTTTCGGAGTGGAGTATGAGCTCGGGGGCCCGGAAGTACTCACCCTGGAGGAAATCGAGAGGCGAACGCTGGAGGCTCTCAACGCTCGGCGCTGGATGATCCCTTTTCCGCTGCCGTTACTGAGGCTGATCGTGACCCTGATGGAAGCGCTCCTGCCAGCGCCACCCGTCACCCGCAGCTTGCTGGAGTTGCTCGCCGTGAGCAACGTCACCACGAATAACGCTCTCGATCGCTTCGTTAAAGAGCCACGCCCCTTCACCGCCGACAATACGCGAGCCTACATGAACGATTTTTCTGTATCTGAAACGCTGCGGCAATTTTTCGGGCGTTGAAATCAGAGGTGGATCATATGCAATTTGAACGCCGCTTCACTGTTTCTGCCCCGATCGAGAAGGTGAACACCTTTCACCGATCTGCCAGCAGTTTAAAAGCGATCACCCCACCCTTCCTTTTCATGAGCGGAATTCGTGCTGCGGATCAGCTTTCCGACGGGGATGAGATCGCCTTTACCCTCTGGATGGGGCCGATTCCAGTGCGCTGGACAGCCCGCATCGAGAATTTGAATTCGCATGGATTTGATGATGTGCTCATCGCAGGCCCATTTCAAACCTGGGACCATAGCCACCGTTTTGAGCCCATCGACGAAAACAACACGCGGGTGATCGATCAGATCGAGTACAGCTTTCGACGACATTGGTTCTGGGGACCCGTGGGCCTATTGATGGCTTTGGGTTTGCCTGTTCTCTTTGCATACCGTGCCTGGAGAACACAACGGATTCTTGAGTGAGTGGTGATACGCATAGCATAACGAATCCAGGAACTTCGCTTGCTTCCTGGGAACCAATTAGCACCTGCTTGACCACCTGCCAGAAAAGCTCATCCCGGTACCCTTCACATATCGATGTATTAAGCAGAAAGTGAGCCGAGAAGGTGATTTCAGCCTGGGAAAGTCAATCATTGCCTGTGATGCCCCTGAAGAGCAAAACCAGAATCGGCGCCAGCTGTCTTGCGGGGCCTCGATCCACATGAAGCGTGTGGTCGTCGTCGGAGCAGGGGTTGGCGGGCTCACCACAGCCGCCACACTGGCCAAGGCTGGCATGAACGTCACCATGCTCGAAGCCCACATCTACCCTGGGGGCTGTGCGGGTACCTTCTTTTATCAAGGCTATCGCTTTGATGCTGGCGCTACGCTTGCGGGCGGATTCTATCCCAGTGGGCCCATGGATCTTGTGGCACAGGCAACAGGAATTGAACAATGGGATACCCGCCCTTCCAACCCCACCATGGTTGTGCACATGCCGGATAAATCTTCTATCCCGCGCTGGTCCGACGATCGGCGCTGGTCAACACGAAGAGCGTTTTTTGGAGCTGAAGGGGAACGCTTTTTCGAATGGCAAGAAACCACGGCCGAGGCGCTATGGGATCTGGCCTTAAGAGGCATCCCCTGGCCACCCCAATCCCCAGGCGAACTCGTAGATCTCCTGCGCAAAGGCTTTGACTGGCTGGCGTCTGATCCACCGGCCCATCTCAGATCCGGCCTGCTGGCTGATGCCTTTCGTCCTGTCCAGGCGCATCTAAAAGATGCGAGCGCTGCGCTGAAATTGTTCCTGGACGGTCAACTCTTAATCTCGGCCCAGACGACGAATGAGCACGCCAATGCACTGTATGCCGCCTCAGCCTTGGATCTCCCCCGACGGGGCGCCGTTCACCTCAGCGGAGGCATGGGCAGCATCAGCACCAAGCTAGCTCAGGCCGTCGAGCAACACGGGGGAAAGGTGCTCATGCGAAAACGGGTAAAGCGGGTTCGAGGCCAAAAGACGAGTGGTTATGAGATTGAGTTGGAGCGAGGCGAACCCGTAAAAGCGGATATCGTCATCTTCAACCTGCCTCCCTGGAACATTCGCCGGTTGCTCGACCCAACGATCCCAAGTGTGCTGCGCCGCCTCAGCCCACATCCTGAAAAAGGCTGGGGGGCTTTCATGCTGTACCTTGGAGTGGATACGGCGGCAATCCCCGAGGGTTTCGTATCGCACCATCAAATCCTGCAGGGCCGACCGCTCGCCGAAGGTAACAGCATCTTCCTGTCGATAAACCCTGAATGGGACACCACCCGGGCACCAGCAGGCAAGCGAGCGATTACCATCAGCACGCACACCGCGCTCGAGCCCTGGTGGCGCGCGAAGGAGTCTGGCGAGGCGATCTATCAAAGGAAACGGGAGCAGCTCCAGGAAAAACTCATGCGAGCCGTTGAGAGCTTGCTTCCCGCTGTTCGCAACCATGTCGAGCTCAACCTCGATGGCACACCTTTGACTTTCGCGTATTTCACTGGACGAGACCGGGGATGGGTGGGC
>JBFFQB010000148.1:0-5315 GCA_041573795.1 Anaerolineales bacterium
CCGTGGCTGCTGAGCTGGCGTTCAATAGCGATGAGAGTGGATGTCTTCCCACTGCCTTTATGACCCAGAATCTGTGTCAGAGGGGGTAGTTGATGCAAGATTTCCAGCAATGGCTCTGGAAGTCTCGCCACGTCGTACCACTCTTCTCGCGTGAGAGCGCGGAAGGGGTTGCACCGGTATCCAAGGTTCCATAAGGGGAAGTAATCGCCTTGAAGCTCAGCCATCCACTCACCTTGAATTGAGACTGTCTATGGGAGCTTGTAATCCCTAAAAATGCCCCAATCTTCAACCTGATCCAGATGTTTTTGTCGAGCGTGAAAGTGAACCAGGATACTGGCCTCGTCAAGCATCGGGCTGGCGGCAACGATGGCCTGATCTCCAAAACGAAAGGCCTCCAGCACCTGGCGCATGTGGTGGCGGAAGATACTGAGCCTCCATGCGGCAGTGCCCACCACAAGGCCCCCGCTGACGTGGCAATGCACATGCAGACAAGGTCCGCTGTCATCCTGCTGCCAATTGGCCAAAACTTCATCTCGCATCAGGCGGGTATACCATCCTGAGATTTGCGTAAGATCATAATCGTGCCCGATTGTGAGAAAGAGATCTCCGGTCCGATCCGAGTGGGTGAGCGTATAGCAGCGCGGGGATAGGGGACCCTCAGGATCTGTGCCCGACATGAAGCGCGTGTTTAATTGTGCGGGATTAAGCGAGGCCATTCTTGGACCAACTTTCGCTTGCTATTCGCCCTACGATGCTAGCTCGTGGTAGGGAAAACGTCGGCACGACGATAAATTCGTCGCCATACATAGCTGGTCAACCAACCCGTGATGATTGCCCCCATGATACCAGGCGCCCAGGCGCCGAGGATGTCGAGGAGCACCCCGCCCAAAGTGGGGGACAGCACCCTTGTACCGCTTTCCAGCGCAGCGGACAAACCCAAGATACCCCCAACCTCTTCTACGCTCACAGCCTTGGTGAGGGCGCTGTTTACGACGGTGTTGAGAACCCCGCCAGAGAATGCGATGGGAATCAACACGATCAGTAACACGATGACCGAAGGCGTCAATGCCCAGGCGACCAGCCCGACTGTCATAATAGCAGTTGAGACGAGGATCAGCTGCCGCTCCTTGTAGCGAGCGCTTAGTCTGCCGATGATCACTCCCTGGACGAGAGCCACTAGGACCCCCACATAGGTGAGGATGAAAGCAGTTTGATTGACCTGAAGTCCTAGCCGTTTAAGTGCGTAGAGAGGAAAGACGGTCTGAAAAATGGCGAATGCCAGGCTGAAGAAAAACCGCGTGGACAATAGGGGTCCCACCTGGGGGCGTTGAAAGGCCTCTCGCAAGTTGCGCAAGCTGAAGGCGGTCCGGGCATTTTTTTTAATATCTGCCCGGCGCTGCTCGGTTAAGGATTCAGGCAGAAATATGAAAACCGCAACAAGGTTGATCGTTGCAATCGCCGCAGCGGTCAATGCGGGTAGGGCGTAGGTCCAATTGAGGGAGCCGGTGTGGATGTTGGTACCAATCGTGCTGAGTACTCCGCCAAGGGCGGGTCCGATAATGAACCCTAATCCAAAAGCGGCGCCGATCAAACCCAATCCACGGGCTCGGTTCTTCTCGTCCGTTATATCGGTGATATATGCCTGGGCGACCGATATATTGCCCCCGGTTAACCCATCAAGACCCCGGCTTAAAAATAGCAACCACAGCTGATTGGCAAAACCTAAAAGGATAAAGCCGACGGCGGTCCCGATGATGCTGATGAGCAGTACCGGTCTGCGTCCCACGCGATCGGAGATACGACCCAGGATTGGCGCTCCGATAAGCTGGGCGGCTGCATAAGATGCCACCAGCAGGCCTACAATCGTGTCGCTGGCCCCAAAATCTTTGGCATAAAAGGGTACCAGCGGAAGGATCAAGCTGAACCCGAGTAGATCTACAAATACGATAGCGAAGATCGTGCTTAAGCGCGCGCGTGACATCAACAGTTCCCTGGAGCGAATCTAACCGATGGCAGAGGGATGATCCGTACTTGGTATGTTCATAGCTGCCGTCTCGCAAGCCAGATTACCCACAGCTTTGATCAAACCCGAAAAAATGCGAGCATGGAAGGGATATAGGAGGTACCAGTAAAGCAACCCGAACAGTCCCTTAGGTGCAAAGAACGCTGTTTGTGTCAGACGGGTTCCCCCCGACTCGAGAGCCTGAGCATCAAATTGGAGCCAGGCTTCCCCCGGTACTTTCATCTCTGCCCGCAACAGCATCTTGCGATCCGGTTCGAGCTGTTCAACTCTCCAAAAATCAAGCGCGTCTCCAACCCGCAAGCCTTGAGGATTGCGCCGTCCGCGCCGCAGCCCAACACCCCCGGCCAGGCGGTCGACAAGGCCTCGGATCCGCCAGGCCCAATTTCCATAGAGCCAACCGCGCTGGCCACCAAGACTGGTGAAGGCGCGGTACGCTTCTTTGGGGCTAACATCGATTTTCGATGTGCGTGTCTCGATGATCATGCCGTCATGAGAGGCAAGATGGACAGGGGCGTTCCCGCGCAAGCTGGTTGCCAGGGCATCACTCCAGGTGCTCTCAACATCGCTTACCTCAAGGTTCGATAATGCTATTTGCACCGCTTGTTCATAGGGGATGAGCTGGACAGAGGGGAAAATCTCTGTGGCCTGGTCATCGCGAACGACGACCTCATTGCGCAAACCTTCAATCAAAGGACGTGCCAGGGCAGCGGGGATCGGTGTTACCCAATGGACCCAATAGGACGATAGACGAGGTGTCAAAACGGGAACAGGGACGATCAGGCGTTTCAAGCCTCTAACAGAAGCGTACCCCCGCAACATATCCTCATAGGTAAGGACTTCAGGTCCGCCGATCTCGAGAATCATACTTTCATCCAGGGAGTGGTCGATCGCGGCAACGAGATAATCAAGAATGTTACCAATACTGATCGGCTGCGTGCGTGTGAAGACCCACCGAGGGCAGATCATAACGGGAACACGCTCTGTCAGGTATCGTATCATCTCAAAGGACGCGCTGCCGGTTCCCACGATGACGCCCGCGCGAAATTCAAGCACCGGTACGCCAGATGATTGAAGTGCTGACCCCGTCTCTTGGCGTGATCTCAGGTGATGGGAGAGCTCAGCTTCTGGATTTCCCAAGCCGCCAAGGTAGATTATCTTGCTAACTCCTCCTGCTTTCGCGGCAGCAGCGAAACCCTGCGCGGCTTGCTGATCACGCTGGTGGAAGTCGCTTCCGGCCATCATGCTATGGATGAGGTAATACGCCACAGAGACTCCCTCCAGGGCCGGCGTAAGGGAGGCTTGATCTAGAACATCTCCTTGAAAAATCTCAACCTGGTCGACCCAACGTCGACCCTGGAGACGGGCAGGGTCTCGGGCCAGGACGCGAACGCGATAGCCTGCCTCGATTAACCTGGGCACAAGCCGTCCGCCAACATATCCTGTTGCTCCGGTTACCAGAATGGGTAGTGAATTTTGTTTCGTTTCTATTGACATGGCGTCATTTTATCCTCAGGTTTGATCTTTGACCTTCTTCAATTGATTGCTTTCACTTTACCTTAAACCTCGCCAAGGCTCATCTAGCCCTGCATGCCCCAACCAGCCTACCTATCATTATGCGTCCTACGCAATAATGCTATTTCCATTTCAACCCGTTGCTTTGCTACGCTTCGGTGTCTTAATCGGACTTTGCCCGTTTGAAAGCATCAAGCGTTCGTTGGCGGGCAAAAGCATGATCGATGACAGGACCGGGGTAGGTTTGGCCAATCTGAACGCCGAATTCACCCTGTTGAGCCGGACTCATCTCCCAGGGGGTATGGATATATTTTGTGGGGATTTGAGCCAGTTCGGGGATCCAACGGCGAATATATTTCCCTTCAGGGTCGAACTTCTTGCTCTGCAGGATGGGGTTGAAGATGCGGAAATACGGGGCTGCATCGGTCCCGGTCCCTGCCGACCACTGCCAGCCGCCATTATTGGCAGCCGGGTCACCATCCAGTAAATGTTGCATGAACCACTGCTCTCCCCAGCGCCAGTCGATCAGCAAGTCCTTCACCAGGAAGGAGGCGACGATCATGCGGGCGCGGTTGTGCATCCAGCCGATATTCAGCAGTTGTCGCATGGCAGCATCAACGACCGGGTAGCCCGTTTTACCCTGGGTCCATGCCTCGAATTCTTCACGATCGTTTTGCCAGGCGATCGCGCGCAGGTCTTCCCGAAAGCTGGCCTGGCGCACCTGTGGGAAGTTGGCCAGGATGCTGATGAAGAATTCGCGCCAGATCAACTCATTGAGCCAGGTTTGCGCGCTAGAACGCTCTGGCTCGCTTTCGCTGCGTCCCTGGGCCTCCAGGGCAGCAACGATCGCCTGCCGTGGCGAAAGGAGGCCGAAGCGCAGGTACGGTGAGAGCGCAGAAGTCCCTTCAACATCCATACGATTTCGAAGTTCGCTGTACTTGAAGATCGGCGCGGCTTTCTCATCAGCGAAGGCTGATAATCGATTTTGCGCCTCCTGCTCTCCAGGGGGGAACGGGATGTGGTCTGGCTGGGATGGATTCGTCGGGATAGGATCTGACTCGATTCCATCGGGAAGGATAATCTTTTCTGGCGCCGGTAAGACATCTTGAGCCGTGGGGGTTGAGAGGCGCTTCCACGCTTTACTGTAGGGGGTAAAGACAGTATAAGCAGACCCATCCGGCTTCCGCACCGCGGCTGGAGGATGAACAGTCAACCCACCCGTTAATCTTAAGGGCAGCTTGTCAGCAAGCATATGGTCGCGGGCGTTGGCATAGGGTGACACGTCTTCCTGGGCAAAAATTCCACTGGCTTGTGTTTCGGAGACTAATGCCTTAAGAACTTGAAGGGGATGCCCCCGGCGTACGATCAATCCTCCGCCCCTCTGTTGCAGCGCCTGGTTGAGCATCCCGAGATTGGCGTAAAGAAATGCCCGTCTTTTCTCCCCTACGTGGTTGGAGGTTTCGAAGAAGGGGTCGAGCACGAATAAAGGGATGATGGCATCAGCGCCTTCAATCGCCGCGTGCAATGCGGGATTATCCTGAAGCCTTAAATCTCGACGGATCCACCAGATATTGATCTTCATCAGTCCACCCTTTTATCCGCTTTTGGCATCGCCGCCTGCATGTGCCAGCACACTCCTGGCCACACGCAGCCCGCCAAGTGCGACGGCCGCTGTTGATTGTCCCGGAAAGATACTATCGCCAACCATCCAAATCTTCTGGGCGAGCCGTGGGGCAAAGCCCTGGAAGAGATTGGTTTGAGGGAACCCGCCCACCCATCC
>JBFFQB010000149.1:0-5255 GCA_041573795.1 Anaerolineales bacterium
CCCGGATCCCACGGCCAGGTCGATATGCTTCGAACCAGGAGGCGCTCGGAAGTCAGCGCCTTCAATGCGGTTTCCAGGTCACCGATATTTTCGTGCGCATTGGCATTCACGGCTTGATGGATTCGTTGGATCGTCAGTTCGATGGCATGATTAGTCTCTCCGAGCAACCGGGATTTCTCGGCCATCAGGCGGCCGCGCATGCCCAACAAGGGGAGGGTGAACGTGGCCAGGGCCAGGACAGCGACAATCCCAAGCGAGATTAGATGGGCCACCGATATGAATGTCCGCTCTACCAGGCCACTGTAGATGATGAAGAGGATCAATCCGATCCCAGCTCTTGCCGTGAGCGTGGCAAGGGCATGAGCCGGTTCGAGTTGGAAGAGGTTGACTCCCACCGCTTCTCGATGAAGCGCATTCACAAGCAGCACTTGACGGATCGTCTGGACGACAAGACACCCGAAGAAGGCTCCGCCAATGAAGGCCACAAATCCCTGATAGACCCAGGGGAGAAGGGTCTTCGTGCCAACCAGACCGAAACTCTCCGGCGCCATAATCGCGCTTGGTAGGATCAACACCAAGCCCAAGAGTAGCCACACCAGCCCCCATTGCCGGGGCAGCGTCGTGAGCGAGTATTCGTATCCTTCGATTTCGCTGCGGTTGGCTGGCAGAACTTCCTTGAATTTCTGAAAACTCTGCCGGGCAACAATCCTCAGGTGGTGGAAGAGGCCCACAAAGATGACAAGATACCCTCCGTCGGTGAACCTGAAGGGGACGAACTGGCCTAGCGGCAGCGATCCATCCACCCAGAAGATAAGATGAACCAGCAGGCCTAAGACGATGAAGCCGATCAGATAGAAAAGCCAGGACGGACCAGGAAGTCGTTCTATCCAGCGGATGAACCCGTTCATCCAGCTTTCCGAGTAAGCGATGTCAACTTGATCCGTGCGCGCTTCTGTAGGGGCACGCGTCATCGAGTTCCTCCTGAGCCGAGCGCCAGTCTGACGATTTTGCTCGTCCAGCTTCAATCTTTATGAATTGGGTCGGATTGGTGATTATAAACCCAAAGTCTTCTTGGCAACAGAAACAACGGATCCAGGGTACGCAGCATCTGACTGTGCGGGTTGTCCGACAGGATTGATAAATCTACCAATTTGATCTATATTCTTCGTATTCTTGGTATCATTAATCCAATCTTTAGGCGAAGCAGCAGAGAGACTAGACCATGCAAGCGAGAACAAGTTCACAACAAGATCCACCTATCCGTCTATTCCGCTCCGATTTCCTGGAGTTCTTCAGCCATATCAGCCCGGTGGCGGTGGCGATCCTGTGGACCCCGATCGTGCTCTTTTTCCTGCGGCGGTCGGTTATAGATGTACAGAAGGGCACGCCCTGGTGGGTGCTTCCCATCGGCCTATTCACCGGCTGGTTCGTATGGACCTTCGTCGAGTACACCATGCATCGTTTCATCTTCCATTACCACCCCCGCACGGAGCGTTTGAAGCGTATGTTTTTTATGGTGCATGGCGTCCATCATGCGCAGCCGATGTGCCGCACCCGGTTGGTTATGCCGCCGGCGCTGAGCGTGCCCCTGGCGCTGGCCTTCTACGGGCTGTTCCACTACGTGATGAACGTGGTGATGGGTTTGCAGCTATGGTTCAACCCCGTCTTCGCCGGCTTCCTCGGCGGCTACCTGATCTACGACCTGATGCACTACAACCTGCATCACTCCCGAGTAAAAAACGGAGCCTTCTTCACACTGCGCAAGCATCACCTGCGCCATCACGGACGACGTGATTACCTGCGCTTCGGCGTGACGATGCCGCTGTGGGATCATGTCTTTGGGACGATGCCGGGGTCGGATTGTGCCGATGAAACCCGCCAGCGCATCGCTGAGTACCAGGCGAGCAAGGGAGTCCCTGCGATCGAAAAGTAGCGATTGGAATGATGCATTGCTCGTAGGGGCGCGTGGCCATGCGCCCCTACTGTGTTTTAAGGGGGCGGTAGGGTTTGTTTAAGGCTCAAAATTGTCCCAGGAATCACACGTAAGGCTTGCATGGTTACAAGCGTGATCATTTGCGCAATAATGCACAATCTGCGTTAATTCCTGGAAAGAATATCGCGATGCAAGATGCCACCAGGTAAGATGCTACTGGATCTGTCAGCTATCCTGGACCGACCTATACCACGCTCAACCTTGCTCCATTAGAAAATATTTGTAAGAGACATGCTGAAGAAGAAATTGATCCTAATTGTCGTTCTCCTTCTGCTGGGTTCTTGTACAACCACAGAACCAACGCAAACCGCAGAGCAGGGAATTGTTGAGTATGGTGTGGTGACCTTTAATGGGGAGGAGTGCTCAGTATTAGGTCCGACCGAGGTACCCACGGGTGATTACAACTTTGTATTGAAGAATCTGAGTGACTATAACTTGAGAATGGGGGTTGTTCGCCTTATTGATGGAAAAACCTTCCAGGATGTCGTCGATTTTCAAGGTGAACCCGGAAGATATACCCCTTTCGTGCCGTTTATTTCCTTTCCATTCTATTATACGTCTGACCACAAAGTTTATACCTATTCCCTTGATAAGGCCGGGGAGCACTACATCGGAGTTCAAGATTCTAAGAAGACGCATCTTTGGTTGTGTGCACCCTTCCAGGTTATTGAAAGCCGCTCTGAATAGGAAGTGAACGAATACACATACGGTCTGCCCACATTCGCCAGCATTGGGGTTCCTATAATTTATTTACCTAAATTCTCGCTCTTGATTTGGGGACGAAGAAACATAATTCCAACCAGAGCGACCCCCCTGGTTGTATGGACAACGGGTCATATCCAGCATGGACCAGGCTTCGCCCGACTACTTTTGGAATAAGCGGTAAGTTCCATTGATAGATTCCGATAATAATCCTGGTTTCTGATGGATCCAATATCTACGATGCGGTGTGCCTAAATGTCCGTTCGCCAATAAATTCTGCCTGGTAAAGAATTGATTATCACCATCACTCGAGTCGAGCAACTTGAAGATGGTGAGGTGGTATGAGAATTTCAATCCGTATCTAATTTGGGTGGCTATGTGTGGAGGCGTAACGAGTTCAACATAGACCGTGAGGTCATGAGCCTGACGTTAAATCATAGAATCGTCATAAACCTAGGAGCGAACTTTTTGTCGCGCGTAGTGTCTCCGAGCTTTCGCTCGATTTCCGCAGCTGTCCATGCTGCACCAACGCCGGTTGTGATTTCGACTCGTGTCGTAGAAGAGATATCCACATCCCCGCTCGTCGGCGCATTCGCCCACGCGTTCCAGATCCTGAGAGGTCAGCAAGTCCGCGGTCAAGTGCAGGATGGGCCACAACACGCGGTCCATCCTCCTTTCCTCATTGGACCAGTCCAACGTGAAACCACGGGTTGAGGGCTCAACCCGAGCCCGACTGAGAGCCTGGGCAAGCATGGTGTTTAAGAGCTCGATGTCCTTCGGTGGGGGCTCAGCTCGGGCGGCGGCAGCAGAGAATATCCTGTAGGCCGCCTCACGCAAGCGGATGGCTGCATCAAGTGCCGCCGTGGCCGCCTCAGGGCGCCGCTCAGCCTCCTCCATCAGCAGCCGAGCATCTTGCGCTGTCAGGACCTCCCCTTCCAATGACCATCGGATAAGGTCGGCATAGGTGTTAAGGCATTCGATTGGATCTGGCCCAGCGTGCCAATGACTGGTGTTTACGAAGTCCAGGGGCAGTCTTCCCGAGTCGAAATCCCAGTCACATTTTCGTTCTGTTGGTTCCATGGGCACAGGCGCTCCTTCGCCGTCAACACCTATTCTAACCCGTAATACGGCCTTGACAGGTTATAGTTTCCGTGCTATCATCTAACCGTTAAAAGATTTATAGCAGGTTAGAATTGGTTTGTCAAATAGTTGGAGGTGGAACATGTATCATCTAGAGTTACTCATGTTAGAGAGACAGAAAGAATTGCTCAACGCCGCAGACCGTTACCGCTTGCTCTCCCAGGTCAAGCAAGGACCTCCAAGGTGGAGGCGCCTATCCGCACTGGCACTCATTCGTGTGGGAACCCGTTTACGCACTTGGGGGTATGTATTACAGGAACGTTTTGGTGATGCAGAAGTGCGCGTCCCCTCACAAAATGCGAAAAACTATGCCTAGGTGATCGTTATCGAACTTTTTGCACCTGGAGCTTGAAGCTTAAATTCAATCCCACTGCAGGAGTGTGGCGGCATGCAAAGCAGTCTTCTCTATCTTGTGACCATTTTCATTTGGGGTTCAACCTGGCTGGCGATTAAGTTTCAATTGGGTGTTGTTGCGCCTGAGTTGTCGATCGCCTATCGTTTTGCGCTGGCGGCATCCATACTTTTCATCTTCAGCCTCGTACGGCGTTTACCCTTGCGATTTACCTGGCGCGAACATGGCTACATGGCAATGCAGGGTTTCCTCCTATTTTCATTGAATTATCTGTTGGTGTACCTTGCAGAAGGTTACCTGAGCAGTGGACTCGTAGCGATCATCTTCTCGATGGTTATCTTCCTGAATGTCATTTTCGCCCGCATTTTTCTGCACAACCCCATCCGCACACGTGTAGTGGTTGGGGCCGTGCTAGGATTCTTGGGTTTGTCCTTCATATTCTGGCCTGAGCTTTCATCTTTTGATCTTTCAAGCACCAGGTCGCTGGGATTGACTTTGGCTTTTCTTGCCGCGGTCTCTGCCTCACTTGGCAATATTCTCTCGGCACGAAATCAACGCAACAAGCTACCTGTCACGCAGACCAATGCCTTTGGTATGGCATATGGTGCTACCTATATGCTGATCTTTGCTTGGGTGCGAGGAGCCGAGCTATCATTTGACCCCTCCCTGGGATATGTGAGCTCCCTATTGTATTTAGCGATCTTCGGATCGGTTGTCGCCTTCGGTAGCTACCTGACCCTTCTGGGTAGAATAGGCCCTGATCGAGCCGCCTACGTCACGGTTTTATTCCCGGTCATTGCCTTACTTTTATCGACGATCTTCGAAGGCATGACTTGGAATACCCCACAGCTGGCGGGTTTTGCGATCGTCATCCTCGGAAACGCGATTGCCCTCACCAAATTGGATGCTGCGAAAAACCTCAGGCTATTAATAAGGCGACAAGCAACGCCTTAAGCCTGCTCACACACGCAAGGATCCGCCTGTTCATGCCGCCGGCGCTGAGCAGTGAGGCGATCAGGACTGGCGCCAGGACCGGTCCCCACCAGGGAAGCGGCAACGCCAATAAAA
>JBFFQB010000150.1:0-5211 GCA_041573795.1 Anaerolineales bacterium
ACACTTAATTCTTAATAATGTTGAGGTTGTATATAGTGATGTGATCCAGGTCCTGCGAGGGGTCTCGCTGAATGTCGAACCCGGGACGATCGTCGCGTTATTGGGATCAAACGGAGCTGGAAAAACAACCACCTTGCGAGCCATCTCGGGTTTACTGGTAAGTCAGGATGGCAAGATCACGAGAGGGACGATTGAGTACAATGGCGATCGTATCGACCGGATGCCCCCGGATGAGGTGGTTCGTCGGGGACTGATTCAGATCCTGGAAGGCCGCCGATTATTCCAGCACCTGACGGTGGAAGAGAATTTAGTCGTAGGTTCTGTTGCCCGTGGCCGGACGACCGACACTTCATTAAATCAGGGTTTGGCGGACGTTTACCGTTATTTCCCCCGGTTGAAGGATATGCGTAAACGCGTGAGCGGCTATCTTTCAGGGGGTGAACAGCAAATGCTGGTCATCGGGCGGGCTCTGATGAGCAATCCGCGTTTCATCCTGCTGGATGAACCTTCGCTTGGATTGGCCCCTTTGCTCGTGTCTGAAATCTTCAGCGTCATCCAGCAGATGAAGGATCAAGGTGGGATCTCTATCCTGCTGGTGGAGCAGAACGCCCACCTGGCGCTTAACGTGGCGGACTACGCCTATGTGATGGATAACGGCCGTATTGTTTTAGATGGGCCTTCGGAGCAACTGGTCAACAACGAGGATATCAAGGAGTTTTATCTGGGCCTTAACCAGCTGGGGGAACGTAAGAGCTACCGGGAAGTTAAACACTACAAGCGCAGGAAGCGTTGGCTGGGTTGAGCTCATCGGGGGTCAGGACCCATCCTGGGATTGGCAGGGAAACATGGTTCGAACGTTCTATACAATGCTCGAAGAATTGGCTCAGGAGCAGACTTCAAACGCCGCCCTGATCAGCCCTGCGGGCGCGCTCACCTTCCAGGACCTTCTCGAACAGGCAGACCAGCTCGCCGGAGGCCTGAGTGACTTGCCTATCCAACAAGGCGATCGGGTCTGCCTGCTGGCACATAACGCAGTTGAGACTTTTCTGTTGCTGGGCGCTTGCGCGCGCATAGGAGCGATCCTTTTCCCGGTCAACTGGCGTCTTTCTGCTCAAGAGATTCAAGCCGTGCTGGCTCTGGCGGATCCAACCATGCTGGTTGTGGATGGCGCGAATTTTTCAACGATCGAAGGCGTTGTGGTAGAAGAGATCCCACACCGTTACGTATTTGGGTTTGAAGCACCTGAAGGTTGGCACTCTCTCACAAATTTGATGACGGCCACTTCTGGGAAACCGCCTGAGATCCACGCGGAGGATGCGTTTGTATTGCTATCCACGGCTGCGGTCGAAGGTCTGCCGCGAGCGGCGACGTTATCGCATCGAAACCTGCTGACGGCAAATGAGCTTTTGATCGATCAATTGGGTCTCAACCCGGATGACCGCCATCTTTCGGCCCTGCCGCTTTTCCATGTAACCGGCCTGGGATTATCCCTGGCCACGCTTCAGGCGGGAGCTGCGAACGTCATCCAGGAACACTTCGACCCGGTGGAAGCCGTGAATCTGATGGATCTTCATCAGGTAAGCTTGCTCGCCAGTTTCCCTCCTGTGCTGACGGCGTTGATCGAAGCGCGTGAGGCTGCAGGAGCCAGGTGGGAATCCTTGCGCTACGTCCTGGGTCTTGACGCGCCGGAGACGATCCAGCGCTTACTCGCAACTAGCCAGGCGGCGTTCTGGACAGGCTATGGTCAGTCGGAGACTACAGGTGTGGTTACCCTGATCGACGTGCGCCAGAAGCCGGGTGCGGTCGGAAAACCGCTAGCGGGGATCGAGCTGCGCTGCTTCGATGAGGAAGGCAACGAAGTTTCTGTTAATGAACCGGGAGAGATCGTGGTGCGAGGGCCTCTGGTGTTTCTGGGGTACTGGGATGATAACGATGCTACGCTCTACGTCTCCCGGCATGGTTGGCACCACACTGGTGATCTGGGTCGACTTGATGAAGAGGGTTACCTGTACTACATGGGCCGCAAACCGGAGAAAGATTTGATCAAGTCGGGTGGGGAGAACATCTATCCCGCCGAGGTTGAGTTTGCTATATCCAGCCTGCCGCAGGTGCAAGCCGTCTGTGTCATTGGGGTACCGGACGAAACCTGGGGAGAGAGCGTCAAGGCGGTGATTGAGGTTAAGCAGGGAGAGGCCCTAACAGAAGGGCAGGTTATCGAAGCGGTCACGTCGCGCATCGCCAGTTTTAAGAAGCCGCGCCGGATCGAGTTTGTGGACTCCCTTCCGCGCACGCCAGAAGGTCAGATCGACCGGGTCGCCACCCAGGCGAGCTTTGGAAGCTAAAGCTTCCGTTTTTGGTGTCCAATTTCGTTCAAGCAATCCAGGCTAATCTTTAAAGAATTTACGTTTCAAACCTTCGAAGCCGGCTTGGATTAGACCGAGCACCGTCCCTAACGGTTTTACCAGTAGAGCGCTAAAGGGGTTGAAGGCCGACAACCAGGCTGGGGTTCTGCGCTGGGCTTGCAGGAAGGGAACAGGCTCTGTGCGTTCAGCTACCTTGACAATCGCAGCCGCCCAGGAGAGGCCGGCGCCGAAGGCAACAAAAGCTAACGTGTCTCCCACCTTTGCGCGGCCTTGTTCGAAAGCCTCCACAAGTGCAATGGGGATCGAAGCGGCGGAAGTGTTCCCGTAGCGGTCGATATTGATGAAGATCTTTTCTTCGGGAAAGCCGACGTAGCGTGCGGCGCTCTCGATGATGCGCGTGTTGGCCTGATGGGGAATAAAGAGGTCGATATCATCGCTGGTCAATCCTGCTTGGCGGATGGCTTGCTTCAGCGCCTTGCCAATGATGCGTGATGCAAAGCGAAAGACCTGATTCCCGTTCATCTTTAGCGTGTGGAGTCCCTGGTCGATCGTTTCATGCGTGGGCGGGAAGGCTGTACCACCCCCTGGAAGAATGAGGTGCTGAGCCCCGGAACCATCGGACCCGAGCACAGACGAAAGCACCCCGGCGGGTTCATCCGAGACTTGAAGCACAACGGCGCCGGCACCGTCGCCAAAGAGCACGCAAGTTGACCGATCCTCCCAATCGACGAAACGGCTCAGCAGCTCCACGCCGATGACGAGCACATTGTCGCACAGACCGTTCTCAATATATTGTTGTGCGGTTGTGAGGGCGTAGACGAAGCCCGAGCATCCGGCCACGAGAGTGAAGGCGCCCACATTGCGGGCGCCGAGCGCATGTTGGACTTGCGAGGAAACCGGTGGGGTCAGGTAATCTGGGCTGGAGGTGGCAACGATAATCAAGCCCAGATCGCGAGGCTTGACTTCTGCCATCGCCAGTGCCTCCCGGGCGGCGGCAACAGCCATGTCGGAGGTATTCTCGTGCGGGCCGACAATGCGGCGTTCGCGGATACCCGTGCGCGTGACGATCCACTCGTCACTCGTAGCAACCATTTTTTCGAGATCATGGTTGGTGATGACGTGTTCGGGAGTGTATTTCCCCCAACCGATTAAATTGGTAAATCGATCTGACATTGAGGTTCCTCACGCAGCGCAGGCGAATAGCATAATTTATTAAGTTTGCACACGGCATATTTAGAAACCCCAATCCATGCGCTTCGGTGCTCAAAAAGGATGATTCTTGTCGGTCTCGCAGGTTGCCGGGCTCTAATAAATGAGCTTGCTGGATCGGAGTACCACGATCCAGACGATGGAGGTAGAAGATTGGGATTGTGAAATGATGTTCCTTCCCTGCGTCGTAATGTATGCACATCGACCGCATCCAGGGTGAAGACCCCGCTGTAGGGTTGGCGGGGTCTTCGATTATGCTCACTGCAGTTAATTGGGCTGTACTCTCTCCGCTGCTATGCAGCATTGTCGGACTTTCTGCGCCTTGTCTGTTTGATCATATCCACGACTGCGAGGGCAACGCCGATTCCGAGCAAGCTATAAGGGAGCAATCTTCCATCGTGAAAGATGATTCCTGCCAGAACAAAGGCAAAGGCAAGTCCAGCGAGTGGAGTCAGGCCTTTATCTTTTTTCCGCCAGCCTTGACGGTAGAACAGTACGGCTGTTATGGCCAGCACTACGATAGATAGGGCGATGTAGAGTTGTGAAGCATTCATGTTGTTTTCTCCAGTTAGGTTGTAATTTCAATGGTTGATCGATTTCATGATTTGTGTGCTTCGCCAGGAAAGCGATCGGAAATACGCGCATGGCAGCGGCTAACGCAATTGCTTGAGCGCGCCTTGCATGGTGTCGCGGTACGCGTCTATCGCACGCCGCCCGGCATCGGTAAGTTGCACCATCGTGCGCGGCTTTTTCCCGACAAAATCCTTCTTGATGCTAACATAGCGTGCCTCTTCGAGCTTGGTCACATGCGAGGAGAGGTTACCCCAGGTAAGCTCGGTCGTGTTAAGTAGAAAGGTAAAATCAGCACCATCTACTCCATATAGGACCATCAGGATCATCAATCGGGCTGGTTCATGCACGAGGCGATCTACTTCACCTAGCTCAAGCAGATCAAGATTGCTGTTGACCGACTTCGCCATCTTAGGCCTCCTGCGTCTGAACAGGGTAGTTGCGTAAGAATCGAATTAGCTGCGTGATGCCAATGGCGAGGATGATCCCAGCGGCAATTGCTCCTGGCACGTGGAAAGTCCAGCCCGCCGTATGAGACATGTAAACGGAGGCTAGATTGGCGAGGCCGAGCATCCAGCCATAGAAGTACAACCTGGCGACACCAAACGCGTACCCCATGGCGCTGAAGAGCCCACCCATAACGAACACGACGATCCATTCGACAATGTAGGAACGTGCCAGGGGTGTAGTTCTGATTTCATTGGGCGTTTGCGATCCGGGACCGAGCAGGGTCACCAACACCAATCCGAAGGTGAGCAGGACGAGGACTACCGTCACAAGTAAGACGATGCGCATGATTCTTGTTCGCCTGGCGCGCGCATAGCCGATCCGGGGTCCACTGAGGTACATGCGGGTCAGGAGATATAGCACTACAAGCAGGGTGAGGATGACCAGGAAAAGGACGATATTCCAGATGGGACCCAGCATTTCCCGTGTCTTCGGATATAGGGCTAATGTCAAGAAAATAGCCCCGAGCAGCAGATCCCAGAGACCGTCGGTGAAGTTGACCATCCGCAGTGTTCGTTTTTGTATTTCCCGAAAGCTAGGCATATCAGACATTGTGGGGCTC
>JBFFQB010000151.1:0-4906 GCA_041573795.1 Anaerolineales bacterium
TCAATCGCGAGGTTGTAGGAGTGGACGGCACGCAGCCCACCAAAGAAGTGGGTCATCTCTTGAACTTCAAGCAGAGGCATGTTCCGCTCCTTCCGTTGATTTGTCCTTGGGTAGGA
Organism: Anaerolineales bacterium; assembly: GCA_041573795.1. Classification (GTDB taxonomy): domain Bacteria; phylum Chloroflexota; class Anaerolineae; order Anaerolineales; family E44-bin32; genus E44-bin32. Next base: position 117 of record JBFFQB010000151.1, read on the forward strand.
ACAGCCGTTCAACTCTTAACTCGGTGAAGGCTACCAAACCTGTTGGCCGGAAGATCATGATCAAGATCAGGATGACCGGGATGATGATCCACTTCCATTCCGCAAACGGTCGCAGAGCTTCGCTGATCAGACTCAAACCTACCGCACCGACGACGGAGCCAGTTACAGAATTCAAACCACCAAAATAGACCATGGCCAGGACCTCAGCTAGCTTGCGGATGCCGAATGTGTCCGGGTTGATATAGCGCAGGACGTGCGCAAATAGCCCACCTGCGACACCAGCCCAGAACGCAGCAAAGAGGAAGGCGATCATCTTGGTTTTACGGGTATTCACGGTCATCGCATTGGCAGCCAACTCACCATCACGGACGGCGTTTAATGCCTTTCCCATGGTGGATCGAACGAAGTTGTTGATAATCCATATCGATAGGATTGTCCAGATGAAGACTACCGGCAAACTGGCGTAATTCGGCTGGTTGCTGATCCCACGCGCACCCCCCAGAAATTCCAAGTTCTCAAAGAGGCTCTTGATGATGAACATAAAGGCTAATGAGATGATCGCTAGGTAGTCACCACGTGTGCGGAACGATGGGATGGCGACGAGAAGCGCCCCCAGTGCAGAGATAAGACCGCCCAAGATTAACGCTAGTGGGAACATGAAAGGGCCCCATCCAGGCGGAAGCAGTGCTTCTCCAAATTGATTCTCAGAGACGAATAAGACGATCGTGAACGCTGATGCAACGTAGGCGCCGATGGACATAAAGCCTGGGTGAGAACAAGAGAATTCGCCCATATAGCCGTTTACGACATTCAGGCTTAGGGTGAGGATGATCGATATCATCGCAAGCCGGGCGACAAGCACACGGTAATCACTGATGTCAGTCCATGCGAAGAGTACGGCGTAAAAAAGCACCAGATGGAGGGCCGCCGTGATGATCAAGGGATATGCTGTGAGCCTCTCCGCGATCCTATTTGCAAGGGATTTTGTAATGCGTGCAACGAGCCCGATGGGGAGTATGTAGATCAAAATCAGGTAGAGCAGTGCGCTAGGGAGTAGGATGGGGTCACTGAATGCCACAATAGTTCCAAAGAGTACGGGTACTTTGGACATGCCTAATAACCTCGCAAGCTGTTGACCAATCAGCTGTTCGAGGCCGACAGCAACAATGGCAGCCAGCAACCATCCCAGCAACGGTACAGATCGATAGGGTTGCCATATTCGCGACAGCGATGTGCGGATCCGTTGCCAGCTGGAGGGTATTGAGGTCGTGTTGGTTGACATTGCGTTTCCTTTCTTCGCGCTCGGATCCAGGGCTATAGCCGCAGCTGTGCGCTGTATGGCTCACCGAAAAAGCCGTGCGGTCGGAAGGTCAGTATGATCAAGATGATGCCGAATGCAATTAAGTTCCGCATCGTTGAAGGAAAGATTGTGGCGACGAAAATCTCAATGAAGCCCAGAAGGAAACCGGCTAGTCCAGCACCGAGGATCGATCCACGGCCACCGAGAATTGCAGCAACGAAGGCTTTCCATCCAAAAAGGATACCCATGTTAGGATCGAGTACAGGGTATGCCACGCCGTACAGGATCCCTGCTGCCGCAGCCAGGGCAGAGCCGAGGCCAAAGGTGAGCAGGGCGATGGTGTTGGTTGAGATGCCCATGAGGGGAACAACGACGTAGTCATACGCCATAGCACGCATTGCCATGCCCCACTTTGTGCGGCGTACGAACTGGTGTAATCCCAGCGTGAGCAGGATCGAGACGAGAACGATGAGGATCTTCTTGTTGGTGATGCTCACTCCCCCCACGTTGATCGTCGCAGTCGTGATCAATTCTGGGAAGGCTAAACGTTGCGGTCCCAGCAGGATGAGGTTGCCCGTTTCAAGGATGATGCCGATCATTAACCCAGTGATGGCGGCGGAGGCACGCGGGGCCTCACGCAGTGGCCGATACCCAATGCGTTCGACCAACATCCCGACCACGGAGTTTGCGGCCATGGCTCCGATAAGCGTGAGCACCAATACAAGGCCGAGGGCTACCCCAGAGGGTAAGGCGAGTGTGCCAACGAAATTAAGCGCAAGCAAACCACTGGCAATAAAAAAGCCAATATAGGCACCTACCATGAAGACATCGCCATGTGCAAAATTAAAGAGCAACAGGACACCGTAAACCATCGAATAGCCTACGGCAATGAGTGCATAAAAACTGCCCCACTGTAGTGCATTGATCAGATTCTGAAGGAAGAATTCCATTGCGATTGATCCTCCTCATTCAAGAAGGGCGGGTCATGGTTGGTCTCGATGACCCGCCCCTCCTGAGTACAAATTTGTTAGCTCATACGAAATGATGAGCCGACTTGATCAGTGGCGCAAGCTTAGGGGCAAACCTGCTCATAGAATGTAAATTTGCCCTCTTCGCTGATACGCACGATTACCGCGCACTTCACCGGGTCACCCTCTTCGGTAAAGGTCATATTTCCTGTGATCCCCGGGAATTCTTTGATCCCTGCCAGTGCGTTGCGGACACAGGCTCGATCCACAGCCAGATCACCGGTGATTTCGCCACAGCTCTCGATCGCCTGTTTGACGATGTTGAGTGAATCCCAGGTGAGGGCGCCGACATCATCAGGTACATAGCCATACTTGGCGTTGTAATCATCGATGAATGCTTTCGTGGCGCCGGTCGCACCTTCCGCTGCGTAGTGGGTGCTGAAGAATAGACCGTAGCAGTCCTCACCACAAAGGTTCACGGTCTCGGCCGAACCCCAGCTATCACTGCCGACGATGGGGCTGTCAAACCCGAGTTCGTGTGCCTGTTGCACGATGAGAGCTACTTCGTTGTAATACTGCGGTGAGAAGATGAACTCGGCGCCCGCTTCCTGAATCTTGGTCAACTGGGCACTGAAGTCTGCGTCACCCGTGGTGAAGCTTTCAAAAGCTACGACCGATCCTGCGCCATGCAGATTCTCCCAGGCGCCCTGGAAGAATTCGGCCAAGCCCTTGGGGTAATCACTGGCGATATCGTACAGCACACCAGCCTTGGTGTAACCAAATTCCTCACTAACGAAGTTGGCGACTACTGGGCCCTGGAATGGATCAAGGAAGGGGGTGCGGAATACCCAGGGTCGGTCCAACGTCGTATTCGGGTTGGTGGACCAGGGGCTGATCATTGGGGTTTCCAGATCATTGGCCACGCCACCAGCAGGGACAGCCTGCTTGGAGGACTGTGGTCCAACGATGACCAGAACTTCATCCTGGGTGATGAGTTTGGTGTTTACAGCTGCTGCCGACTCACCCTTGGATTCGTTGTCTTCGACGACAAGTTCCACAGTATAGGTAGTGCCGCCAACTTCTAACTCACCACCAATCGCCTCTAACCACATCTCTGCAGCAAACTTGGTTCCTTCGCCCACCTTGGGGATGTCACCGGTCAAGGGTGCGTTGATGCCGATCTTGATCGTGTCTGGTGCCGCTGGCCCACAAGCGCTAAGCACCAGGGATGCAATGAACACAAATGCAATCAGTCTTTTTAACATGCTTCCTTTTCTCCTCTGATGGAAAATGGATCAATATTGTGGTTCTTTCTGGTACAGTCTGTGACGTTACACCTCCTTAATTGTTTGATATAGCCAAGCATATATATAAGTTATCGCTAAATCACGCAAACCTAGGGATTATGCTCAAGTGCGATGCTGTGTGTGTTCTGGTCGGGTAGCTGGCAAGACGTTGGCTATACCTACTCGCCCATGCCAGGAGTCTCGTATTCGTTCTATGCCGGCCCTTGTCGGCATCATGGTAAATAGACATTGATTCGAAGAAAGAATTTGTTGATCATACGTACCTATTACGCTAGGATAAGCGTACTGTCCCCACAAGTGTCAAATGTCATTCAATGCGATTGTGAGCAGGGTGTGACCGCTGTTTTGATGGTATAAAATCTTTGTGTCACATAAACCCTGCCGGTCCAGGTGTTGCTTGGCAGCCTGCTGATATAGTATACAAGTTCTCTGAGGAGCATATAGCATGACCCCTGAAATAGGCCAACCTGCCCCAGACTTTACGCTTGACTCGCACCTCGAAAAAAAAATCGCGCTAAGCGATTATCGTGGCAAGCACGTCGTCCTGGCCTTCTTTCCACAAGCCTGGACGCCGATCTGAAGTGCGCAGATCCCAGCCTACGAAGCGGAAAGTGCTTCTTTTACGGGATTAAATACCCAGGTCCTGGGTATCAGCATCGATCATGTGCCAGCCTTGATTGCCTGGTCTGAAAGCCTTTGTGGGATAACCTACCCGCTCTTGAGCGACTTCTGGCCGCATGGCGAGGTGGCTGTGCGATATGGAGTATTACGACAGGAAGGTTTCAGCGAACGTGCCATATTTTTGATCGATAAAGAAGGCATTCTACGTTGGCATAAGGTGTACGATCAAGATGAACAACCGGATAACAGGGAGGTGCTGGGCGAGATCCGCAAGATTGACCCAGAAGCCAGTGCAGCTTTCCCCGAGATTGAACCCGAGGTCGTTGAGCTGCCTCATGGTGGCATCGTGATGTATTGCACGCCATATTGCCTTACTTGTCGTAAAGCTGCGACATGGCTGGAAGATCGCAATCTAGAGTATCGACGCATCGATGTCTACCAGCTACCAGGAGCCATCCAACAAGTGCGCGAGTGGGCCGATGGTCATCTTGTGACTCCAACATTCGACATCGATGGCACCATCATTGTTGATTTCAAAGAGGATCGTTTGGCAGAGGTGCTGGGGGTCGATCCGTAAATATTGGTCATAGAAAA
>JBFFQB010000152.1:0-4900 GCA_041573795.1 Anaerolineales bacterium
GATGAGCACGTCCGGATTAACGATTGCGGTGTAGCCACCGCTCAAGCGTTCACGCTGCCGCTCCGTCACTCCACTCAAATCGAATACGCGCGATCTCCCAGGTTCGAGAGAGATATCCGGACGCTCAACGGCTGTGTATGCAGGTTCGCCGTCCGGGAGGAATGTCTTGATTTCGAGAGTGCGCCCTTCGAGCGGAGAATCGCCAATATTCTCGACGGTGACCCGCAGACGGCCGCCCCCTGACGGATCGAAGATCACATCGGTGATCGTCAGGTCGGGCAGGCCTGGGCAAACAGGGGTATGAATAAGGCTTCCCAGCCGCTCCATGTCCTCGAGCACGGCATCATTGGGATCGATCACGATGCAGGCGTCATATGGAGGATCGACTACCATTTCAGGATCTGAGAGCGTCGTCCTCTCACCGGCCTCAAGTACGAATTCCTCCCAGGTAAAGAGGCCAAGTGGGGTTCCTTCGCGTGTTTGAAGCTCGATCTCCAGATCCTTCCAGGGCCAAGTGGCGGTGCCGGTGTTGCGGATGTCGATCTCCACCGCGCCGCTTGGTTCGAGTATGCGCAGATCCTCCACGTCGATCCACGGCAGCGGCTCCCAGCCTGCTTCACCCGAGCCGACTGGGCTGTCGAATCCCGGCCGAAACATGTAGCTGACCGTGCACCTCCCATCCTCCGATGTAAGGCTGCCCTCCTGTATATGGTCGAACACTTCATGGCGGTCCTCGAAGATCGGTGAGATCGCCTCGCAGATTAAATCATCACAGCCACGATCGCCCGAGTCGCGGCAGCGGCCTGTATCCTGATCCATGATATGGAACCCGAATTCGAACGTCCCGCCGAATGGGACTTCGACGATCATGGAGGGCGCCTCCCGGGTCCCCCATCCCGCATCAGAGAAGAGCGCGGCCAGATCGTAGACGGTGTTGTGGCTGAAGCCATTCGCCATGTCCAGGCTGCCCCCCCGGCCGCCGCCCGGACGGGCGTCGAAGGCGAACTGTTTATCGTTGCCGAAGAAGTAGCCATACGGCGGGCCGACGTCCCCATGACGGTCCTCATGACGGCCATCGCCGCCGAGATTGTGAGTCTCCAGCGTGAGGAAGGTGATCTGAATTCTGCGATTGCAGTCTTCCTCTTCGTTGCGCGCTGAAGTGATACCAGGGAACGACTCGGGTCCATCCGGGTATCCGACACTGAAGGCGGTGACCGAGAAGATGTAGGTCGTCTCGCACGGTGGGTTAAACCACTCATGCGGGAGCCTGGTCTCCCTTGCCCGAGCATTCTCTATCCATTGAAGGTTGCCATTCAAGTAAAACCGGAAACCATCGATGGGCTCTTCATCCTCTTCGGGGAGATAATCCCACTGTAGCGTGCGGCTCTGGGTATCGAGGCGAAGATTGCTAGGCGAAGTCATCTCCGGATCCAGATACATGGGTTCGCCTCGGGAGGGCGTTGCATCGCGCCCAACGCGGTACTCTATGCGATAGGATCCTTCCTCGCCATCGATCTCAAGCATGTGTATCGTCTCATCCCATTCCTCCGGTGGGATCGATACGCTTGCATGACCAAGCTCAAGCGCGTCCGTGCCGCCTGAGCTAATTGCCACGCAGGAAATTTCTAATGGCAATGCGGTATCGTCCGGCCATAAGATCGATTCGGCCGCCTCCCCAGCAAGATGTTCGGCAATATCCCAGCTTCCAGCACCCAGCAGGTCGAAGGATTCATCCGTCATGGGATCGAAATCCTCATCGGGGATCCAGCTGGGTGAGGCGCCGGCCATTCCCACATAACAGTGCAAGCCTTCGTAGGCCGTGCCCGTTGTGAGTGAAAGCACTTCTACTCGCAAGGTGGTTGGATCCCCCGATCCTCCTCCGAGGAGGTCACGGTCAAAGAGAGGACCTAGCCCCAGGAGCTCGAAGACCGCCAGCGAGGATCCAGGAGGAGGACTTTCTTCAGCCGGGGCAGGAGGACCTCCGGGGCTTAAGCTGGGGAGAGTTCCAGAAGGCGATCCAGGGCTTGCGGGCTGTACTTCTTCTTCCCCGGATAAAGCCGATTCAGCAAGCGCAGCGACGTTGGCAACTTCGGGGACAGCAGTAGTCTTGACGACGTTCAGTCTGATTGTCGATCTTCCGGTGACACCCTCACCGGAAACAGCGATTGCGGTCAGCACCCGCATTCCGGGGATTTGAGGTACCCAGGTGGTGGTGACCACCATATTCGTTGGTGAGGTATCGTTAGCTTCCTCCGCTACAACGAGTTCATCATCCACCCACAGCTCCATGCGCTCAAGTCCGTTCTCAAGCCGAGCTGTTGCGTGAAGGATTAACCCCTCCCCGGCCTCCACCTTGTCTAGGTGCACGGGGTGATGAATCAGTACCAGCGGTCGTAAATTCAACACTCTTCCCCTCGTAATGAAGTAGGTCAAGCCTATACCAGCGAGGCAGAGACACACGACAGCTATCAATCCCAATACCGCCCCCTGGATCAAGGTTCTCTTCTTCATACCTTCCTCCCTCGTCGTCCTGTGGATCGTCGAGTAAGTCGTCGAGGCGATAAGGCCCTCGCCGAGCTTTCCTGCTTCACTCCCGGTCGATTGCTATGCATCCGATCCTCATCCGAGCGAGTCAATGAACGATGACCAGCTCGACCAGGAACCCGTATTATCTGCTCCATCGATCGCCCTCACACGCCAGCGGTAGTACCAGCCACATTCAACAGAGATATTCAATGTTTTGCCCCCGATACCCGTAAACGTGCTGCCTGGGATTGCCGCCCACTGGCTATCTCCGGAGTGTCGCTCGACCTGAACCTGATATTCCGAGATGCCGCTTGGATCGGATACGGGCAGCCAGGTTAGATCCTGGTAACTCCGGCAGGACAGCGTTAATCCATTCGCCGGAACCTGAGGGGCTGGCGCCGGTGGGGGGGTCGAGTCTACTACCGTGGGTGTAGCACATACACCCGTCACGCTGATATCGACAGGGATCTTTTCCAAACTCCCGTCGAGGTGAGTCACAGAGAGGGTATAGCGCTCATCTTCACAGAGACAGGCACGGTATTCGCCCTGGAGCTCCTGCTCAATTCCCCCGAATATAATGGAGGAGACATTGCTGAAATCCCAGAATAACTTCGTGCACGTACCGGCTGTGATCTCCGCAGGCTCGGCCCAGAACCTGCCTGTGATGTCTGCTTCCGGAGTGGGAGTCGGACCTTCTAATGGACTAACCTCGCCACAGGTGAGCAACACGGTAACCTCGTTGTTGTCCTCATCCAGCTCCTCGATTTGATTTGAAGCATCCAGGAGGACAACGATCTCATGCGTTTCAGAAAAAGTCGTCGTGGAGGTGATTTCAACGGCCGCACCTGAGGCCAGACCTCTGCCAAGAATGCTGGGGGCTTCTACACTGCCGTCCATTTGGAAACGAACCTCGAAATCGCTGTCCACCGCAGTTTCTCCGGCATTCGTCAGCTCCAGTTGTGTTGTGCAAATCGGGACACTATCGAGCTCGTCCACCACGAAAGCTTCGACCCGGGTAATTGCTAGATCAGGTCTGGAGGTTGGTTCCTCGCTCACAAAGATGCGCGTGGAATCGGGATTACTCGGATCACGATCCGGGCCAAACGCCACGGCCTGAATCAGGTGCTCGCCTGAACTTTCGGGCATGAAGTGGTAGATAAAATGTGCAAGCCCATCAGCGTAAGGTGGGGATTCAACCACGCCATCGAGCTCCCCGTTGATCCACACTTCAATTTGTTCGATGCCCTCAGCATGACCGGCATGTCCTTCCACCTGAACAGACGCGCCAGGAGGCACGTGCAAACCATCCACGGGCACTTCAATCCAGACGTAGGTGCCCCTAGAAGTAGTTCTCCCACAAGCCGTTAACAGACACGCCATCATCAAGTACCCAACAACACCGTATAAACGATTTGTAAGCATTGGAAGCATCCTTCCCCATTCAGACATATGGTCGTATCTGAAACGAAGCTACTACTGTTCCTGTGACATCATCTTCCCACAGGATCGCTGATGAATAGTCCGGCTGAATTGAAATTGCGCGGAAATTGGGAATCGTGGCGGCAGCGAAGAGGATACGTCGGCTTCCAGGTGTCCTAAAGATGCAAAGATCCTTAAGTGGTTTGGTGGAGATCGGGTGCAGCCTAGAAGCAGTAACGCTCATAGCAGGTAGCCTTGCGAATGTATAAAAGGTGGAAGAGGCTGAGTGGGTATCTGGCAGCGACCATGCGAGGATCGAAGTCAGGGTAGATAGAATGGCGCGTCCACCTGCTCTGTTCAATTTTGCACAATCTATTATGGGGCCAATCGAATAACTGCGCAAGAAACGGCGGAGGGTACCGAAGTTCCACATTTGCGCGTCTCGCGTTTTAACTTGCTTTTCCATCGGGTTGACTCGGTCAACGAGTGTAGTTTTCGAATTCAACGATAGGGGAATGTTGTCGCCTATGCGATCGGCGCGCAGTACTATTCGCACCACGAGTCAAGCAGCGTTCCATGAGTCTTAAATGCAACGAGCACACAGCAAATCTCCTTTATTGTGTGCTGTATGCTCATTTATTGCAGTTCAGTGCCGAGGGCCAGAATCGAACTGGCGACACCTTGATTTTCAGTCAAGTGCTCTACCAACTGAGCTACCTCGGCGAGCGGGGCGATTGTACTTTGGCGGGAGGGGGGTGTCAAGCCTGGGCCATCCACGCCTCGACACGCTGACTAGGATCGCTCGAGTACTAGCTTCCGCAGCTCGAGCGTTTGGGCCTGGGATGTGGGTAGGATTCCAAAGCGAAAACCGCTATCTCGTGACGCGATGGCGTACTGGTTGTCGATCCAGGCCACAAAACCGAGGGGGCCATTGGGAGGATTTATCGCAGTTAGC
>JBFFQB010000153.1:0-4823 GCA_041573795.1 Anaerolineales bacterium
GAAGGGGAAGAAGCGCGTAATACGGCCGTGTACCAACTGGCGACAATTCTAGGAAGAATTCAAGACTGGATGGATGAACTGCTCACCTTGGTGCAAGTTGAAGCAGGCGTGGGTTTTTCGTCGGAGATCATGTCCCTGGAATCTACCTTCAACCAGGAGCTTAAATCCACGTTTGAGGAGGCTCATCAGAGCAAAGGCCTTCTCCTGAATATGGATATCCCGCAGGATTTGCCTGCGATCAGGGTTGACTCGAAGCTTTTTGAGAAGATGTTAGCAGGCTTATTAAGGCGTGCAGCCCAGCGCAGCCAGGTCGGAGGCACAGTTGGGATTCAACTTCGAAAGCACGCCGATCAGGTCTGGATCGAACTGTCAGATCAAGGCCTACCGTCAGGCAGGGATGACCCTGGTGGGGAGGATGGAGAAGTAACCAGCAGCTTCCAGGGATTTAATCTGCAGATGGTGCGTACGATCGTTCAAAAGTTGGGCGGACAGGTTTGGGTGAGAGGCCAGGATCGGATCGGCAGCACGATCGCGATCTCCTTGCCGACCGTCAAAGCGCAACCATAAATGGATTCAAAGCGCGCTTGGAATCCCCTGAGCGCATGAGTGTTATGGATAAATAAAATGGCTCAACCAAAGATCCTTGTTGCAGACGATGAACCTGCCATGATCAAGATGATGGTTCGCCGGCTTGTACGTCAGGGCTATGAGCCTGACCAGGCTGAAGATGGGCGGGCGGCATTAGAGTACATCGAGAAGAATAAATACGATCTGTTCGTCACGGACATCTATATGCCGGGCGTGACTGGTTTGGAACTGTTGCGACAAGCAAAAGAGGTTGATCCGCAAACGCAGGTAATCGTAGTTACGGCAGGCGCTACGCTTGAAAACGCGGTCGAAGCGTTGAACAGCGGCGCCTTTGCCTATCTGATGAAACCCTTTGATCATTTCAGTGTCTTCGACAATATGGTAGCCCGGGCGTTGCAGTTTCGTCAGATCCTGCTCGATAACGAGCGGTTGGCAGGCATCCAAAAGCGGCGCGGGGATATGCTCGAAGATGAGGTAACAGAACGGGTACAGCAGTTGCAAAAGCGGCGGCGCGAAATGGTGGATATGCTCGCCAGCATGCCCGATGGTGTCCTGGTTGTTGAAGAGGAAGGCCGTATCGTCATGACTAACCCCGTTGCCGATGCTTGGTTGAAACTGGACAAGGAGCAGCGTGGCCAACCCATCCAAACCTATCTGGATACTCTGCATGAGGAATGGTCAGCCAGGGAGTGGGAAGTAAATTTAGGTCCCTATCTCCTGGATATGGTCAGCAACGAGATGCCGGCGTATGAGGGCAAGCAGCGTAAGATCGTCGTGATCCGAGAGCAGCAGGAAGGCAGCTTCCGTCCCACCATCGCCTCCGTGTTCAACACGCTCAAGGAAGCGATCGCATGGTTATCCGGGCAAGGTTTTGAAGATAGGTTTCAGAAGGAGATCGAAGCGTTGGCGGTTAAGGTTACGGAGATGGAGAAGATCATCCGCAAACCTCAATTCGCGTTTAAAGCCGGCGCAGCGCAATGGAGCGAAGTTCAGATGAAAGAGGAAGAGGCCGACCACGCCGAGGGCGAAGACGAGAGCATCGAGGCATTATCACCGCAGGATGGGCCGGCTGAATCAGCAGAGGTTGAGACGTGACATGATGGTCGCACGTGGTGAGCGGTGTGGTGGGTGAGAAGCAGAGGGCTTCGATTGATGCGAAAGCAAAGAATAGGCTCCGATGGGTGCTTTTTGGCCTGGTAACGCCATTATTTATCTATCTTTGTGGTCAGGTTGCGTGGACTGTGCGAGCCCCTCTGAATGGCGCTGAAATACGCCCATCGCTCACCGCAGATTATTCACCTTGGGCAGCGGCCTTTTTCCCTGGTCTAGATCCTCAAATTTTAAAGGCTGCGATAGAAGATCGGGAAGAGAGAGGATTGTGGTATTCGCGCAGGTCGATGCGCTGTTTTCTCCTGAGCTCAGCATGTGAATTGTCAGAACCCACGCAGCAGGAGCAGCAGGGGGAAGAAAAAGCGACAGAGACTTCGCTGCGCATAGCCAATGATGTGGAACCAGATCTCAATCAACCGGACGGGCAGGTATTGATGATCCAACCCGGCAAACAGGTGGTGCTTGATCTCCGGGAAGCGCCGATTCTCGTCACCGGTTCCATAGAGCTTGAAACGGATGTCGTTATTTACACGCTGCGGCCAGAAACCGAAGCGGGGGGGCACGCTTCTTATACGCTTTCCCTTGCGCTGCGACCTGAAGATGCATGGGTGACAGTTTTTAATGGGGAGGACCAGGTGCACGGTGACAGCGGGACTGAACTTCCCTACAGTATTGGCAGTGAAGCTGGGGAGGTGGAGGCAGGCCAGGCAGCCTTAGCAAGTGCTGATTTAACTGCGACTGCGGTTGATGTGGATGCGTCGATACGCGCCCCGGGCCTGTACGGCTGGTTGCGCATAGCTATAAACCCCGAGGCCGAGGCGCCGCTGGCTTTGGATGCCGTGGTCGTGACAGACGGGTATACGCAATAGGACAGGTGATAGCCTTTCTGCTTCGGTTGGAGGGACATGGCTGAGGTGGAATGGCGTTTTAGACAATGATCGAAAAGGTTCACCGCAGCTCACTCGATGAGCATGAACAGGATGAAAATCGCCGACGGGCAATTGTGATGTTGCTCGTGGCCTTGATGATCTTCCTGATCATTTTCGCCTGCGGTCAGCTGGCGATGATGTTTACTACGTCGATGGCCGCGGGGGATGCGCGTTCGCGCCTGCATGCCGAGTACGGGGCCTGGGATTGGGATGGCCCGGTGTTCGGTGGGTTGAACCCGGCCATCATGGCAGAGGCAGCCCGCGATGGTTCGCTCGATCTGCTCCTGGCATCGTCGCCTGAACCGAATTGCTTCCTGCTAGGTGCCTGTACACCGTTCCCGTTAGTGCCGACGGAGACGCCGACACCAACTGGATCGGCGACCTTTACACCCACAATCACCGCATCGCCTACGATCACAGCCTCGCCGACGAATACTCCACTACCGACCATTACGCCAACAATAACTGATACACCTGTACCTCCGACAATTACCCTCACGCCGACGAACACCCCCACGCCGACCCCATTGGTATGGCCGCTCAAGCTTGTATACCCAGATGACGTCAATCCCGACATTCCCTTCGACCTTGTGACGGTCAACATCCTCGTGGTTAACTACGGGAACCCTACCGGAGCACAGTTAACCGAGATCATTGATCGCATGCCCCCGGAGATGACCTTCGTTGGGGGAAGCTGTAACATCATTCCAGGCCCATCAGTTCCCTGTAATCTTGTTGGAAACACATTAACCTGGAGCTTCTCCCCAGCTCGAGTGATTCCCCAGAACCAGTTCGTATTGGCGACTTTTCAGGCAAGGGTGAGCGGGCTCAATCCTGGTGAAGTCATCACGAATGAAGCCGAGACGAGTGGGGGTAACTTTGATACCTCGACCTACATCCGCCGCATCTATGCCTATACACCCACACCAACGCCGGTTGTGCCTGTGGCCGTGGATGATAACGTCAGTACGAATGAGGATATCCCGATCAATATCTACGTGATGAACAATAATGGGAATGGGCCGGATACGAATTTGCTCGAGAACCCATTCAGCGTCACAGTCACCTCTGGCCCTTCCTTTGGGTCAACAACCGTCTTTGGGAGCCCTGGGCTTCCTGGAAGCGTCTATGTCCGCTATACACCCAGAGCGGATTACTTCGGACCGGATAGTTTCGTCTATCAATTGTGCGATGTGAGTCCTGATTGTGATACAGCGACGGTCTCCATCACTGTCAACTCACTCAACGATGTTCCTGAAGCTCAACCAGATGAAGTTTCTGTTAATGAAGGGATCGCGGTTCCAATTCCTATAACCATTCAAGTGCTCGGGGATAACGGGAATGGTCCCGATGTAAATTTCGATTATCCGATTGACGTTACGATCACAAGTAGCCCTACGGAGGGTAATGTAGGTCCGTTGAACCGAACGGTTCTATCTTGGCCACCCGTCGCGAATTTCACCTACACCCCCACCGATGCTAACTGGTATGGCCTTGATAACTTCGTTTATCAGGTTTGTGATCGAGGATTCGATGGTATACCCGGCAACGCTGATGATGAGTGTGATAGTGCGGTGGTTACAATCACTGTAAATCCAACGAATGATCCCCCTGTGGCTGAAGGGGACAGCGGGTATGTCGTAACTGAAGACCAGGTGCTTGATACTGCGTTACTCCCAGGGCCGCCACCCAATTTTTCTGTCCTGAATAACGACTCGGATGTTGACTGCACTGGACCGATAATCGATTGCAATCCGAGCCTGGCTGGCAATAATCCGCTGACAGCTGTACCTGTTGCCGGAATGGCAACTGCCAACGGCAGTGTTGATATTCGGGTGGATGGAACGTTCGTCTACACACCACGTGCGAACTACTTTGGCCAGGACACTTTCACATATACAGTGACAGATGGGAGCCTATCAGATTCTGCAACCGTGATCATCACAGTAGAGCCGGATCCTGCCGATATTCCCGATGCTATCCCGGATGATTTCACCTTCCCCGAGGATACACCGACGCAATTGGATATCTTGGCCAATGACACAGGCTGGTTCGATATTCCATTGACGCTAGAGCTTGGGGTTTTACCAACGAATGGAACGGCAACCATTCAATATATCGATAATACAATTATCCCGCCCATTATTAGGATTTTATACACGCAAAGTGTTCCCAACTGGTTCGGGGATGCCGGCC
>JBFFQB010000154.1:0-4767 GCA_041573795.1 Anaerolineales bacterium
AGGACACGTGCCAAGGCCACGAGTTGTCGTTGACCCATAGAAAGATTCGAGCCACGTTCGCCACACTCCGTCTCGAGCCCATGGGGTAGATCGGCGATCCACTCCCCGTCGCTAATCCGCTCGGCTGCCTGGCAAACCATGCTTTCGTTGGCGTGATTATACCTTTGTGAAACTTGATGCGCTGAAAGACCGAGCTCCAGTCAAAAAGGCGCTGAAAGGAGAGCCTGTGGGAGGGTATACGAAGCAGCGATCCAGGTAGAAAGGGTTACTGTACAACCCGATATAATGCCTCTGCAAAGAACGGGGCGGTACAATTTGAAATTATTGGTATAGAGAGAAGTGAAGATCATGCAAACGCGATTAGGTATCCTGGTTTTTATAAGCTGGTTGATGGTAAGTTGTAGCCTCGAGACAATCCCTCAAGAATCTCAGGCGACTACCAGGAATTCCCCAACATCAACCGCCTCCTCCGATAAGGACGATCAAAATTTAAATGGAGCGATCGCATATATTGGCGCTGAAGGAGACATCTACCTTGTCCAAGAGATAGGGGCTCCACCGAACAATCTAACGGCTGATGCCAATATTTCTCCGGAATCTGATGAGGATCTAATTTTCTATCGGGAACCAACCTGGTCGCCCAATGGGAGTGAACTTGCGTTTGTCCGAAGGCTAATCCCTCCGCAAGGTGAGCCGGATGCTCGCCTGGAAGTCTATGATCTTAATTCACAGTCGATGACGACAGTCCTCAGCAGCGAGCAATATGTGCCGTTCTATCTCTATTGGTCGCCGGATGGCAAAAAGATAAGCTTTCTCACTACAGGCGATGGCGTTGCGCTCAACTTGTGGGTGACGGGGGCAGACAGTCAGGCTCGAATTCTCGATCAAGGCCAACCCTACTATTGGACCTGGATGGCGGATGGTGAGAATTTGCTTGCGCATGTTGGCGGCTCCGTTGATGCAAATCCTGATAATGCCCGCCTTCAATTTGTAGCCACCGCTCAATCGACGCCGGTTTCAGTTGAGCTATCCCCGCTTGATTTTCAGGCGCCTGTCATCACGAAAATGGGCGATCAAATCCTGGTGGTTGGCCGTCAAGCCCCAGACTCAGATGGGCTTTACTTGCTCACGCTTGAAGGTGAGGTTATTGAAAAAATCGATGAGATTGAAGGTCGTGTTGCTTTTGATTTCAGCCCGAGTGGACGATATCTTGCCTATGTTAGCGGACCTGAAGTCGAAGGCGTACACATCGGCCGACTGGTGGTGATCGATTTGCTCGATCCTCAGGGACCACGCCAACTCACGCCGGTCAACGAGTCTGTAGCCGCCTTCTGGTGGTCACCTACCGAGGATAGATTACTCTACTTCGAGCCGACGCTTGTGCCGGAAACCTTTACCCAACCCGTCAGCCTGAGATCTCAGGACGATGCGAGTTTGCGTTTACGGGGCCACATCTACGAAACAGGGAAAGAAGAGGCGTATCCTCTCGTGACGTTCATGCCCACGCAGGAATTCTTCCGGATCCTACCTTATTATGATCAATACCAGCGATCGGCTACCATTTGGTCGCCAGATGGCAGGTATATCGTTTATCCAGCAGCACTAAGCGATCGCCCACCTGGCATTTTTATCCTGAACGTCAGCGGCGACTCGCCTCCCATTCAGGTGGGGGTAGGGATCCTCGCTTTTTGGTCCTTTCGCTAAGACCAAGGGAGTCCATACGAGGAGTCAGATGCGACAAGACAAAGCATTAGCGGAAGAAACTGAGCACTGGCGCCTTGCGATGGATAAGGAGCTTCGTGCAGAGAATTCCTGGCTGGCGCTGGCTGGATTAATCTGGCTTGAGAAACCACGCACAACCCTGGGAGGCGGTGGAGAGTACGACATCACGCTTGAAGCTTTTGATACCACAGTCGGTGAATTTCTCCTCCAACACAATCAAGTAGATTTCATGGCGAATACAGAGAGCGGTGTCCACATCGATGGGGAATCCTATGAGCGAGTTCGCTTGAAGGCGGATACATCAGGAGCGCCCACTATCATCACGGTTGCACATTACACCCTGATGGTAATCGAGCGAGGAGAGCGATTGGGGATTCGTCTTTGGGATAACAACCGTCCGCAACGTACCACCTTCCCGGGAAGAGATTGGTTTGCTATTGGGGCGGAATACCGTTTAATGGCTGACTTTGAGCGCAATGATCCCGCACGCAGCCTCCACATTCCAAATGAATTAGGCGAGGTTGAGCTTGAGAGCAGTCCTGGGTTCGTGACCTTCGAGCTTCACGGTCGCCCCTTACGCCTGGATGCACTCGAAGGACCGGATGATGGTCTGTTCCTGCTCTTTAAGGATAAGACTTCCGGGCAAGAAACCTATGGTTCGGGTCGATTTATAAAGACCCCGTCCCCTGAAGATGGTAGGGTTGCGTTGGATTTCAATCGTGCCTATAACCCACCATGCGCATTCACGAAATACGCCACTTGCCCGCTTCCACCAAAGCAGAACGAATTACCTGTCGCCATTTACGCCGGTGAACGTAAACCAGCGAGAGTCGCTTGATCTAGCGCATCATTGGGATTATTTCCCCCATACGAGCTTGCAAACGCACTAAGCCAGATTAAACAACGAGCGACCCCATACGCGTTGCGTGGGGTCGCATGAGATTTTGAGTTACATGGTAGAGGCGACGGTGGGAATCGAACCCACGATAAGGGTTTTGCAGACCCCTGCCTTACCACTTGGCCACGTCGCCATTCTTGACGTAAGAGCGGGCGATGGGATTCGAACCCACGACCTTCTCCTTGGCAAGGAGACGTTCTACCACTGAACTACACCCGCATTGCGCGGACGAAGGATACCGTGAAGGATAGTGAAAGTCAAGATTTTAGAGCAGGGGAGGGAGATTTTCGTTCTTTGACAGCGAGATTTTTATCCTCCATCAAAGCATAGTAGACTGAACCGGAAGGTGGATCTGGTGCGCTGCTTGAGAGAAGACGACGAAACGAGGTTGGCCTGAAAATCTCAGCGAGATCAGGATGTCTGATTGTAATCGGGATTGGCCTGGTCTTATTGACTGCCATTTGGTTGATATTGGCGCTGGCTATACGGGGCGAGGTAGGGTTTCAGACAGAGGAATTAACCGGAATCCGTCTATGGCTCATCTCCACGGAAGGCCGGAGTGGCCTCGGTTTCTCCCGCAGCCGGGCGTTGTCGGTTGAAAACTCTGTGGGTGATCATTGCGTAGAGACGAGGACGCAGTTCATCTTGTTTCGAGCGAGCACACCTGAATCATCGCAAATATACTGCGAATGTTATGTGGAGGAGCAAGGGCAGTGGCAGTACGTGGGAGCTTGCCTGCCCTGATGGCTGAGATGACGGCATTTGAGAATCGCATTCTGCTTGGGGATTGCTTAGAGTGGTTAGCCCAACTGCCAGAGGGTAGCGTTGATATGATCTTCGCAGACCCTCCTTACAACCTGCAACTACAGGCCGACTTATGGCGTCCGAATATGACCAAGGTGGATGCCGTTGAAGAAGCCTGGGATCAATTTGAAAGTTTCCAACACTATGATGAATTCAGTCAAGCTTGGTTGGTGGCGTGTCGGCGAGTTTTAAAGGAAGACGGTACCCTCTGGGTGATCGGCAGTTACCACAATATCTTCCGTCTGGGTAAGATCATCCAGGATCTTGGCTATTGGATCTTGAACGACGTTCTGTGGGTCAAGACCAATCCTATGCCTAATTTCAGAGGGGTGCGTTTCACGAACGCGCATGAAACCTTGATATGGGCTGCAAAATCAAAAGATGCCAAGTACACCTTCAACCATCATGCCATGAAGGCGCTGAATGAAGACAAGCAGATGCGCTCTGACTGGTATCTACCGATCTGCAGTGGGGAGGAACGGGTTAGGATCGAGGGCCGTAAGGCGCATCCCACCCAGAAGCCAGAAGCACTGTTGTATCGGGTGATCTTGTCCTCTAGCCAACCCGGAGACCTGGTATTGGATCCCTTCTTTGGGATGGGAACGACAGGAGTCGTCGCAAAGAAGCTCAATCGGCGATGGTTGGGGATCGAGCGGGAGCCGTCGTACGTTGAGCTGGCTCAAGCTCGTATTGATGCCGTTCAACCACGGGCGGAGGACGAGAGCGTCTTTGATGTGCGCGATCGTAAACGCCTGGCGCCACGCATCCCATTTTCGAGACTCCTGGAACATGGGCTGTTACAGCCCGGTGAGCGATTGTTCTTTAAAGCAGACAAGGACAAGGCGGCCGTCATTCGAGCAGACGGGAAACTAATCCTGGACGACTTCGTGGGATCGATTCATCAAGCCGGGCGGCATCTGAGTGACGGTGCACCCTGCAATGGATGGGAATACTGGTATTTTGAGCAGGGCGGGGAGCTGATGAAAATCGATGCTCTGCGCGAAGCACTCCGGAAGAACCTGTCTTGATGTCTTGACCTGGTAATATGAGCGGTCTTTAACCACCTTCTAACACACTACCTACTTCCATCCTTGCTGATCGACGCTTTTAGAAATTGAACTGGCCGCAAAAATCCCGTATTATGTGAAATAAGTCACGAACGCTCCAGGCATGGGAATCATTGCATACCGTCATCAAAGCCGACCCGAAAAGGTCGGCTTCATAATTCTAAGGAGGATCGCATGCGAACATCGAGTGTACGTAGAGCCTCTTTCATTCTTGCCATGATTGTAATGTTGAGTATTGGATGCACCCCCACACCAGATCCGGTGGCGAACGCGATG
>JBFFQB010000155.1:0-4741 GCA_041573795.1 Anaerolineales bacterium
ACCGAAGACGACCCCTACTCCACCTTTGCGTTGGATGTGGATACCGGTTCCTACACGATCATGCGCCGCATGCTCAGCAATGGCTATTTGCCGGATAAGGATTCGGTGCGGGTGGAGGAATACCTCAACGCATTCGATTATAGCTACGCCTATCCAGATGACAGAAGCTTCGCCCTTACACTCGATGGTGGACCCACGCCCTTCACGATCAATGATCGCTACCAGGTGATCCGCATCGGCGTGCAGGGCTATGACATCGAACCAGAGGTGCGCGATCCAGTCGTGCTGACCTTCGTGATCGATGTCTCTGGCTCGATGAAAATGGAAGGTCGGTTGATGGCGGTGAAAAAGGCGCTGTCCACCCTGGTCGAAGGGCTGCAGCCGGACGATTACGTCGGTATCGTGGCTTTTTCATCCAATGCTTGGGTCGTGCTGCCGACGACGCCCGTGGGTGAACGGGTAGAGATCCTGGCGGCGATCCGCTCCCTGCAGCCGCTCGACAGCACCAACGCGGAAGCCGGATTGCGACTTGGATATACGCTGGCACGTGAGGCTTTCCGGCCGGATCACAGCAACCGGATCATCCTGTGCTCAGACGGTGTGGCCAACACCGGCCTCACTTCACACGACGCCATCTTCGACGTGATCGATCGCGAGGCGCGAGCAGGCATCGCATTAACAACGATAGGCGTCGGCATGGGCAACTACAACGACGTGCTGCTCGAGCAACTGGCCGACCAGGGCGACGGCATGTACGCCTACATCGACCGCGTCGATGAGCTCGAACGACTCTTTGTTGACGACCTGACCGGCTTGCTGCAGATGATCGCAAAGGACGCCCGCATCCAGGTGGCGTTCAACACCGATACCGTCAGCCGCTATCGCCTGATCGGCTTCGAAAACCGGGCTGTGGACGACGATCTTTTCCTCGATGACAGCACCGACGCCGGCGAGATCGGCGCCGGGCACAGCGTGACCGCCCTGTACGAAGTGAAGCTGGTCGATGGCGCTGCGGGCGAGATCGCCAGTGTGAGCCTGCGCTGGCTCGATCCCGACACCGGTTTGCCCGACATGCTGGAGGACAGCATCGCTGTTGCGGACCTTGCAAGCAGCTTTGAAGAGACAACGCCTTCGTTCCAGCTTGCGGCGATTGTGGCGTCCTATGCCGAGATCCTGCGCGAGAGCTACTGGGCGCAGGGATATGCACTCGACAACCTGGTACCCTGGCTGGCGGCGCTGGAGAGTGATGCGCAGATCGGTGACCAGGCGCTGGAATTTATGAACCTGCTTGAGAGCGCCATGCAGTTGGCGCATCAAGCCTGATCGAGAGCAAGCCCAGGATGGAGGTGGCGGGGCGGAGGGCTCCCCCCGCTGCCTCCTCGCCGGGAAAGATGATCCCGGTTGAGACCTACGACAGGCTTGCTCCCGGACCCAGAAGTAGCGTACAAAGAGAAGGAAAAGCAGATCGGACAAGGCAATCAATATGGAAACCATCATCAGCCTGATCATCTTCCTGGTTATCATCGGCTCAGCCATCCTGATCCACGAGTGGGGCCACTTCATGATCGGTCGCCGACTTGGAATCAGAATGCTTGAATTCGGCTTCGGCATGCCGCCCCGGCTGCTCAAGTTGGGTCAGTGGCGCGAGACCGAGATCACGCTCAACTGGATCCCGCTGGGCGGCTTTGTGCGACCCGAAGGGATGTACGACGCAGAGCAAGCCGACGGCCTGGTCGCCGCCCACCCGCTGCGCAAAGCCGTATTCCTTGTAGCCGGCGCTGGCAGCAACCTGCTCCTGGCCTTCCTGCTGTTCGCCGGGGCGTTCATGCTGGGAGGTCCAGCCGAAGGAAAGCTGCGGGTTGTGGAAGTTTCCCCCGGATCCCCGGCCTATGAAGCCGGGCTGCAAGCAGAGGATTTGATCGTGGGTGTGATGGGCTATGAAGCTGAGGCCGTCGAGCGGCTCCCTGATCTCATCGAAGCGCGTGCAGGGCAATCCTTGACGTTGAAAATTCAAAGAAATAACCGGATGAGCACCATCACATTCGTACCAAGGACATCGTATCCCGAAGGACAGGGGCCGGCCGGCTTCACAACGCTTGTGGCGATCGAGCGCTACCCGTTCCTTCAAGCGCTGGAAACAGCAGGCACCCAGGTGGTGGGGATTGTTCGGGATACCCTCGTCTCGCTTGCACAAGTCATTGGTGGGGCGGTACGGGGCGAAGAAACCATGCGGGTCGTCGGACCGGTGGGGTTGAAACAAGCTTCCGATTGGACGCTTGAGCAATCGCAGCGCTGGGACGCTACCTACCCGCTGCTGTATTTCAGCGGTTTGATCAACATCGGGATCGGCATTACCAACTTGCTGCCGCTGCCAGCGTTGGATGGAAGTCGATTGGTCTTCGTGCTGTATGAGCTGGTTTCCCGCCGCCGTTTCTCGCCCAGGATCGAACGCCTGATCCAGGGTGGGGGCGCCATCGCTCTGCTCATCTCGATGGTGCTGCTCTCGATCTACGATCTTCGCAATCCGCTGTTTTGAAAGGTGAAACATGGCGAAGCGAAAGAGTCCACGACTGGCAATCGGAGAGTGCCCAAACTGCGGGCAACGCTTCTACGGCCTGTGGGTGCTGAATGAAACCCATATTGAAATGGTATGTCCAACCTGCATCCGGCGAGATGCGGGTGCGAACGGAAAACAGGTATCGATGCGCATCGAACCGATCTCTTCAAAGAAAGGAGGTGAGTGGTGATGCTGTACCTTCCCACGTCCAAGGGACAGGGCCTGGTTGAATATGCGTTGATCCTCGTTCTTGTCGCAGTCGTTGTTATCGTCATCCTGGCCCTGCTCGGACCAGCCATCGGCAACGTGTTCTCGAACATCCTGCGGAACATCTAGCCGGGCTTTCGAAAGCGCCTGTCCTACAGTGCACACCCCAGCACAGAACGTTGGGGCCCGAAGGGAGGACAGGCATTCCCGGGAAGGGTCACCACGAGCTTCGACCGAGTAAGGTGAGGTGCAAAGATGAAAAACGTGAGAATCATTCTCCTGCTGGGACTGCTGCTCGCGGCATGCCAGGCACAAGAAGCGGTACCACCAAGCGGTAACGCCGTCAGCTCAGAGGTGGAAACGCCAATCAGCAGCGGAACGGCGGGCGCTGCCACTTCAGCCGAGGTTGAGCAGCCCACGACAACCAACCAGATGACGGCAGGTTTGGTCTGCGACACGCTGGATGAACGCGCAGCAGGCTACTTCAACCGGGGGGTGAACCTGCAGACAAGCGGGAATATCGAAGGAGCAAAAGACCTGTACCTGCAGGCGATCGACCTCGATCCCGGCTATTGCGATGCCATGGACAACCTGGGGCTGCTCCTGCGCCAGCAGGGCAATCTGGAGGAGGCGATCGAATGGTACCTGCGCTCGATCGAACTAGCGCCACACAACACGGTTGCCCGCATGAACCTGGCAGTCGCTTACAGCTATCAAGGAAAGACAGATCGCGAGAGGGAGCAGTACGAGTTGATCATCGAGATCGACCCGTCCAATCCCGAGGGCTACTATGGCTTGGCCGGGATCCAAATGGATGAGGGCCATTATCCTGAGGCGATCTCGCTCTACGCAGAAGCAGCAGCATTGTATGAAATCCAGGGGTCGATCTGGGTTCGAGATGCACAGTACGGGTTGGGAATCTCGCTCGCTTCAGCGGAGCAGTGCGTGGAAGCTGTCGAAGTACTGGGAGATATCTACGACGAATTCATCTATGACGCCTGGGTAAATTACCACTTAGGTTACTGCTATCTGGATACATGCGTTTCGGACCCGGATCTTGCAGAGCTTTATCTTATACGATCTGCATTCCTTGGCATGGAGCTCCCTGAGGAAGTATGGGAGTTTCTCCCCCGCTTTGATCTCCAGATCGGGGATGATCTCTGGCTGACGTATGGGTATTTCGGAATCATCGTCCCGGATGATCAGGGAGGTTTTTTCTTCCCAACGGATGAAGTCCCCTATAGGGAAGGGATTGAATACGCCTGGATGATTATTCTCGAAACCCCGCGTTCCTCGGTCAGCTGGATGGAGGAATACCAGATGCCCGCCCCGCCCCAATCCTGGGGGTCGATCGAGGCCAATGGTTTCACCACGATCTCGGAGGATGGGCGCATGGCCACAACCAATGTTGTCACGGAATTGGTCGAACCTGTGATCGGTAACTCCTGGATCCTCGAGCGGGGTGATCCACTCGGAAAGCATGAAATGCGCATCTATGTCGAGGGCGAGTACGTCACGACCATCGAATTCGAAGTCGGGTATGCCGGAGAGAGCTCGTAGATCTCTGTTCTAGAGCCCTTCTCGCTTTTGTCCGGAGGAATGTTTATGGATAGATCGTTAAAGGAGAAGAAACTACGGGTGGTGATCGTTGGTTTGCACACCAGCGAGGATCATCTGCGCGATCTGGGACTCGATTCTTTGGCTGATGGCTTGAATGAAATCCTTGAGCAGTGCAACGCTGAGCTCATGAGCCTGGTGCCGGATGCAGAGCCGGGGATCTGGATGAAGAAGAAGGACCAGGAGTAGCCATTCCGGTTGTCTACTGTATCGATGGATTACCGAACACAGCTAACCGAAGCTAAGTCAAGCTAGGATATTTGAAATCATTTTGCTGCTTGTCCAAGGTGGAGGGGAGCGATGACTGAATACCACGCTGAAGGCTCCTGACTTGATCGATAGTATCGCAGTGAGATTGAC
>JBFFQB010000156.1:0-4625 GCA_041573795.1 Anaerolineales bacterium
GAGATGGTGATGCCGGGAGACAGCGTGAATCTGACGGTTGAGCTGATCACGCCGGTGGCGTTGGAGAAGGGTTCGAAGTTCGCCATTCGTGAAGGCGGTTTGACCGTTGGTGCGGGTGTGATCACAGAGATCCTGGAATAGGAGATGTAACTGTTGCTTTGCCTCAGGGCAAGCGCAGATAGAGATTATGGCTAAGAAAGATGTCCGCCCAGTGGTTACACTGGAATGTACTGAGTGCCAGGAGCGAAACTATACCAGCGAGAAGAATCGCCGGAACGATCCTGGTCGGATAGAGTTGAAAAAATTTTGCAAGCGATGTCGTAAGCATACATTGCATCGTGAGACGAAGTAGGGGTTGCAAGCAACCCCACGCAGGCGAGTAGCTCAATCTGGCAGAGCACCGGTCTCCAAAACCGGGGGTTGCGGGTTCAATTCCTGCCTCGCCTGCCTGAGAGATACGCGACGCCTGCGGGTATAGGGCGTCGCTTCATCTGAGGAGAAGTTTTGTGGCGAAGTCAAGGTCTGTTGCAAAGAAGAGGGGCAATCCAGTCACCCGCTATTTCCGTGAGACCTTCATGGAATTGCGCAAGGTGAACTGGCCGACCCGGCCGGAAGCCATACGGTTAACATTGATTGTAGTCATTGTATTAATTCTGATGAGTGCGTTACTGGGCTTCCTTGATTTTCTTTTTGCGCGCGCAGTTGGCTTCATCATCAGCTTAGGCTAAGCGAGAGATTGTAGGGTCATATCGTGGTAGATGAAAACGCAGAAGAACGTTCTGCAGAAGAAATTGAGCAATCGAAGGACCTCACCGACGCAGTGGCTGAAGAGCAAATCGCTCAAGTGGAGGCTACTGAGGAAATGGGTCCCGTTGACGATCAAGAACAAGAGCTTGTCGCGCTGAGCGCTTCGGATCAGGAAGCAGATTCCCCCGAATCGCCTGAAACAGACCAGCAGGACGAGTTGAGTTCGGATTCAGATGAAGGTGACAGCACCTCTTCCGATGAGGAGGCTGATGGCGATGAGCCAGAAGAAGCCGAAACCGAAAAGGTCATTGAGGAAGAAGAGCTAGAAGAAGAAGAGGTAGAGGAAGAAGTAATAGAGGAAGAGGCAAAGGAAGAGCTCCCGACTGATATCTCCGAGATGGAGGAAGAAGCAGTTGCGGTGCCGGAAGAAGTTGAGGACGAATCAGAGGATCAAGTCGAGCCTGAGACAGAAGCAGTGGCCGAATCTGAGCCGGCGGTCGATGCTGATGTGGCAGAAGAAGCACCCGCAGCCGTGGCAGAGGACGATCGTCATTGGTACGTCGTACACTGCTACTCCGGCTACGAGAACAAAGTTCGTCATAACCTTGAACAGCGCATTGAGACGATGGGGATGAAGAGTAAGATCTTTGACGTTGTCGTTCCCACCGAGGAAGAGATTGAAGTTAAAGATGGAAAGCGCCGAACAGTGGAGCGTAGAGTCTTCCCTGGTTATATCCTGGTGCAAATGCTCATGGATGAGGATTCATGGTATGTGGTACGAAATACCCCGGGCGTCACTGGATTTGTGGGAATGGGCAACGAACCCACACCGCTTCGCCAGGAAGAAGTAGCACAAATTGTGAAGCGCATGGAAGCCGAAGCACCGCGCATCAAGGTTACCTATAAGGCGGGACAGAAAGTCCGTATTATCGATGGACCTTTCAACGATTTTATTGGCACCGTTTCAGATATCGATATGGAGCGTGCCAAGGTACGCGTAATGGTTTCATTCTTCGGTCGTGAGACTCCGGTTGAATTGGATTTCTTGCAAGTGGAGAAAGCATAAACATCCTCATCACCTGAGGAAATTCGTGGGAGGGCGCAGCCCGTTTGCACCACAGGAGGTTCCTAGATGGCAAAGAAACTGAAAGCAGTCGTACGATTACAGATCGAAGCCGGGAAAGCTAACCCTGCTCCCCCGATCGGTCCGGCATTGGCGCCGCATGGCATCAATTTGATGGCCTTTTGCAAGGACTACAATGCCCGAACATCGAGCAAAGCGGGTGAGATCATCCCAGCGGAGATCACGATCTATACCGATGGATCGTTCACATTTGTATTAAAGACTCCACCGGCGGCCGTCTTGCTGCGAAAAGCCGCTGGTGTCGAGAAAGGTTCTGCCGAACCCAACCGAGAGAA
Source organism: Anaerolineales bacterium (assembly GCA_041573795.1). GTDB lineage: Bacteria > Chloroflexota > Anaerolineae > Anaerolineales > E44-bin32 > E44-bin32. The sequence goes on from JBFFQB010000156.1 coordinate 2,167, forward strand.
AGTTGGCAAGGTCAGCCGTGACCAGGTGCGTGAAATCGCCGAGATCAAGCTGAAGGATCTAAATGCCGTCGATATCGAAGGCGCAATGCGCCAAATCGAAGGTACAGCCCGAAATATGGGTATCGTCGTAGAAGATTAATGCTTACGTGGGAGGGCAAGCGCCCGCTCGCACCACAAGGAGTAAATTATGGCAAAGCACGGTAAAAAATATCTTGAAGCGGTGGAAAAGATCGATCGCGATAAGGCCTACGAACCGCTGGAAGCGCTTCAACTCGTTAAGGATACATCCTTCTCTAAATTTGATGGAACGGTTGAAGTTCACATGCGCCTGGGTGTAGATCCCCGGCATGCGGAGCAGCAGGTACGTGATACCGTCATGCTCCCACATGGACTGGGAAAGACGGTGCGCGTGCTGGTATTCGCAGAAGGCGACCCGGCACGTGAGGCCACAGCCGCTGGCGCGGATTATATCGCCGACGATGAATTAATGGCCAAGATCCAGGGCGGTTGGATGGAATTTGATGCTGCCGTCGCAACCCCCAACATGATGGGGAAAGTCGGACGCCTCGGTAAGATCCTGGGACCACGAGGGTTGATGCCCAATCCTAAGGCAGGAACAGTAGTTCAGGAAGATGATCTACCCCGCGTCATTGATGAATTAAAGTCGGGACGGGTGGAATTCCGCATTGATCGCACAGCCAATTTGCACGTTCCCATTGGCAAGGTGTCATTTGAAGCCAAGCAGCTATTTGATAATATGGCTGCATTAATGGAATCCGTTAAACGTGCTCGCCCTGCCTCAGCTAAAGGTACCTATATCCGCAAGATCACTGTGACCAGCACGATGGGTCCTGGTATTCGTGTGGATGCTGCTGCAGCGCAGGCAATGGAGTAAAGAAGCACACATCATCCCTGGATGGATCGGGGTATGCCTGTTACAATTGAGCCGAACCTGACTTCGCCGAAGACAGCAGGTGCCCATGGGCTTAATTTCCTGCCGAGGTGGAGACCCGGAACTTGCCAAGTTCGAAGCACTCCGAGTCTTTGCTTTCTGCGTCTGTGCGAAGCAAAGGCTCGAATCTTTTAATCAAAGGAGGTGAACGAACTTGGCTATATCAAAGAAGCGCAAGGAAACGCTCCTGCAGGAGTATAAAGAAACGCTCCAGAGCAACAGCGCACTTGTCTTTACGGGTTATGCCGGACTGGGCGTAAAAGAACTTGAAGACCTTCGCCGGAAGATGCGTGAGATCGGTGGCGAGTACTTCATCGTGAAAAACTCAATCGCCAAGCGTGCTTTTGCCGATGTTGGCATCGAAACGCCAGATGGCGGATTCGATGGGCCTACTGCCATCGGAGCTACATCAGAAGAAGTCCCCAATATGCTTAAGACCATGGTGGATCTGACAAAAGAATCCGAGGTCTTCACAGTGCGGGGAGCCATCGTGGATGGCGCACTGATGAGCGGTGTGGAAGTAAGACAACTGGCCGAATTGCCACCGATGCCGGTCCTTCAAGCTCAATTATTGAGCGTCTTTAACTCACCGGCCACGCAGTTGGCGAGCGTCTTTGCAGGCTCCGTGCGACAGCTGATGAACGTGCTCAAGGCCTACAGCGAGAGCGAGGGCGAGGCAGCTGCGGCTGCATCATAGAAAATTAACCACGAGAGTGGAAAAAGATACTAGGAGATAATTCAATCATGGCTGATTTAAAGAAAATAAAGACTGAACTGAACAAGCTCACAATCCTCGAGGTTGCAGAGCTGGTGAAGGAACTGGAAGAGGAGTGGGGCGTATCGGCAGCGGCTCCAGTAGCAATTGCTGCAGCGCCGGGTATGGCGGCGGCAGCGGATGGAGAACCAGTCGAGGAGAAAAGTGAGTTTGACGTCATTCTCAAGGACGTAGGACCCAAGAAGATCGATGTGATTAAGGCGATCCGCCAGATCACCCAGATGGGCCTGGCTGACTCAAAGGAACTGGCTGAAACAGCCGGCGCCAAGGTGATGGAAGCGGCCGGAAAAGATGCGGCCAACGATGCCAAGTCAAAGTTGGAGGCAGCTGGCGCCACCGTCGAGCTTGTCTAACTATACTTGCTGCGAAAAGGAGCCGCCAAACCATGGCGGCTCCTTTTCGGTCCGATACCCATGTGGTATAAGGAACCGCGGGAGCGACAATCGTGAAGAGGATCCTGGTCATTGAAGATGAAGAGCGTATATTGCAATTCCTGCGGCGCGGATTGAGCTATGAAGGCTATTCGGTAGAAACTGCAGTTAATGGCACGGATGGTTTACAAATAGCCCAGGAGCAATCACCCGACTTGGTCGTCTTGGATTGGATGCTGCCAGAACTCGAACCAGGTTTGGATGGCATTGAAGTCTGCCGGCGTTTACGGGCAACCAGCGATGTTCCCATCCTGATGCTAACGGCAAAAGATTCGGTGGCGGATAGAGTGCAGGGCTTGGA
>JBFFQB010000157.1:0-4559 GCA_041573795.1 Anaerolineales bacterium
CTGGCCTCTGACCAACCTAATGAAAATGGATATAAGCTCAGGTCAGCGCTGAATAACGCAATACGATGGATAAAACTAAAAAAGAGCCCAACTGCCGCGAATGTGGAAATTGCGGAGGCGGAAGGCCGGACACTCAATGTTAGCCAGGTTCCGAGACAAACCAGGATCCAAAAAAACAGCAGGCGGGTGAAGAATGGGAGGATGAAGCGACCATAGGGTCCAAGCACCGTCAATGGAAAGACCACTGCCAAAGCAAATAACGCAAGAAGGCGAAGGACACCCATCCGTGCTGTTAAGTCCCCAAGAGCATTGAAAAACCGAATCCAACCTAGTTTGGTATTCATCCAGGTTGAAATGAAAAAGAACCCAAGAATCCCAAGCAGGATCGAGCCAATTCCTATTGCCCCTCTCCAATTTGAAGAGACTTGCCAGACGGCGATCTCATCGGCATATTGTCTCTGATCGGCAAGTGCCAGAAGCCCCAATATGAAGGTAATGCCTAAAAAGAAACGCAGCAGGAATAGGCGCTTGCTCTGAGCATCTTGTGGAAGGAATGAATCACTCTGGAATAGAAACCGAGCGGTCTCCACTACTCACCATCCTGCTTTCGCAACGTCGAGAGGATTGTAGGAAGGAAAAATGCCCCGGGCATGCTCGCAACAATATCGAGTGCTCGTAGTAAGAGAGCGAGGGCAAGCGCGCTTTCAACCGTGATGCCACCAATTTCTTGATAAATATACGTGATCGAGATTTCTCGGATTCCAAGCCCGCCAATGGAAAATGGCATTAATGTGATGAAGTACGAAAGACTCCAAAGTCCTGCAATCAGCCACCACTGAAGTGGATCACCCATGCCTCGGAGAAATAGCCACACATTCGTGAAGAGACAGATCTGATGGATCCAGGTAAAGCCTAGGGCGGTAAAGATTGCTCGTGGACGCCGAAGCCAGGCTGCCAACGATAGCGCGCCTCGTTTGATCCGGCCCACAAAGCGCTGAATTAGTTCCGATTGAAGAAGGCCAGTGAATCCAAGCAACCCGAGGGGAAAATTGCTTGCACCCGAAAGATCTCCCCTCAACCTTGGTTGCAGCCACCCCCACGACTCTAGCATTCCGTACGGTACAAGCATTGCCATCCCTGCTAAGCCGATTAAGCGGTCGGCCGCAATGGATGTAACGGCATCCATCCGATTATTCGTACGTCTTAATACCCCGGCCGCACGCACCACATCGCCACCCACTGTGGTGGGGAGGAAATTCGCTGCGAATAACCCTGCTAATGTCAATCGAAGGCTTTCAAAAAACGGGAAGGAAGGGGTGACGGTTCTCAAGAGGGAATACCAGCGGAGCGAAACCGCCAACCTAGACACAACCATTAGGCCCAAGACAATTGCAAGGGATGAAACCGGGATTTTTACTGTGCTCTCCAGGATTTCGTCCCAGCCCTGTTGGCTGATGAGGTAAACCAGCAACGCTATCGAGACAAGGCTCCCGATGACCCGGATCAGGGTTCCACCGCTCACTCGACGTTTGTCTTGGGGCATTAGCTGTCTTGTGTGGAAGGAATTATGCGCCGGATGGAGTAAGTAGCCTTGGATTGAGATTCGTAATAAGTGCGAACCATGAGTTCTGCAATCAAACCCAGCAAAATGGACTGAAAACCTAATGTGAAAAGCATGACACTCATCAACAGGAGTGGCGAACGGATCATATGTTCATAGGGTGGGGTAAGACGACGGAGAACCAGGACCGCCAGGTCAACCACACTCAGCGCGATGAGGAAAAGCCCGGCGCCTCCAAAAAGGTAAATCGGTTTATTCGAGTAACTGATGAGGAACTTGACCGTAAACAGATCCAGGATGACCTTTGCTGTCCGCTCAAGGCCATACTTGGCTTTCCCGAATCGCCTGGGGTGATGCTGTACAGGCACTTCAATGATCTTTGCTCCCACCCCTCCCGCATAGGCAGGAATAAAGCGATGCATTTCTCCATACAAGTGGAATCCTTCTAACACTTCTCGTCGATAGGCTTTTAAAGTACACCCATAATCGTGAAGCCGCACTCCAGTAACTTTCGAGATTATCCAATTGGCTACTTGTGAAGGAATCGTACGGGTTAGCAGAGTGTCTTTGCGGTCTACTCTCCAGCCTGATGCTACATCATATCCCTTATCGATTTGTTCCAGGAGCTTAGGTATATCCTTCGGGTCATTCTGCAAGTCTGCATCCAGGGTTACGATAACCTCTCCTTGAGCGTTATCTATACCTGCTGCCATCGCAGCCGTCTGACCGAAGTTTCTGCGTAATTCAATTAATCGACTATGACCAGGATCGCTTTCTACAATTTTCTCAAGCGCCTCCACACTGCCATCTGTGGAGCCATCATCCACATAAAGTACTTCGTAACTGTGACCATTCATAACCTCCACTATCGCAGAATGCAAGAGTGGAATATTTTCAACCTCGTTATAAACAGGAATAATGATCGACAAGTACACAGTTGACTCCGGAAACGGATGGGGGTTTTGCCACTAGTCTAGATCTACGCCTCTACCTGCATTTTGAAGGACAGCGGTTACGCTACTCTCCCAACGATGCCAGTCATCGAAGCGCTCTTCAAGGATTGCTAGCCCTTCGCCAATGGGGGGCTGCCCAACCGCTTGTAAATCTGCATCCACCATGATGCGGGCAAGTTCTTTCCAGGCGACTTTCGGTTCCCAGGCTAATTTTGATTTAGCTTTCGAGGGATCTGCTTGAAGATAATCTACCTCTGTCGGCCGGAAATAGCGCGGATCGATTTCTACATAATCTTGCCAATCCATATCAGCATAGGCGAAGGATTCGGCAACAAACTCTCGAATCGTTGGTGCGATTCCAGTCCCAACTACAAAATCGTCCGGCTGATCCAATTGCAGCATTTTCCACATGACTTCAACATACTCGGGGGTGTATCCGTAATCCCGACGCGAATCAAGATTTCCGAGGTAAACTTTCGGCTGCAGGCCTGCTTTAATACGAGCTACAGCTCGGGTTACCTTCCTCGATAGAAAAGTAGGGCCTCTACGAGGACTCTCGTGGTTAAACAAAATTCCGTTGACCGCAAAGAGATCATAAGCTTCTCGATAATTCGCTGCCATCCAGTAAGCATATACTTTGGCGATCGCGTAGGGACTTCGAGGCTCAAACTGGGTAGTTTCACTTTGAGGCGGCGCAGCATTCCCGAACATTTCACTCGAGGAGGCTTGATAGTAGCGGGTCTTAATCCCACTGCGCCTGACAGCCTCAAGAATGCGAGTCGTGCCCAACCCAGTTACGTTGCCAGTGTACTCCGGCATATCAAAGCTAACCTTCACATGTGATTGGGCCCCCATGTGATAAATCTCATCTGGCTTGACGTTGTAAACCATGTTTGTGAGCTGTTCACCATTGGAAAGATTTCCATAGTGTAGAAACAATTTCGCCGCTGGGTCATGTGGATCCAGGTACAAATGATCAATGCGGTCGGTATTGAAAGTGCTCGTTTTTCGTATCAACCCATGCACTTCATAACCCTTGCTGAGCAGAAGCTCCGCAAGGTATGATCCATCCTGCCCTGTGATCCCAGTGATAAAGGCTTTCGGCATTCATCTCTCCGCTTGTCGTATTTTCTTTAAAGTTCAAGCCCTGAATTATACCTCGACTGAGGTGCCGGGCATTCTCTTTGCCTGCAGATAGTCGCGCAGTATGCCCGTCAATGGGATAATTACACCTGCGGCTACCGCCAGAAGCATTGTTGTTGGCAAACCCAACCTCGGCGTATCAAAAACGCTCCCAACATACCAGTGAGCCACAATCAGATTAAATGCAAGAATCGCCCAACCCAAGCGAACGACCCAAGGATCTCGCGCCTCTGATCGCTTGATCCACAACCAGCTTATTAAGGCTACCTGGATGACCAGGTAAACCACGCGATAGCGGGGATTATCCCACTGATAACTCGGTGCACGATAGGAGGCAGCCAAGGCTGCGATCCAAACATAGATGCTCATGTACGTTGATATGTGCCGCCAACCCATCCTTCGCAACGCATAGATTGGTGCATACAGCAGGAAAGGCAGCATGAGAAACCAGCCTGATGCGCGAAAGACACCAATAAGTCGCCAGATGGTCGCCCCGGGAGCAATCAGCGCCGCAGGGAGAAAAGGCTGAACCAGACCAAATAGCACAAGAAACGGTAAGCGTGACCAGGCTGGAATACGCAGAAGGAGAACATCGAGATTAAACGATTGGTCAGCTACAAGGGTGACCCGCCAACCCCCTCCTGTATGCTCCCACCAACCGCGGATGATCTGCCAAACCGAACCGTGGATGCCTCGCAGGGTAACCCAAGAACGCGCAGCAAGATAAACAGAAATAAATGCTACGAATAGTGCCAAGACAATAAACGGTAGGCTCCGGCGTAGATCTATCTCCTGATCCCATACCCAAGCCAGACCGACCGTAAGAAGTAGAATGACTACAAATGGCGGCGAAATGGGAAGACTGAGGAAAAAAATCATGAGGGCCGCGAGGAGCAGGCTTC
>JBFFQB010000158.1:0-4473 GCA_041573795.1 Anaerolineales bacterium
AACAAACATGTTGGCTTAATACATGAATCGGGGCGAGAATCCAGCGTTACTGAACGCTATCCTCATCGCTCTGCTCTGGTTGATCGGAATCCTCGCCGACTTCTTCTTTAATACCGGATCGGAACTCCCGAATGCCGCGACCGATCTCACCAGCGATGCGACTCAATCGCCCCGGCCCAAAGAGCAACAAGACGATGACCAGGATAATGATTAATTCCCAACCGCGAATACTTGCCATATTGGCCTCCATCGGATGGATTTGGCCCTCATTATAGCATCCTATACCCGGGGAAAAGATCCAAAGCTTCGAGTATTCTTGCGCCACCACTCGCGGTCTGATAAACTCGCAACGGTCGAGGTCGTGTTGGTAGCAGATGGTGTAATACACTGACCAGACTCTATTTTAAAGGTTCGCAAGAGGATAGCTCATGGCCCAGGCGCTCTACCGCAAGTGGCGTCCACAACGTTGGGATGAAGTCGCTGGTCAGGAACACATCATCCGTCCATTGAAAAACGCGATCAAAGCCGATCGCGTAGCGCACGCTTACCTCTTTGCCGGGCCGCGCGGGACAGGAAAAACCTCGACCGCGCGACTGCTGGCCAAAGCGGTAAACTGCCTTGCCAATGAGCTGGAAGAACGACCCTGCGGAGAATGTGAACATTGTGTTGCCATTGCCGATGGCAGCTTCCTCGATCTAATCGAGATTGACGCAGCTTCAAATACGAGCGTCGATGATGTTCGTGACCTGCGTGATCGGATCAACTTTGCCCCAAACAAGGGCCGCTATAAGGTCTATATCATCGATGAAGTTCACATGCTCTCGACGGCTGCCTTCAACGCCTTACTCAAGACGCTTGAAGAGCCACCTCCCCATGCGATCTTTATCCTGGCGACCACTGAGGTTCATAAGATCCTCGCCACCGTACTTTCCCGTTGCCAACGCCACGAATTTCGGCAGTTACCCCTGACGACGATCCAGGAGTTCTTACAGGAAAAAGTAAATGACGAAGGCATCCCCGTCGAGGCGGATGCGCTAGATCTTATCGCCCGTCAGGCTACGGGAAGCCTACGTGATGCAATATCGCTGCTAGATCAACTTTCATCTACCGGCGAAAAAGTTACGCGCGAGTACGCGGAAGTTATCTTGGGGACAGCACCACACGAGGCCGTCGGTGGGATCATTTCCGCAATCGCGCAGAACCAGATCGGCCAGGGGTTGGCGGTCATTAACGACGCCATCGATCGCGGTGCCGACCCGCGTCATCTCGCGCGTCAGGTTGTCGACTACCTGCGCGGCTTGCTCCTGATCAAGATGAAAAATCCCGATCTAATCGATCGTCCGGCGGACCAAATGCAGAGGATGCAGGAACATGCTGAGATCTTGGAACGCAGCAAGATCTTGACTGGCATCAAGGTTTTCAGCAAGGTTGCTGGTGAGCGCCGGACGACTTGGCAATCGTCCCTTCCGCTCGAACTGGCCATGATCGATGCGGCCGGGCACATACCTGGACCGAATCCATCGCAAAGCGAGCCTTCTGGCAGCGCAAGTAGACAGCCCAAGAGGGTTGATGGGATTGACTCGCCAGTGGATCCACCCCCGGTGCCCCCGACTAAGAAGGAAGCTTCTCGGATCAAATCAGCTTCCCCGCCGGCTGAGCTTGCGGGCACGATCACCTTTGAGCATATTCTTGAAAACTGGCGTGAAGTGCTCCAGGCGGCGCGGGCGCAAGATCCAAGGGTGCAAGCATTGCTGAACTCTTGCCGGCCACTGGGTGTCGAGGCAGGTGCCCTGGTCATCGGATTCTCAAGCGATCTTCTACGCGAGAAGATGGAGAAGGAACACAATCTACGGGTTGCGATTGCGGCGATCAAGCAGGTATTCGGGGATAGTCTGGTGCTGCGTTGCGTCCTTACGGAAGCTTGGCAATCGGGCGGCTACGAAGCGGTCGCGCCTCCACCTATGGCAGATCAGGGTATGGTTGCGACAGCATTACGCGAGCTTGGCGCCCAGGTTGTGGATGTAGAGCGCCTGCCGCGCGATACGACTGGCAAAGAAACCGCAAACTAGACCGTGAACGAATTCGTCATCTAACGCCAATTTCAACACTAATAACCTAATAGGATGAGGGACGTATGAGTAAAGGGAAAAAGCCAAAGGGCTTGGGGCTTGACCTTAACGCCCAGATGAAGAAGCTTCAAGATCAATTGGTCGCCACCCAAGAAGCATTGAAACATGAAACCGTCGAAGCAAGTGCTGGAGGTGGCGCGGTCAAGGTTGTCATGAGCGGCACGCAAGAGTGCCAGTCGGTGACCATCGCTGTAGACCTGATCTCTTCCGGCGATGTAGAAATGATTCAGGATCTCATCCTGCTCGCTGTGAACCAGGCGATCCTGGATTCACAGGCCTTGGCGGCACGTAAATTGGGTCCGTTGACCGGTGGCCTGGGGCAAATTCGATAAACCATGAAAAGTTCTACCCCCGCGCCTGTTGAGCGATTGATCGAAGCCTTTGCCCGCCTTCCGGGAATTGGGCCGAAAACAGCCTCGCGGCTGACCTTTTATCTTCTTCGGGCTCCCGAAGTGGAAAGTAAAGAGTTGTCAGAAGCCGTGATCGAGATGAAATCAAATACTGTCTTATGTAAACGCTGTTTTAATATCAGCACAAGCGATGCGGAGCTTTGCATGATCTGTGCTGATGCAAGCCGGCAGGCTGATAAGGTCTGTGTGGTTGAGGAACCGCTGGATGTCATGGCGATTGAGCGGACCGGGGTCTTCGAGGGGCTTTATCATGTGCTGCATGGCGCACTCTCGCCGGTGGAAGGTGTGGGTCCAGATGATCTACGACTGAAGGAACTCTTCGAGCGCATACATCCTGAGCAGATCCGCGAATTGATCATCGCAACCAATCCAACGCTGGAGGGGGAAGCCACGGCGATGTATATTAAGAATCAGCTGGAAGCGCTGGATTTGCGGTTAACTCGACTGGCGCGCGGTCTGCCTTCTGGTGGCGATCTTGAGTATGCCGACAAAACCACGTTGTCCCAGGCGCTTGAAGGTCGATCGGAATTGTAGGCGACCGCCCCCTCATAAAGCATGGCCCAAGGTGTAAACGTGAAGCCCCTAAGTTTGTTGACCCTGCTCGTGTGTCTCGGCCTCAGCGCGTGCAATCTGCCCCTGAGCTCCGACACTTTGGAAGGTCGCGATGCCAGCCCCAGCGCGACAGTAGTGGAAGATCTACCCAGTGCCACCCCTGATAGAGCCAGCCCATTTCCTACGGATACGCCCATTCCCTCGCAGACCCCCAATCCAACGATGACCCCAGATTTAACGCCGGCCTCGATGCGTTCAAAAGCGGGTGACATTCTGTGTCGCTTTGGTCCAGGATTGCGTTATGGCGTGGGTGGTTCTTTACGGACGGATGTGAGCCTTGCGATCACGGCTCGCAATGGCGCCGGGGATTGGTTTCAGTTTGAGTTGCCGGGATTCCCCGGAAAATTCTGCTGGGTTTCCGCCAATGATGTTGATACAAACGGCAACTTAGCCCAGCTCAGCGTGGCGCAAGCGCCCTTGAGCTTCGTGACCAACGTCTCGGTGCTGGTCGACCCGCCCGTATTAGAACCCGTGACTTGTGTTTTTCCGCTGACCTTCAACGTCACGTTCTCGATCGAGACCATCGGCCCAACGTTTGTGACCTTTCAGCGCAGCCAAAGCACGGGATCAAGCATAGCGCCTGAAACGGTTGAATTTATTGAAGCCGGCTCGCGCACATACGAAGATAGTTTACGGGTGGATGAAGCCGGCGAGCACTGGTTCCAGGTGTCTGTGAGCAGCCCGAACAGTATTAATGGGCAGGGGTTCGGTGTGGTTGTTTGTCCTTGATTGGCCCGGAAGGGCAATCCGAGTTTTTGCGCAACCCTTGACACCTAATCCTGGGCCTCTATAATACAGACAGAATACATCATCGTCGGTCTCGCTCACCTTGTGGGAAGACCCGGAAAACCGCATAGAGTCTAAGGCAACACAGACCAAGCTAGCGAGGGTCGCTAGCTTCGCCGATGTTGGAAAGACGAACATCGGCTTTTTGTGCCGCAAGCCTTGACAGCGGTCGGGGCGGGTGATAGGATTTCGTCCGCTCTAGGAAGTGCACCTTAACAACTGAAGAGTGATAGAAAGCCAAAAGAAATCGAGTTCCAGTCAACTCCTGATCTCAACTACGTCTTGTACGTAGTTTAGAACTTACGGAGAGTTTGATCCTGGCTCAGGATGAACGCTGGCGGCGTGCCTAATACATGCAAGTCGAACGAGGCCCTTTGTATTCGTACGAAGGTGTCCTAGTGGCGAACGGGTGAGTAACACGTTGGTGACCTGCCCCGAAGAGAGGGACAACCCCGGGAAACTGGGGCTAATACCTCATGTGCTCCATGGTGTTAGAGGACCATGGAGGAAAGGAGCAATCCGCTTCGGGAGGGGCC
>JBFFQB010000159.1:0-4446 GCA_041573795.1 Anaerolineales bacterium
GGATATGGATTACAACGCGGTGAGACATCTGTGGGAACTTGCAGGCCCAGGTGTCCAGCTGTCCCCTTCGGATGAGCGTGTCGAAATTGCCAGGAAGCTTCAAAGAGATCCAGATTTATTCTTAGTATTAGAAGATCAAGATGAAATCGTCGGGGTGGTCTTCGGTGGGTATGATGGCCGCCGGGGGTTGGTCTACCATTTAGCCGTTCACCCAGACCGTCGCGGTGAGGGTTTTGGGAAAGCATTGATGATCGAGATTGAGCAGCGCTTGCAGAGTAAAGGCTGCTACAAGTATTATCTCCTGGTTCGAAAAGAATCAGAGCGTGTGCTCGATTTTTACCGTGCACTTGGATGTGAGGAAATGGACCTGCATATCTTGGGAAAGGTTTTAAGATGAGGGTGGCAATCCTGACAATATCAGATCGAAGCGCAAGAGGCGAGCGTGAAGACCTGTCTGGACCGCGACTGGCGGAGATGATTGAGAGCCAGGGTTGGGGGGTTGAAGGGCAAGACGTCCGAGCGGATGATCGTGCCGGGATCGAAGCCTGGTTGATCGAGGCTTGCGATGGAGGCCAGTATGATCTCATCCTAACAACGGGTGGAACGGGATTTGCCCCGCGTGATCAAGCGCCGGAGGCAACCCGGGCAGTAATTGAACGGGGTGCACCGGGATTGGCAGAGGCGATGCGCTACGCAAGTTTGCGGAAGACACCGCATGCCATGCTCTCTCGGGCGGTTGCCGGGATCCGGGGAAAAACCCTGATCGTAAACTTGCCTGGATCTCCACGTGGTGCGGCTGAGAATCTGGAGGTCATCCTTCCCGTACTTGAGCATGCGATTGCTCTTCTGCGGGATGACCCCGATGCCGAAAGCGGCCATCAGAAACAACCCAAACCCCGCTTGGCATAAACGAGGAGGTTCGCATGAAACCAGGGAAGCGCTATCGATGGTATGTCGTCTTCGTTTTCTTTCTCTTTATGCTGCTTCACCAGTCCGATCGCTTGCTGATTGCCCCCCTAACAACCCCGATTATGGAAACCTTCGGCATCAATGAAGCTCAGATGGGCGCCGTTGTTTCGGGGGCCTTGCTTGTCAGCGCGGTGCTTTATCCAATTTGGGGTTATCTGTATGACCGATTTTCAAGGGCCAAACTGTTAGCTGCCGCCTCGGCGATCTGGGGATCTACCACCTGGATAAGTGCCATTGCACCAACCTATCGATCTTTCTTTGCGGCACGCGCGACAACGGGCATTGATGATTCGGCCTATCCTGGCTTGTTCAGCCTGCTATCGGATTACTTCGGGCCAGGGGTGCGGGGAAGGATCTACGGTTTATTGCAATTAACCCAACCCATAGGCTACATGATCGGTCTGGTCGTTGCCACGGTCCTGGCCGCCAGCACAGGCTGGCGGGCGGTATTCTACGTGACCGGTTCCTTGGGTTTGCTCGTTGGCCTATTGATCTTCTTCACTGTACGCGAACCGGAGAGAGGCAGCACCGAACCCGAACTGCAAGATTTGGAGCAAATCGGGGTATATCGCTTTGATCGAAGGTTGGTGCTGGAATTGCTCAAGAAACGAACCATCCTGCTGCTCTTCGCGCAGGGATTCGTTGGGGTATTCCCCTGGAATGTGATCACATTCTGGTTTTTTCGATATTTAGAAACAGAGCGTGGATTTGACCAAACCGCTATTCTGGTCACGTTGGTTCCCACAATTCTCGTTCTGGCGGCAGGATATTTTCTTGGTGGAACATTGGGCGATTATTTCTTTAAGCGCACTCGCCGTGGACGATTGCTTGTCTCCATGGTAGCTGTCCTCACTGGTGCCGTCCTTCTGTTCATCACCATGAATGTGCCGCTTGCGAATCAAGGGTTATTCTCGGTTCTGCTCGCGATTACAGCACTCTTTATCCCATTTGCGGCACCAAACGTCGTTTCCACCGTGCATGATATAACCCTCCCGGAAGTCCGCAGCACAGCCCTTGCGCTGCAATTGTTGATTGAAAATGGTGGAGCGGCTTTGGCGCCGTTTATTGCAGGTTTGATCGCCGTGCGACTCTCCCTGCATAGCGCCATTCTTAGCATCTGCATCGGCGCATGGATCCTTGGTGCAATCATCCTGGCGATTGCTGCGTACTATGTCCCGGCAGATATCGACATCCTGCGGGGGTTGCTGCGTGCGCGTGCTGAGCAAGCACGTGCCTGAAGCTGGAACGAGTAATTACACAGCCATATGTCAACGAAGCGATCCATGACGGGGTTCAGACCATTCGAAAGTACTGAAAGCGCAGCGCCGATTATCACGCGTCTGGTTGCAGGCGTGTTACGAGGAAAACCGGAGCGAGGTTTCGAGTTTGCTGCTTGGGAACGCCTGGGCCTGCGATTGCTCAACCTGCTGCCACCGGCTGTCGCCCGTTGGGCCGTGCGCTGGCATTTCTCCCGCACCTCGTTGATGCCATCGAATGCTCGCCTGCTGGCGGAGGACGAGCTGGCAGCGCAGCGGTTGCGCGATTACAAGGGAGTTGAGGGGAAATTCCCCGTTGTTGTCGTCGGTTCAGCCCTGGCGGGCGCGGCGGCGCATCTAGCCGCGCTTTTGAGAGGACCCTTCTTGCCGCAGCCCTTCATCTTAGGGATGCGTGGTGGGAGCCCGGATGATGACCTGACCTCCCATCTCGCTCTCGCTACCTCCGTTGCCCGAGAGATCCTCGACCGCAATCAAAACCTCAAAGCGATTGCTCACTTCGATCCAATCCACGATGGCTGGTTGACGCGAACCGTCACCCACTTGAGGTTAAAGCTTGTGGGCTTGCCCAGGGCGTATGAGGCGTTCCTCCTCGAGCGCCTGGAACCGGGAGGAACGATCCTCTACCTCGATTGTGGTTCGCAGTGGCTTCACTTTCCAATCTCGGAGCGCCTTTCGTGCCAGATCGGGGGGTGGGGGGGAATTCCAGCGGATGAATATATCTCGGGCAGCGAACGCATTGATCGCTTCTTGCAAGCCACCGGGTCGGCACATCGTGGAGGCTGGAGAGTTCCAGGGATAGAAGCTCACTGGGCGCCGGAATCAGAATGGGGCAGCGATTCAGGGCTGGATGAAGCTTTGGGCAGATTTGCTGAAAAGAACGGGTACAGATTTGTTCGCCTCCATTTTCCCCACCCACATGATTATTCCCGTCTGGCCTTCCGAGCCCATCGAGCTTTATTTGATCAGATCGGACAGGAGGTCCAGGGCATCGTGGTGGAGACCTTCACGCAGTATGATCCCTACATCGTCCTTCGAGCCGGGTTGCTTCCGCTCTGGCTAGTCTTCAACACAATCGATAGTTTGGAATTTATGCAGGATGTGCTTGCGGAGGTCTCCGTAGATCACCCGCTATACTTTAGCGGCCTATCGACACTCTCGCGCACGCCAGACATGGTCCCATGGGAGACCTGGGCGGCAGCTTTTGAGGGTCGTTCGTGGGTGAATATCGGAGCCGGTCCTAGGCGCTATCCTGAAGACATGGTTGCACTTTTCAACTGGAGTCGAAGGCTTGAGAACCACGTTCCAGGGGAAACCGAGGTAGAACTTCCAAGCCTTCCGCTCGAGGATTTCCTGCGGCTTCTTCCTGATGTAGCTGAATAAATTCCCCGTGCATCTAGAGGGTTGACAAACAGTCTGAGGTGGTGTATCCTTCCTATATCCCACCCCCCCCGGGGGGGGGGTAGAATAGAAAGGATCAGGGCATGGATCGAGAAGATACGCTTCGTCGGTTAAGGGTTGTTGAAGGTCATATACGCGGCATTGGGCGCATGGTTGAAAGCGAAGCTTACTGCATTGATTTGCTTCGTCAGATCCAGGCCGTGCAGGCGGCCCTTAATAAAATCAGCGCATCCATTCTCGATGGTCACCTTCATTCTTGCATGATCACCGCAGTGCGCGATAAGGATCCGGAAGAACGTGAACGTGTCCTGAAAGAAATTACCGAGGTCTATGAAATGGCTATGAAAGGATAGCCACATCTATCCATAAGGAGGAAGGAAATGAACACAGTAACATATGAGGTCCCTAACATTTCATGTGGTCATTGCGTCAACACGATCCAGAACGAGCTCTCTGAGCTCACAGGTGTGATGAAAGTTAATGCATCACAGATGGATCGAACTGTCACGGTTGAGTACGGGGATCCCGCGACGGAACAGAGCATAAAGGCGCTCTTAACCGAGATCAATTACCCGCCATCGCTCAGCTAACGCTCAGCTAATCGCTTTTTCTCTTGGGAAGGATGATCATATATGGAGCCATCCAAAAGCCTTACCTTGCCGATCACCGGTATGACCTGTGCAAACTGTGTCGCTGCGGTCGAACGCAACCTGAAGAAGGTTGACGGCGTGAGCTTTGCCAGCGTCAACCTGGCGTCTGAGCGAGCGACAGTGTCCTTCGACCCGGAACTCACGACGCAGCA
>JBFFQB010000160.1:0-4442 GCA_041573795.1 Anaerolineales bacterium
AACGATTGAATTGGGATCCGCGAGACCATCCGTCTCATGAATGGTCCCTCCCAGGGCATCATCGAAGTTCATCATTGGGATTATCGAGCGGACATCATCGCCATCCAACAAGGTTGTATCTACTCCAAGGCGATGCTGCATTTGTACGTTTTGCTTGAATGCCTTCAGGTCATCCTCGTTGGTTAGGACGAATAAGTAACCACAAGGTCGGTAGAGAGGATCCTGGCCGGTCGCCTCTTCGAATTGTTCGATCATCTTTAGACTTGCCATAGATAAGCGGACGTTAATCTCGGTTGCGAACTGATAACGAACGCCTCCCGCACAGCGACCTGTTGCGCCAAGACCAAACTGTGTCTCACGATCCAGGAGGATGATGTCTTTCATCCCGGCTTCAGCAAGGTGGTAGGCAGTGCTGGCACCCATGACACCTCCACCAATAATGACGACCTCAGCGTTTTTTGGGAGTAATTCGCTCACCTATACCTCCATCCTATAACTTGACTTGCATACCGATTTTGGAACGCAGAGCACGCTCCAGGACTCTTGAACTGGCTATCGCATCCTGTACCGCTAATCCCACGGATTTAAACACAGTGATTTGATCCTCAGAGGTGCGACCTGGACAAGTGCCAGCTATGATCTCTCCAAGCTCTGCGTATATGTCATTCTCATCCAGCAAGCCTTGCTGAATCGGGATGATCAGATCACCGCTCTCAGCGAGAACGGCTTCACGAGAATCTACAACAATGCGCGCCTTTAGGAGAAGGGCGCTATCGATTTCCTGCATTTCAGGTGTGAAGGATCCAATTGCATTGACATGTGTGCCTGGGTTCACGAGGTCGCCTGGAAAGATCGGTGTTGATGATGTCGTTGCTGCGCAGATGATATCCGCGTTTCTGATTGCATCAATGGGTGAAGGAGCGATCTCAAGCTTATTCGGGACGTTAGGTACTTGGCTCATTTCCTCGCAAAATGCTTGTGCGCCGGGTTCATCTAAGCTGAAGACAAAGACATGCTTGATTGGGCGAACGGTGCACACCGCCTCGAGCTGAGTCCTGGCTTGTGCACCGGATCCGAAGATGGCAACGGTGGCTGCATCCTTGCGGGCGAGCAGGTCTGTGGCGGCGCCGGACGCCGCGCCGGTGCGTATAGCCGTCAGGGATGATCCTTCGAGAAGCGCCTGGGGTTGTCCGGTTTGCGGATCGAGGACGATGACAGCAGCGTGAATTGTATCCAAATTGACGCGGGAATTCTGTGGGAAGACGGATACGATTTTCACCGCCAGATCTTCAGTTTTCTTGAGAAAGGCGGGCATAAAGAGCGTTGCACCCTGTTGCTTTTCCACAAGTATCCTACTGCGCAGTGGGACTTCGGCGTCACCGGCAGAAAACTGTGAGAAGGCTGCCTTCATCAAAGCGATGGCATCAACCATAGGGAGCGCTGCGTTTATATCTGCTGCAGTTAAGATGTGAATGTCCATTAAGATATAACCATCTGAATAAAAAAAAAAGCTATACTGCCCGAAAAAAAAAACGACGGGCCTTGCTTGAGGTCCGTCGTGAATCCTTTCATGCGTCATGCGCAACGCGTAGCTTCATTCAATGCCAAGGTAAGCTTTCTGGACCATGGCATTTTCTCGAAGACCAGAGGCAGTATCGCTCAATACGATCTCGCCTGTTTGAAGAACATAGCCGCGTTGTGCAATCTGAAGCGCCATATGGGCATTTTGTTCCACTAGCAAGATCGTCGTTCCCTCGCGATTTATCTCTTGGATGGTGTCAAACACGCTCTCTACAAGCACGGGGGCCAAACCCATGGAGGGTTCATCCATCAGCAAGAGCGAAGGCCGCGCCATAAGTGCTCTTCCGGTAGCCAGCATTTGTTGTTCACCCCCGCTAAGGGTCCCAGCCACCTGTGAACTCCGTTCTTGCAGGCGCGGGAAGAGCGAGAATACACGTGAGCAATCTTCCTCAATGCCATCCCGGTCTGAACGATGAAAAGCTCCCATGTCCAGATTTTCGCTAACTGTTAATCGAGAGAATATGCCTCGACCTTCTGGAACCATGGAGACGCCCTTGTAGACGATTTCGTGGGCAGGATAAGGCTCAAGGTCTTCCCCATTCAGGCGGATCGATCCTTTGCGGGGTTTTAATAACCCACTGATCGCCTTTAGCGTTGTACTTTTTCCAGCCCCATTCGCGCCGATGAGCGTGACGATCTCCCCCTCATCGACTTCGATGGAAATACCCTTAAGCGCGTGGATATTCCCATAAAATGCATGTAGATCTTTGATTTCAAGCATTGCCATAGGAAACTCCTGCCTTAAGTAGATTCAACCTGAGCCTGGAAGCCGGTTGCGGCGCCACGACCCAGATATGCTTCGATAACTTTGGGGTTTCTTTGGATGTCTGTTGTTGAACCCTCGGCGATTTTTACGCCATAATCCAGCACTGTAACCCGCTCGGATATTCCCATCACAACCCGCATATCATGCTCGATCAAGAGGATCGTAATGCCGAGATTGTCACGCAGCTCTCGGATGAAGACCATGGTTTCAGCAGATTCCTGAGGATTCATGCCGGCAGTAGGCTCATCCAACAAGAGTAATTCGGGTTTGCTAGCGAGTGCTCTGGAGATTTCAAGTCGTCTCTGATCACCGTATACCAGGCTCTTAGCAAGCTGATCGCCTTTGCCCGCAAGCCCTACAAAGGATAGTAAACGACGCGCCTCTTCAAGTGCAGTCGCCTCCTCTTTCCTGGTGCCTTTGGTTCCCAGAACCGCTCCGACCCAGTTGGAGTGTAGCTGAGGCTCCATTCCCACAAGGATGTTCTCGATCGCAGTCATATCGGCGAAGAGGCGAATGTTCTGATATGTCCGGGCAATTCTCGCTCGCGTAATCTCATCGGGAGAGTGACCATCAATACGCTCACTATTGAAGAAAATCTCACCCTCATCAATTTTATAAAAACCGGTGATGCAATTGAAGAAGGTCGTTTTTCCAGCACCATTGGGTCCGATGATGCTGACGATAGAATCTTTGGGCACATCAAAATCGAATCCACTTACCGCAACCAATCCACCGAAGGTTTTTGTCACATTCTTTGCGGTCAAGATTGAATGATTGTTCTTTGTCATCTTCTCAATCTCCTGCCGTTTCCATTTGAGCTTCCCCTGGTACAGTTTCGTCTTCAAATGCCGTCAGCTCGCGTTTCCGGATTGCAGAAGGAATGAAACCTTCAGGTTTGGCTAGCATCATAACGACAAGTAGGGCACCGTACATGAGTAAGCGATACTCCGCAAATTCGCGCAGGAGTTCTGGCAAACCCACGAGAATAAGTGCACCGACTACAACACCCGGTAAGCTTCCGATCCCGCCGATGATGATGAGGCTCAGGACGTTGATTGAAATCTCAAGCTTAAAGCTATGTGGGAAGATCGAGGTCAGCTTGCTGGCAAATAAAGCGCCAGCTAATCCAGAGAAGGCAGCGCCAACACCAAAGGCAAGCAGCTTGGTTGTAACAAGGCGAATGCCCATAGCCTCGGCCACATCTTCATCTTCGCGCATCGCCTGCCATTGGCGACCCAACCTGGATTCGCTCAGCCGTGAACTGACAAACCAGGCAAGAAGGCAGCCGCCTAGCACGATATAGTAGAACTGCTCAGGTTGAACCAGGGCTGTATTTCCTAATGGAGGTTTAGGAATTCTCAATACACCTTGTGCGCCTCCAATCAGTGGTTTGAGCAGATCGGATAGGGCCAGGATGCGGATGATCTCGCCAAAGCCGAGCGTGACGATCGCCAGGTAATCCCCGCGCATTCGCAGAACCGGGACGCCCAGGATGATTCCGGCAGCAGCTGAGAAGAAAACACTAATTGGAAGGGCTTGCCAGAAGGTCATGCCAACAACCCCCAGTTCGCCCTGCGTTGTCAAGACAGCCATCGTGTAGGATCCAATCGCGAAGAAGGCCACATAACCAAGGTCTAGCAATCCCGCGAATCCCACAACAATGTTCAGGCCTAACCCCATCAGGATGAAGATACCGACGTTGTTAATGACTTCGGATAGATAGGTTCCCAGGAACAAAGGCAAAACGAAGAGCAGGAGGATACCTCCACCCAATGTTCCATAGCGGAAGTATTTATTCTGCTGCTCAGTCCATCCAGCCTTACGCGATTGAAAAACGCCTTCTCGAGAGCTGCGCAGGACATCCAACCCGGCAGTCAGAAGGAACAAAACAGATGCGGAAAGGACTTGCAGCGCTTTCCCGCGAAAGATCACACGACTAAATCCAAGACTAATTAGATCACGTAAGCGATCGGAGAGGATCTCAGAGAATAATCCAATCGTGAGGACGACCAGGATACCTTTAAAGATCGGCGATTGGACGCGCTGAGGGAGCGTGGTTAGCAGGGCAGTGATAGCTCCGACAAAGCCGAGAACT
>JBFFQB010000161.1:0-4422 GCA_041573795.1 Anaerolineales bacterium
CTCTCCATCCCCTGATCATAGAACGGCTTGAGCGACACTGCCGCCGGGTAGCGCGTCCCGGCGATGTTCACTTCCCACGTCCCGCCGGAAATATACTTCTCGTCGATCGGCTGATCGGCATGGATCATGAACAGCCCGGCGGCGCCGCCGAGTGTGTGGGCGTAGGCGCCGGAGGTGACATATCCCATCGGTTGGCCATCGCGCAGCACGATCTCGGCATGGAACAGGAAGGGTTCGGGATCCTTCACCAGCACCTGGGCCAGGCGCCTGGTCTTGTTGTCCTCCCCCTTGATCTTGATGCAGGCTTCTTTGCCGATGAAATCTTCGGCTTTGTTCAGCTTCACAAAGCCCCCCAGACCGACCTGATAGGGATTGTCGGTGTTGTCCATATCATGGCCGTAATCGCGGTAGCCTTTTTCCATGCGCAGGCTGTTCAGCGCTTTAAGCCCGGCGTGCCGCAGGTCGAACGCTCTCCCCGCCTCGACGACCCGGTCATAAACATGCAGGGCCTGCTCAGCCGGGATGTACAGCTCATAGCCGAGCTCGCCCACGTAGCTGATGCGGATGCACAGGGCGCGGGCATAGCCGATCTCGATCTCCCGCGCGTGGCGGTAGGGAAAGGCTTCATTGGCCATGTCGACGCTGGTCAGCGCGCTCATCAGCTTCCGTGAATTGGGACCGATGATGTTCAGCTGGCTGTAAGCCGAGGTCATGTCGGTCGTAAAGCAATGCGATTCCTCGGGGATGTTGCGCTGGAGCCAGGTCAGCGCATGGCGGTGCATCGTGTCGGCGACCACGACCATGAAGCGATCTTCCTCGAGCTTGGTGACCGTGAGATCGGCTTCCAGCGTCCCCCGTTCGTTCAGCCACTGGGTGTAGGTGATCTGTTTGGCCTTCGCATTCACCTCGTTGGCCGAGATGGTGTTCAGGACCTTTCCGGCATCGCGTCCCTGGACCATGAACTTGGACATGAAGGACATGTCCATCAGGGCGACGTTCTCTCGCACGGCTTTATGCTCGGCCTCCCAGTAGGGGAACCAGTTCTCCCGTCCCCAGACGTGTTGCTCAACTTTGGCTTCCTGGCCCTCGGGCGCGAACCAATCCGTCCCCTCCCACCCACTCGTTTCCCTGAAGTACGCACCCTGAGCGGCCAGCCGGTCATGGAAGGGTGACTTCTTCACGCCGCGGGCGGTCTTCAAGGTCTTGAAGGGATAATGGGTTTTGTAGGCCAAGCCCAGCGTTTCCACCGTCCTGTCCCGGCGGTACTGCGGGTTGTTCTGGAAGGGGTGCAGCCGGTCGATGTTGAAGCCGGTGATGTCCTCATCCGGATAGCCGTGAATGATCCAGGAGGCCATCAAGCGGCCGATCCCCCCGCCGATGATGATCCCGATCGAGTTCAGTCCGGCGGCGACGAAGTAGTTCTTCAGCTCCGGGGCTTCGCCCACGATCGGCGCGAAGTCGGGTGTGAAGCTCTCAGGACCGCAGAAGATCTTCTTGATCCCGGCCTCTAGTGTGATCGGCACCCGCGACATGGCCTTCTCGATGAAGGGCTCCATGCGGTCCCAATCGGGCGTGATCTCGCCGAACGTGAACGTATCGGGGATGCCCTCCACTTTCCAGGGCGCGCAAACCGGTTCGAATAACCCAACCATCAGCCCGCCAACCTCTTCCCGGTAGTAGCCGTGGTGGGAGGGGTCTTCCAGCACAGGCATAGCGGGCGGCAGGTCCTTGATCTGCTCGGTGATGACGTAGTAGTGTTCCGCCGCCTGGTTGGGGATGTTCACCCCGGAGAGCTCGCCCAGCTGGCGGGCCCACATCCCGGCGCAGTTCACCACGTACTCGGCCTGGACCTCACCCCGGGGGGTCTGGACCCCGCTCACGCGCCCATTCTTCTTGAGTATCCCCGTAACGTGCACGCCTTCAAAAATCCTGGCGCCTTTCATGCGGGCGCCTTTGGCGATCGAAAGCGTCGCGTCGACCGGGTTAACCGTGCCATCACCCTTCACGTAAAATCCGGCCAGCAGGTCATCAACCTTGGCCAGCGGGAATAGCTCCTTGATATCCTTGGGCGAGATCTCTTCCACCTCCACACCGCAGTAGCGGTTGAAGGCCGCCGTGCGCCGGTACTCCTCCAGGCGATCCAGATCGGCAGCGGCCTCGATGAACCCGATCGGTTTGAACCCAGTGGATAAGCCAGTTTCCGCTTCCAGGCGGGCCCAGAGGTCGCGGGTATACCTGCGCATACCCGTGTTGACCTGCGAGGTCGAGCCAAAGGTGCACATCAGCCCGGCAGCATGCCAGGTCGTGCCGGAGGTCAGTTGGTCGCGTTCGAGCAAAACGACATCTTTCATGCCCATGTCGGCCAGGTGGTAGGCCACCGAGCAGCCGATCACGCCGCCGCCGATGATGACGACCTGGGCGTGCTGCGGAAGGCTAGTGTTATTTTCAACCATTGAATTTCCTTCTATTGGAATTCACAGATAGGGGTTATTGTACTTCCAGCCAATGTAGCCCTGACCCCATGAAAAATCAAGCAGAAGGACAGCGAGCCGAAGCTGGAGGGATTCGATGAGCGTGTTGTTGTCTTAAACCTATAGATTCCATGATTGGTGTTGAACAGTCTTTTGAGGGTGCTTTTACAGCTCAAAATTCGTTATTATCGGTCAAAATCATACGTCTTCGGGATGGGTCATCCATTCACCGATTGTGCATGAAGCTGTCTTGGCCAAGTCTAAAAAAAAAGCCCCGGCACATTTTTCGTGCCGGGGCAGGTGATTTGGTTCAGGGCAGCAGTTCGTAGATTACAGTCACTTGCACCCCGATCGTCGTTTGACCGGGACTGATGCCGCTGGGCGATCCCGCTCCGGCACCGCCGCCACCCATGCCGATATCCCCTTTCAAACCATAACTGTAAATTGGCCCCGGTGCGCCACCCGTACCTTCTCCGACGGATAGCGCGCTACCCAACCTCATTCCAAGGCCCTCGGATAATTTCTCGGCCCGATCCCGAACATCGACAAGCGCCTTGCTGCGCGCTTCCGTCTCCAGGGCGGTTACATCATCGATCATGAAGTTGATGCCCGAGACATTGGTCGCACCAGCATCGAGCCCGGCCGTGATGACCTGCCCCATGCGATTCACATCCCGTACGGTGATCCCCAGCGTGATCTCAACCCGATATCTTGTTTCACCGGTCGGCATTCCGGTTTGATGGTCATAGATCTCCTCATTCCAGACACTGTAATAAGAGGTCATGACATCGCTCGAATTGACACCCTGGCTGATCACGGCGTTTGTGATGCCTTCGATTGTGGTGTTCGCCTGGCGGATGGCGCTATCAATGTTCGAATTGATGACAGATACGCCTAGCTGTGCGTGGGCCACATCGGGCACACCACTTGCTTCCCCGTAACCCGTCACAGAGAGCGTCAGCCGTTCTTCCGCTTGTCCGATCTCATTCCCGGTCCCACAACCTACGGTGAGCAGACCCATGAGCAGGAAGAGGACGAGCATCCGGGCAGTGTTGAAAAGTGAAGCTTGTTGTTTCATCTTAGTCTCCTTATTGCTTTGTATGAAATATTTCGGTTATTAATTTATCGACTTGACGGCTGTTGGAACTTTCACAACTCATGAATAGTTTCTTAAGATATTTTGTAATCGGTCCGGGGGATCGATCTTGCTCATGAAATGATCGGCTCCGGCTTCGATTGCGGATTTTCGACAACTGGGCTGCCCACTTAAGACGACAACTTTCAACTGGGGGTATTCTGCTTTCAACGTAGCGATGACTCCATGCTTCATTTCCTGCAATAATTCCCATTCAAGTAAAACCAGGTCGGGCGTCGTCTCATAAATCGTAGACATAAGTTTATCTACGTTTGCAATCTCGGCTACAACGCTGTGATCCGTGGTGTGCTCAATGAGCAATCTCAAGGCAGAACGGATTCGCAAGCGTTTGTCAACCACCATGATCCGCATCTCTTGCTCCACCAATCGCTCTCTCCGCGTGCTCAAGTTGACACCAGTATAGGGTGCGATCGTTCAGCAAGCATCGAGTATGTGAGTGATCTTAAGGCTGGCCCGATGGCGAGTCGTGGGATAGGTCAGATGGTCAGGTGCTCATGAGGATCGACGGATGCCCGTGATAATCAGGTTGTGCTCTCTAGGCATCCCATGGGATGCCTACAGCCAGTTATGGCGAAAGTGATGGTAATGCTGTCCTTCATATGGGGCGGAGGGGAGAAACGGGTGGATCGCCTCCAGCTACTCGACCAATTTCTGTTTCAATGCCAGGGCGACGGCTTCGGTTCGGCTGGAGGTGCCCAGCTTTGAAAGGATGCTCCTGACATGATGCTTTACGGTGGATCGGCTAATCGTGAGCCTTTCGGCGATGGTTGGATTGTTTAATCCCTCCACCAAGAG
>JBFFQB010000162.1:0-4410 GCA_041573795.1 Anaerolineales bacterium
AGAGCTTCTTCATCCCCTATGCGCACAAGTGATACCTCGGCTCCCGCTAGCGGTTGCCCCTGTGCATCCCGCACGCCTCCTGTCACGACGAACCCATCTGCCTGGGCTTGTGCTCGTTCTGGCTGGAATCTTTGGAGCACCATCGCGCTGAATACCACCATGAACAATAGGGCACTAATCGACTGTCCAACACCGCGACGGATCCATTGCGCGCAGCGCATACTATGCTCCTTCCCGTGCAATTAACTCAAACCTGCTCAGTAGATTGCCTCGAACTCAATGAAGTGACTCGGCCGCCAGGCCTCCGAAGGATTCTACCCCAGTGCGAAAACGCTCCACAGTCACCTGGCGCAAGAAGATCAGCCCCAGCGACAGCCCCACCGCTTCAAGTATAAAGACACCTGCATAAGCTTGAGCCGTGCTGGCCCCCAGCGCAACAAGGGTAGATTGCAGAGCCCCTCCGACGATTGCCGTAGGCCCTTTGGCCAGGGCTTGCAGAAGAGTCCAAGCTCCAACAAATAATCCCGTGTTTTCTCGGGAAGTCATATCCATCATCAGCGCCACACCACCGACCGTGAAGAAACCGGCTCCTAAACCAAGCAGGAGAATAATGACCGGCAGGAGGTTGGCAATCCCCAACAACGCTGTGCCAGCCAGTCCCGCAAAAGTAAAGATCATCAGCAAGATACCCAATGCAGTGACTCTTCGCTTACCATACTGAGGGATCAACCGCAGTCCGCCAAAGAGCATCCCAGCCACAACCCCAACCCCCATATAGGCATTGAAGCGCGTCGTGACCGAAGCGGAGAGATTGAATACCTCCCCACCAAAAGGCTCAAGCAGGACATCCTGCATGAAATAGGAGAACATGCTGATGAACAGGAAGCCTCCAAACCAGCGTGCCTGCGGGTTAATGGCGATCATCCTTAGCGAACTTCGCAGACGCCCTTTCGGTCGATGGCTGACTGCGCCATAGCGTTGTTCCTGCCGCCATAAAGCAAAGAGTGCTAGCAGGATCGACGAGACTGCGCCAAGCTCAAACAGCAACACGAAACGGCTGTAGGAGTACGGCGCCAGCAGGATGCTGGATCCAACTCCAGTGAGGATGATCCCGACCATGAGGAGCGTCCACACCACTCCTGTTGCCTGTCCCCGTTCGGAATCTTCCGTTAGATCGGTTATGAGTGACAGGTACGCCGTTCCGGCTACGTAGGTGGCGATCCCCTCGAGCAAGAAAAATAGGAAGCTGAGACTGGTGCGCAACACCGAAGGGTCCTGAGCCAGCCACGAAACAACTGTCGGTGAAAGTGCCAGGAGCAGCCCAACCGTGAATGCACCGAGCAGGATATAGATCGTTCGCCGGTATCCAGCCAGGGCATAGCGATCAGAGAAGTAACCGAACGGTATTGCTATCAGTGCGCCCAGATAATGTCCACCACCCACCAGCACACTTACCGTTAGCAGCGGTAATCCCAGTTCGATACGCATGATGCGATTCAGGATGCCCAGGAAGAGCACTGAAAGCCCGCCCGCTGTTAATTGAAAAATGCCGAGCCGCAGTAATGTTGTCCGTTTCATATTCTCGATCCGAGTATAAATTTCTGATCAAGGATAAAAGATAACACAAAAGTGCCAACGAATGGGGTAGAGGATACATCTTGCACAAGAATGCTTGAAGTTTCTAAAGATGAATTGATCTGCGCGGGAGTGATCCCTCATCCAAGGTATAGATACTGCATGTACAAGTCTGTAAAGGCGGGGTGCGTTGTGAGTTCAATGTAGACTACGCGGTCGAGTATCTTTTCGACCTCCAGTCGCTTTTCCTTTGATAGTAGCAGCTGACGAGCTCCCTCCCCAGCCGCATTTCCGATTTGAAAGAACCTTGCAAGATCGATCCTTGGCAGCATGCCAGTTTGCATAGCACTGGTGATGTTGATATACGAACCAAAGGCACCGGCCAAATAGACACCCTGTAGGTCGGATGCAGTGAGCCGGGCATCTTGGAGCAACACCTCGATCCCAGCCCGAATGGCTGCCTGGGCTAACTGAATTTCATGGATATCATGACGTGTAACGATAATATCGCTTCCATGTCCGCTTGCCTCGCCTCGCACGAGACAGATCCCTTCTGCATGCCGGGACTCTGGAGGTATCGCTGCCTCATTCAACCGGCCAGAGCGATCGATCCACCCGAGGGATTGAAAAGCTGCGACAGCATCAAGAATGCCGGATCCACATATGCCGATGGGAGCGAGATCATCGATCGTCTGCCATCGCAATCCCCCATTTGAGGGCTGTACTCTCTCAATCGCCCCCGGTGCAGCCCGCATCCCATCACGAATATGCGCACCTTCGAACGCCGGGCCAGAAGCACAGGAGCAACTTAGCGTCCGGTCTGGTAACTGCAGACTGATCTCTGTATTTGTCCCGATATCGATGGCTAACGTCCCGCTCCCGGCATCTGCAAAGTTCACCGCCAGGAGCATGGCGGTATGGTCTGCACCAACATACCCGGCAATATTAGGCGGTAGGTAGATACGGGCACCAACTGCAGTATCCAGGCCCACATCCTTTGCAGCTTCCCACACGGAACCCTCAATAGCGGGGGAGAAGGGCGAAACCCCGAGTTGGCGTAAGGGTAAACCAAGGAAGGCGTGGTGCATGACCGTATTGCCGACTGCAACGGCCTCGACGATGGCGTTGCTGGAGGCACCTATAGAAGCGCAGAGCTCTTGGATCAATTCGTTCAAGCGTTTGACCACAATCCGCTGTAATTCCTTACGCGCCCCCTCGTCTTTATTGGCGTAGGAGATGCGGCTGATGACATCCTCCCCGTAGGAAATCTGCGGATTCATCGCCCCCGCTTGTGCCAGTGTTTCGCCTGTCTCTATATCAACGAGAAAAGCAGCAATTTTTGTTGTACCCAGGTCAACCGCGACACCCAGCTGAACTTGACCAGCAGGGAGAACCGCGATGATTTCTTCATCACGCAGGATGATGCGCGCCTTCCAAGCATAGGTCTCCAATGCCGTGAGGATTTCTTCTGATAAGGAGGGCTCGCATGTGGCTCCTTCAACCCCGAGTTCTTCAAGCGCTGCGATCAGCGCAAGAATCATCTCATCGGCAGGCATCCCCGTTGGAAGTTCAGCATTTAAATCAACCGCTCGGGTCACTGGATCAACACGGACTTTGCCAGATTGGCCTTCAAGCTGCAATCTTTGGCTCGTTGTAAGAGATTTGGCAGGGACATCAATGGTCACGTCGCTTGCAGGATGCGCCTGGCAAGCCAAACGTTCATCCTGCTTCAACCAGCCTTCCTCCCTGGCAGAGTGCTCTTCCAGCGTTAGCGCGGATAAAGTTCCGCTGCGAGGGCGGACGATACAGCTCTCGCACAATCCGGCTCCCCCACAAAGCGAGGCGATCTGTACCCCGGATGCACGTGCGGCATCCAGGAGCGTATCCTCCGCGCCCACCTGGATCCGCCGCCCAATCGGCTCAAAATCTATTTCAAAAGTCTGCTTAGCTTTTTTCGACATGGATGTAATGATCGCGATAATGGCAGCGCTCACGCATGCTACAGTAATCGCAAGTGCTTCCGCCCTCGAGCAAGTCCTCGCCCAAACCCAGGATCAGAGAAATCGTCTTTACAGGTAGCATCATGGAGGACTCGGTAAGCTCTACGCCGATTTTTCTTGAGTCAAGGATATGGAAGAGTTCTCGCTGTCCGCTCTCAACTGGCCAGCCTACCATGCCCGGGCTTAGAGGGATGGAACTCCTAAAGCCCGATCGGGCAGCATTCTCATCGATGCAAACGCAGAATTCCGTTGCCAAAGCTTCGACGGCAGCGGATCCGAAGCCTTCCAGAGCAAAGGCGTAGCCAGGATCCTGGCGGAACTGTTCTTTTGCCAACTTCTCCACGCCGTCGCCGATCGTGCACAAGGCCACAACGATGACTTCCGCCGATCCGAGATGCTGGGCCAGAAGCTCTGATTGCAGTTTCAGCCCTCCTGCTAGCTGCAATTGCGTATGGAGCCTTGCTTCGACTTTCAGCACTTGATACAGGACTTTGGGATCTATCAGTGATGATCCACGTCCCATCGCTCGCTCAGCCAAACCCACCAGGGTCGGATTCCGCTCAATCACAACACGCGCATCGGCAGATTGCATCCGAATAACATCTTCAAGCTTGATCTCCAGGCTCCAGGTATCAAGCACATGCTCCCCCGCCTTGTTTAGCAAATCCAATGTGGAATTCATCAAGAATAACCAGATCGATCGCTTGATAGCCCCATCGATTGGGCCAAAACCTCAAGAGGATGCTGGACCTCTACTCCGGTGATGTGCGCAAGCCACCAGCGGCAGGTGTCTGATTCAGTGAGCACCAGGTCGGGCTGTAATTCGTCGACCTGA
>JBFFQB010000163.1:0-4400 GCA_041573795.1 Anaerolineales bacterium
ATGAGCATGTCGGAGAAGAGCACCTGGCCCTGGCGTACGCTCAAGTCTTCGAGCTCTTCCAGGGCAGTCGCCTGAGCGCTGCGGAAGCGGGCGGAGCTGGCCGGGGCATTGAGCAGATCTGTGACGGCGTCAAGCAGGGTACTGCGCTGACTGCCGAGTTGGAGGCGTTGTTCGCGCTCGTCACTCCACTCTTCCAGCACGGCGATCTGGGCTTGAGCGGCGGAGGTCATCTGGCTGGCAGCCTGATCACGTAAGAGATCGCGTGAGCGTAAATAGGTCACGATTGCAAGGCTAAGCAATGGGATCAAGACGAGTGGTACAAGGATTGTTGTAAGGCGACCACCCAGTCCCATTCTCCGAAAAGAGAAGCGTTGTTTACGCTGCATAGGAGTCTCTTCAATGGCCATGCTTAGGCTCCATCCATATCGCCATCATCGGGATTTATGATCTCGCCCTCTCCTTCGCTTTCTGAGATGGACGCATCGAGTGACGCCGTTGAACGTACGGCATTGAGTGCACGGGCAAGCTCTCGCGTTGTGGTATCTAACACCGATTTCATATCGGGGGAGCGACGAACCTTGCTTGTAATCTCATGGATCAGGCGCTCGCGCCGGGCTGTGCGTTGAACTTGATCGAGCAGCTGTGTGTTTTGGATGCCAGCTGCGATCTGGCTTGCAATCGTAGTGAGTAGCGCAGCATCATCTTCGCTATAGCGATTTTCGTGCAAGCGGTCCTCGACGATGAGTACGCCCAGGATTTCGTCACCGAGCAATAAAGGAACACCAACCCATGACTTGGCTTCCCCTGAAAAATCCTGTACACCCAGCAAAGCAGCTTGCTGTGCTGCGTCTTCGAGCAGGATCATCGGTTGTCGTGACCGAATCACCGCGGATGTCAGATCTTCACCCAGCGGGTATTCCTTTCCAATCGATTTGCCCTCATCGATAGAGGTATAGGAAAGCCTGATCGCCTGCTCCTGCGCGTCGAAGAGCGCGATACTCATCTCCGTATCACCCAGCACCTGGTTGATTTGGCGGTGCACGATACGATAGAGGGTATCCAACCGGAGCATCTGCGAGACTGCCTGGCTGACCCTATTAAGAACTTCAAGTTCTGTCACCCTGCGCTGCTCATCATTGCGCTGGCGAGCGCTTTCGAGCGAGAGCGCCGCCTGCGTCGCAATCGCCTCGATCATGGCGATGTCTTCTTCATTCCATGTCTCTGAAGCCGAAGGATGTTTGGCGGATAACGTAGCAATGATTTCACCGCGCACACGAATGGGGATCCCCACTTCAGTCCCATCTTCGCTCACGACGATGGATTCCTCGGCAGATATTTTGTCGATCAGACTAAAATGGCTCTCATCCGCAGGTACAAGTTCTCCCTGGGGGCTGAGGTGAATAGCGGGGATCGCGCCGGAACGACCTACTCTTGCCCAGGTATCACGAATCTCAGACATAGCGCTGCGTTGCATGCGATCAAGCTGATCTTGCATATCCCGTTGCACACGGGCACGGTCGATTGCCACTGCAAGCTCGCTAGCAATCCCTTCAAGCGCACGAATATCATCTTCATCGAACGCGTCTGGTTCCATGCTTTGCACATCAAGGGCTCCAACTAATCGCTGTCCTACCAAAAGGGGTACTGCCAACTCTGAATTAGTGTCGGGGAGAAGGGGATTCTTGAAGTGAAAAGGATCCTGGTCAACGTTGAGAGCGACGCGTGGCAAGCGATTTGCGATTACCCAACCTACGATACTGGCACTGCCTGCAGCTAGCCGGTGTCGACGGGCGAGCATCTTCCGACCTGCGTCGCCAGTACTGGCCGTCAGATTTGCCCAGCTTCCTGTTTCATCCATGAGGAAGACGGAGGCATGGTAAAAACCGAATCGCTCCCGGATGAGCTCGACAGATTGCGACATAAGCAGGTTGGGTTCGGAAGTCTCGGTGGCCAATTTGGCGATGTCTGCTGCAGTTTGAAGCTGTACGGCACGTCGAACGAGCCCTCGTGTTCGCACGGCGACCATTTCCTCAAGCTCGTGACTCTGTGTTTGAAGTTGGTCGCTGATCGAGCGTTCGACATCAAGTGCACGCAGCATCTCGCGGTTGGAAAGCCAGTTTAGGAACACCAGGATGCCCAGACTTAAAGCCACACCAAGTGGGGTAACGATCGCTGATGTTTCCGTCATTATGGGTGGAGGCAGTAAAAGATTAATTTGAGCCCATCCGGTCAGGACGTAGGTAAGAACGCCGAGAAGGGCAAATGCAATTGCGGCTGACAATCCCACCAGGCTCCCGGCGATGGTCACGATGATGGCAAATCCAACGATCGAGATCTGCAATATGGCTACCTGAAATATGGTCGCAGTTACGACGAGGGCGGTTAAGGTTAAAGTAGGGATAAGCCCGGCTAAGCGGACGTAGCCTCGACGACCGAGGAAGTAGGCCAGGATGAAGAGCGGAAGGGCGCCTAGGGTTAAATATGCACCAGCAAACGGTGCAATTCCCATCATCCCCAGTACGATAACCCCGCTGATCACAATTAGGAGGGAAATTGTTAGACCGAATAATACAGCATTCAGAACGACCTGCTTCTGAGCAACGGCCGGATTAGCCGAAGTTGGTCCTAGTAAACGCCTAAATCTAGATCGCATCGCTTCTACCTGCTTCCCTACTTCACCGGGAGCTGCTCTGATCAGTGTCTGGTGAAATGGTCTTGGTTCTGCACTTGTGGCTGCGTAAGTTGATGGGTATCCTCAATCCTAGTTTTCCGCATCTGATTCGTCCTCATCAAGGCGTACTCCTGTTTGTGCTTGCCTCACTTTAATCATCACTTCCGGGCTGCCCAATCCATACTGAACGGCCCTTGCCGTACGCTCCATGACCTCATTGAGCTCGAGGGGTGCGCTGAGTTCAGCTGTAACACGACTAACCAGCCTGGCTCGATCTGCAGCACTGGCCGATCGCTGGGCGAGTCGTGCATTCTGGATAGCGGCACTGAGTTGGTCTCCCAGCGTTTGCAGCATCTCGATATCTTGAGGACGGAAAGCATCTGGCGCAAAACTTTGCACGTTGATTGCACCCATAACTCGTCCCGATATTTGTAGAGGAACGGCGAGCTCTGAACGGGTTGAGGTCATCAAATCACTGCGCGCAGTGACCTCGCTTGGCTTGATATCGGAGATCAACCTGGGCTGATTGTTTGATGCCACCCAACCGATCATATTGGAGGGTTGGATAGGGATGCTATATCCCTGTGCCCTGAGGGCGTCTCCCAATTCCCCAGTAGCGGCTCGCAGGACGGCAGACCGGCGATCATCATCCAACAAGAAGATTGAGACATGATCATAGCTGAATTGCTGTTGTAGCAAATCAACGGCTCGGCGCAGTAAATCTTCCAATGAGGGGGTAGAGATTACAGCTCTGGCGACTTCGGAGGCGGTCCGGATTTGGCGTGTTCGTTCATCGACGCGCGATTCAAGTGAGCGGTATAGGTTACTCAATTCCTCGGCCATGGCATTAAAATTGAAAGCCAGTGCGCCTAGCTCGTCATCGCGATCTGCCTCGACGCGAGAATCCCAATCTCCGCTTGCTAGCCGCTCGGCAGCCAGTGAAAGCGTGCCGAGTGGGCGGAGGAGTTGGTTGGCGACGACGGCAACAAGAACCAACGTAAGAACCGTTGTGCCTCCGATAAGGGCGATACTAAAGGGCGCCAGGCTATTGATTTCAGCAAAGATATCTTCCTGTGGCAGCTCGGCCACGATGCCCATTTCCCAATTGGGGATCCATTCAAAGGCCGCCAGCACCAGGTCTCCAGAGGCGTTAATGTATTCGATTGTGCCCGAGCTCGTATCCCCAATCTGGGTGAAGATGGGGTGGCGCACACCACTGGAGGCAACCGGCGCAGTGCCGTAGCGCTCAAGCTCGATGATGATATCGGGGGAGAGCAGGGCGAACGTGCGGCCGCGCTCTACACGGTAAATGCCGCGCTGCTCCCAGAAGATCTGCATGTCTTCGAAGAGGGCGCCGAGACGGGCATCGGCATTGACGCCGATGAGTATGGCGGAAGGTTCAGTCTGACCGGAGCGCAAAGGTGCGTGCGTGAGGATGGCGAGGGCACCGGGAGCGATGGTGGCATCGTCATGGATGGGGTGCGTATGAAGCGCATCGATAGGGAGGGTATCTTCGACGAGGAAGGATGAAATCTGTCTTTCCCATTCAGGGTTGGTGGCGACGAGGATGGATCCGTCGGTGCGGGCGATGAGCATGTCGGAGAAGAGCACCTGGCCCTGGCGTACGCTCAAGTCTTCGAGCTCTTCCAGGGCAGTCGCCTGAGCGCTGCGGAAGCGGGCGGAGCTGGCCGGGGCATTGAGCAGATCTGTGACGGCGTCAAGCAGGGTA
>JBFFQB010000164.1:0-4280 GCA_041573795.1 Anaerolineales bacterium
AAAGTATTCATCGATTTCGCCATCTGTCGAGATAACGCGCACATAGGGGATCTCTTGCTGGTGATCATCCATCGGCAAGAAAAGTGTTTGATTTTCAATATGCCAGTGAATCCCGCGGCCAAGTCCTTCCCGCTGGCTGCCCCCTCCGGTTTTGAGTGTGAGGTAAATACTTTGGGGCGTATTGCTCTGATCCGAGCGGAATCGTTTAATTTCGATCAGGCTATCATCTGAAAATTTCTCGGGGAAGTGGCAGCGTTCACAGGTATCCCGTGCCGGACGAAGATCATCGGCGGTGATGGGAAATTCATACTGCTTAAAAGCCAGCGAGAGGATGTGTTTGGCATCACCCGCTTTGCGAGTAATGCGTGTGGCAATGAAACCACGACCGATGTGACAGTCAACGCAGTCAACACGTGCATGCGGTGAGGTCAGATAGGCGGTGTACTCCGGCGGCATGGTATGGCAAGCTGTGCCGCAGAATTCCGGGGAGTTGGTGAATTCCCAGGCGTAGGCACCACCAATGAGCACTGCCAGACTCAAAATACCGAGCGAAAGATAGGGCAGGATCCGCTGCCATCGAGTGCTGCCCGGAGGCGGGAAAAAGAAGGTCTTCAATACCTCGCGTGTACCATTAAACATACTCATCCTCCTGATTGCAATCGTTCATCAGTTTTCAGGTGCGCCTGACGCAATCCACTGTCGAATGACAGCTAATTCCTCACCACTAAACTGCCCGGGGTGATCACCCGTCGATTGGCGCACAATGACAGTACTTGTATCCGCATCCCCCGGGACAATCCCCGGTCCACTGGCGCCCCCCTGAAGTGCGCTGCTATAGCTGCTTAGATCCAACCCACCAAAAGCACTAGCAGCGCTATGGCAAGCTCCACACTGGGTTTGAACCAGGTCTGCGAGGCCGCCTGCCCAGCTAGAAGCGGTGGCTAACGCAGGATCCGGGGTTGCTGTCGGTAGGGCGGTTGGCAGGGGGGTCGGCGTGAGTGGAAGGAAAACCTTGACCTGCTCAGCCGGGGGTAAGGTCGTGATCGCAGTTTCTTCAATGTTGATGAAAGCATAGATCCCCACCAACATGACGGCAGCCACGACGGCATAGACAGGATAGAAAACACGCTGGCGTTTCTTCAGGATCTGCGGGTTGGGCGCTGGTATCACTCCGGCCTTTAAATCGGCGAGTTCCAATGGATGCTCATGCAACATTTCCTCTTCGGACATCTTGCCCGTGAACATACTCTTGTTAAATTGCCGGATATGTACGTGATACATGTGCCAGACGATGATCGCCAAGACAGCCAGGAGCGCTTCGCCGCTATGAGCGGCCTTAGCGGCCGGGACAATAATGCCCGGCAGGAAGCGCGTGGTGGCAATCGGGTTCCACATCATGAAACCTGTGATGCCCATAACCACGGTGCCCCAGATGAGCGCCCAATACTCGGCTTTTTCCTCAAAGGTGTAGCGTCCCTGCTGGGGCTTGCTCTTGGCCAAGCCGAAATTGAACAGTAGCGTCTGTGCCGCAATGCGCAGGTCTGCAAGCGTAGGCAGCATGCTCATGCGGTCACGGCGGACGAAGACCTTATAACCAACGGCGCCCAGGTGATAGACTGTCTCAAACATCATCACCGTGGCTGCAACCCGGTGGATAACACGCACAGCTTCAATTCCGCCCAACAGCGTCATGATCATCTGGGCAAGCCCAAACGTAGCGTATTTCTGTACCAAGCCGGTTACCCCCAGCGTTGTAAAGCTGGCGAAGAGTGTCCAGTGTTCGATCCGTTCAAAAAGGCCAAAGCGCTTGAATGCCGGTGTTTTAGTCATGGCGGCCTCCCTTGATGCGCTGGATCGTACGGCGGGTGCCATCGGCAAGCACAAACACGACCATCGGACCAAGCACTCCGGGGATAAAGTATTTGTAAAAGAGGTTGACGTAGTACACCAAAGGAGCTTCTTCTGGGCTGGGTTGGTAGTGGCTCAACCAGCTCTGTGGGAAGTTGTCTTCAGCATCGGGATGGCAGCGCTGACAGGTCGCTAGCAGGTTGGTCTGGATGACCTTGCTCTCGGGGTCATCGACCATCTTCATGTCATGCACCCCATGACAATCAATGCAGACCGGTTTATTTGTCTCTTGATCAGGGGTGATGGTTTCAAAGATTACAACCGTTGTACCGTGGAAGTCGGCAACGTAAGTTTCAAACACATCGGTGCTGATACCATACTTTTCCATTAGATCTTGGTCGGCGTGACATTCGGCACATATCTGGGGTGAGAAGAGGTGGAAGGGGCCGTTCGACGGTCCTTCGACATCATGCACACCATGACAGTCAATGCACGTGGGGACATCAGGATTTCCTTCACCGATCAAGGCCTCGCCATGCACGCTTTCTGCATAAATTGCATAAATCTGCGAGTGACAGCGCTCGCAGGTCTGGGGAACCTTGGTGCGAGGCTCATCCGGATGGGCAATGTTATGGGCACCATGGCAGTCCGTGCAGACTGCGGCTTCCTTGTTGCCAGCGGCTAAGGCCGTCTGGTGAACGCTGTCTATAGAAGCATCGTACTTGTCCTGGTGACATTGCAAACAGGCGGTGTAACGCTCGAGGTTGTAATCTCGCCGGGTTTGCACAGGGATGGGATCGTGAGGGAATCCGCTGCGATCGGTGTGGCAGTCTGTACATGCATGTCCCAGCTGTCCATGGATTGAAGCGGCGAATACCTCCTGATCGATGGAGATATATAGCGGTTCGCCCGACGGAAGCTCGGTTTGCAGACCGGGAGTGCCGTGACAGGAAAGGCAGGCGCTGTTATCGGCGGCCTGCAAGTCTGGCAAGGGCTTCCCTGATTGGGCAAAGGCAGGAACGTTAAAGCCCACTATGGCACCTATAACAACGAGTCCCAAGGCCAAGACAGGGATCAAGAGACGTTGTTTTTTCATTGGCGGCTCCATCAACTACGAGGCCAGGACACTCCCCGGTCTCAGCGCAAAGAGGCCCTTGAGCCTCAAGCGTATCTCTTTCGTGCGGGCGCCACCCGTTCTGGCGGGTAGAGTTTCAAGCGCGCCTCACTTATGGGTTATCCAACCCACTCAAATGGGTGGTTCAGCCCAATACTCTCCTATTTTGTTCTATTTTGCACAAATTGATTAGGGCGAAAGCTCATGCGGTGTAAAGATAAATGTCACGGCTGCATGGTTGGGGCAATGGGTAGGCAGGGAAATACAGACGAAAGATCCAGAATCGCCAAGCATGGGGAAGTCTTTGTGGATCATTCGAGCATAACCGGGCAGGTGAAAACGCCACCATATAACAGGTTGGGGTTATCGTAGGGCAAGGTTTGAGAAAAAGAATCCGGACTGCCCGAAGGCAGCCCGGATTGAAAACACAGGGATCGGGTAGGGAGGAGCGAAACTAGTTTCCGAGCGCTTCCAGACCCGCTTCGATCAGCGCTTTGGTATAAGCCGGGTTGTGGACGCCCAGGCTGTGCGCTTGCCGGTAATCAGCATGCTGTCGTTGTGGCATTCGGTGCAGGTCAGATCATCTAGCGTGGCGCCAGGCCCGGGCTCAACCGAAATCGGGCTTGCCCGGCACTAATAGCAGATCAGCCCCGAGACTGGCTGGGGCTGATCGTGTCGTGTAAATACTGATGGAGCAAGGATCCCGGAATAGTTCTCACCTTACCTAATTGATGGGAACCGCACCAGGGATTGGTAGATTATCAGGGTCAGGAATGCCTTTCTCGTTGACCTCGACTTTTTCGGTCAGGAGATCCCATTCCCCTTCAGAATTGACGTTGTGGCAGGTGAAACAGTTGCCACCGTAGTGTAGCTTGAACCACTGGCTGTACATGTGCGCGGGGTGCACGATATCGCGCAAGGAGAGTGGGGCGACGGTGCCCTTGCCCTCGCGTTCACCGGTCCCGGCGCCATGGCACTGCAGGCAGACGGTTACGCTGACCTCTTCGGTCGCTTCCAGCGAGGTACCATCTGGCGCCATCTCGGGGTGCTCACCACCACGTGCTTCGGCGCGTTCGTGGGCTTCGTAGGGGAGGGTGTATTTGCCCGTTTCACCATCGATCAGGACATGGCAGGCAGGACATCCGCGACGGACCTCATCCAGCGCTGGGAATTGGATCCCACCTAGCGCGGTTGCGGTGTCGAGCGCCGCGAGCTGTTCTTCGCTCAGTTCGCCAGCCTCACCTTGTGGGCCAGGATCACCTTGCGGACCGGGCGGCCCTTGTGGACCCTGGGATCCGGCCGGTCCCTCAGCTGCGCA
>JBFFQB010000165.1:0-4260 GCA_041573795.1 Anaerolineales bacterium
ATCCGTGGGTGGAGGAGGCTGTGTTGGGACCGGTGTATCGGATGGGACGCTTGTCGGGGAAGGCTCCGCCACGGGCGCACCACAGCCAACTAAAAACCAGCTTATCAGGATCATCAACGTAATGAGTTTTGATGTTTGCATGTCTTCCTCCTTAAGGTTTTCGTCCGGATCCCATCGTCAACCAAGTTGAGCTTATCGTTTCGTGTTTTCGACCCATTTTCCGGGTAAATAGGTGTCGCAGGGTTCTTCAACACGTTTAATTCTGATGTATTCTCCCGGGACTCCTTTCACCTCATAGATGCGTACGATATCGGCAGGGCAATCATGGTAGTCAACCGCAGATTTCCAATAAAGCTGGCCGTCAATAAATTCAAGCGTTGCAAATCCGGTCATATTTGTGGAGGTTGCCTTGCCCTCTTCATCGATGCGGAGATATAAGGTAAACCCAGCTGAATATCGATACCATACCCCTGCTAAATCCTCGAGATTGTTGATTGGCATCGCTGTGGAGGTAGCTTCAGGCATCGATTGCTCTGTTGTGGTTGGGGGTGGAAGTTGAGGAGGCTCTGCGGTGTTCGTAGGATCGAGGGTCGGTGAAGGCTGTTCTACCGCTGTAGCGCAGCCCACGCATAAAATCACGACAAGAAGACCTGTTAAAAGGAATATTCGTGAAAGCATATCCTCCCCCGCCGTGTTATGAAGCCAATGGAAATGCCCGACCTTCGAAAAGGTCGGGCATGGTGAGCGGTGGTGTGGTTTCCCGTTGCGATGTAGGCTAGGATGCTCTTAACATTATACAATAATGTAATTGTTATTCAATCGAAGTTTGTTTACCACACCAGCATGCATCAGATTCATGCACTCTCCTGGAATCGGGTAAGATCTCAAGAATCGGAAACTTTCTCTCAACTTTTTTTACGTGGGTGACAAAGTTCAGGATGGCCATCTCACCGCAGCTCTGTAATCCAAAGCCAGCTGTTGTTTCTTTCGATATCAACAGGCAACCAGCCTTCTTCAAAGCCTCCCCCCTGCATGACATTGATTATGCACACCGTGATTCCAATCAGAATCAAGAGGATTGCTGCGGCGATGAATACTCTGCGCATAAGTCCTCCTCCCAGAAAAAAAAGCCGACCCCCGGTGAGGTCGGGCAGGATTGCGATCAATTTGAATTCCCGTTGGATTGTTGTTGCGCCAAGCACTTCCCATCTTATGCCATTTCAAAGACCACTTCAAGGGACTGGGTGAGTCGTTGCAGAGGGGATAACGCCTAAGCCAAAAAGTTACGCCCCGATGCCGCCATGCTGTCGTGCAGCTCCAGCACAAGCTTGAATTGGTATCCACAGAAGGGTTCAAACGTTATCGATTCATGCCGTGGTTCAGGAATTGTGCGGGGATCCTTGCTCTTTCTCTTCCAACTCCTGTAAAAGCTCAGGCAACCGCCCGGTATCCCCAAAACCTGTAGCCCCGCGCTGGATCGCCTGTTTGCCTGCTTCGTCACTCAAAGAATCCGAGACAACAAAGATCTTCAGCTCCGGGGCGATACCCTTGATCTCGCGTATAAGCCAGTAATCGCGTGCCTGTGCCAGTGCAGCGTTGGCCATCACCACACCGATGCGGGTGCGCTCGACCAGCGCCAACGCCTCCGCGGCACTCCCGGCTTCGACTACGGGGTGGCCGCTCGCTTGAAGGTGCAGGATCATCTGTTCTCGTATAACTTCATCTGGCTCTACCACCATCACCCGCGCTGAGGGTGGAATCCCGGAGGAGAGGACACTATGTATGGTCGCAAGCATGGCTCCAGTGCCTTCGGATCGAATGATGAACCCCGCCGTATCGAGTTTAAACCCTCTTTCTGGATCTGCGATGGTCGCCAGAAACAGTAAGGGGATCCGCGCTAAGGCCGGATCCGATTTAATCAATCGCGCCAGATCGAATGCGCTCGGTTCACGCGCTTCCAGATCGAGGATCATCAGATCAGGTAAATCTCGCCGCGCCATCGGCAAAAGCTCCGCTGCCGATTGACACGAGGCCACATGATAGCCCGCACTGACCAGCTCTTGTGCCAACTGCTCACTGAGGGTGTCGTCAACCGTCCACAGCTGGATGGACTTGCCGTGGGCTTCGCCTTCGGCAAGCTGGGTTCCCACAGCCTCCCGGACACTGGATACATCCGTCGATGTGCCCGCTGTGGCCTTAACCGGGAGGGCGAGCCAGATCGTTTGGGAGGCGGGTTCCTGGTTTTCCACCCAGCAGAGCCCCCCCATCCTCTCGATCCCCCCACTCCACGTGTCAAAGGATGGATCAAGCTCGGTTAATTCTTCTTCTTGTGGAGGGAGAGTATTCACCGGGAGGAAATCGCCGGCGACATCCGATAGGGAGATGACTCCCCAAGGACTTTCAAACGCTTTACCCGTTGGAACGAAACTGCTCTCAGACAATGGGCCTTGCCCCGCAGGCGCAATTTGCGTGCGTATACGAATCTCATCCCTCACAGTAGTCCTGAGCAGGTGTATGAGCAAACCTTTCAATGCCTCCTGAAAGGAGGCTGCATCTCCCACGAGCTCAGGAAAGTGCGCTGGATAGGCCGCCACGATGGCCACGGGTTTAACACCATGAAGATCCACCAATTCTCCGAGCACGGCATTGATCACACTCCTGATCTGGATACCGCCTCCCTTAGACTCGTTCAACGCTTCTCCTTCGAACTTCCATCACAAGCACCCTTATCGAGATCGGGGTTTTTCTTTCCGCCTCTGTATTCTGCTCAATGTAGACTCAACTTAACACGCATTGTAGAATGGCTAGCATGGAAGCTCAAGTAGCTGCATCAAAAGTCGGAAAGTACGCCACCTCAGAAAGCGGTGACACCCTCGAGATGATCGAACGTCCCGGTGGTGGATTATCCTTTGTTTTGGCGGATGGCCAGCGATCCGGGAAACCTGCCAAGAAAATCTCGAATATTGTCGCCCGCAAGGCAATCAGCCTCCTGGCAGAAGGCGTGCGCGATGGTGCCGCAGCCCGCGCCGCCTCGGATTACCTCTTCACAAACCGCTCCGGCCAGGTCGTGTCCACCCTCAACATTCTTTCGATTGACCTGGCCAGCCGGACGCTGGTCTTAGCCCGCAACAACCCCTCCCCCATGATCATCATTCGTGATGGGAAGGTGAATGTCGTGGATGAACCCGTCGATCCGGTCGGTACCCGGCGTGATATCCGGCCTGCTATTCATGAGATTCCCCTCGAACCAAACCTGGCTGTGATCGTTTTTACGGATGGTTTGATGCATGCCGGCGATCGCAGCGGCCAGCGGATCCAGCTCGAACCGCTCATCAAGCGCATCCTTGAGGAAGAACCTTTCGATGCACAAGCCTGGGCGGATGCCTTGCTGGAACATGCCGTAGCGCTCGATCAAGGCCGACCTGGTGACGACATCAGCATCCTTGTGGCACTGATCCGTGAGTCGAGCGAGAATGATGTCCGCCGCCTGTGGGCGCGCATGCCTCTTTAAAAGATGATGCCAAACGCATCGGGTCACAATCCAGAGTCAAGACGCGAGCCCCTCATCGCCGTTGTGGGACCTTGCGCGGCAGGAAAGACGACCCTGGTCGAAGGGTTGCTTGACCATGGCTATCACGCCCGCCAGATCGCGCAGGAACACTCCTATGTCCCCCGCATGTGGCAAATCCTCACAAAGCCGGACGTGCTCATCTTTGTAGACGCCAGTTTCGAGAGTTGCACGGCTCGAAAGCAACTAAACTGGGCGCCGCGCGACTACGAGCGTCAGATCGAACGCCTGGCGCATGCGCGCCAGCATTGTGACGTCTACCTCGATACGGAAGGAATCAGCGCCCAGGAAGCCTTAGAACGCGCTCTGGAAGCGCTCAAGCCACTTTTAAACACCTGATCTGCTGTGGAGAGAGTACGTCACAGGGAATAATAACTCCAGACGTTGCACGCCTCACCACAGGGCGAGCTTGTAGATCCCTTACCCGAAACTAGTAGGACACCCTTATACATGCCGTTCGAGCGGCGGGGCACGTGCTTAACGAGTAACGTGATTTCCTGCGTTGCTTCCATGTCATCGCTTACAGCGAAATGACACGCTGCCACTTCTCACTTTCGGGATTCCAAGTGTATTTCAGCTGAGCACCAGCAGGATGTGAGACATGCGACCAGGGCTTGTCGATCACCAGCGCAAACAGCAGCCAAGGTGTTTTTGAGCTTAAGAGAAGCCTGGCGGAGACGTGGTTTACTCGG
>JBFFQB010000166.1:0-4225 GCA_041573795.1 Anaerolineales bacterium
GGGAGGTATGAATTGATCCAGATTTCGATTTGAGACGAAGGGATGAAAACCCAGGCTGCGAGAGGTTTCATACACCCAGGCGATGTTCTCAGGATCCAGGGCGTAATCGATCGTGAAGATTTCCAGTCCCTTCGCCTGGGCCACGAGGAGATCCTCGATGTAGCTCTCGCTGCTCACATGCAGCGTGCTTTCAGGAAACTCATCGTGTTGGCGGCGGCATGCTGGAGAGAGCGTCGAGCGATATTTTTCTGTCTCGATCTCATCCTCTGTCCGTGGAAGCGGGCAATCACCGGGGGGGTCGTTGTCTGCACCGCCATCAAACCAAACTTGTTCCTGGGCTATGGCGTCGATAATCGCAACATATTCATCGAATCGCGCTAACTCGGCAGCATTCTGACCAATGACAAGGAAATCTGGCCGTCGTGCTCTACCATAACTGGCCAGATTCTCAACCCACCAGATCATCTCCTGGACAGGGTCCACCTGATCCTGTTCGGCAATATCGATCACGCTTTCATCGGAATAAGCCTCAATCCAATCGAGGTAGATCCCGTCGAACCCCACATCCAGAATGCCCTCCATTAAGCCACCTTCACCGAGCCAGAGGGCTTGCCACGCATCGTACCAGTAGGCCACCGGGAAATTGCCCTCCCAGCCATCGGGATCACTCCCGGCGATCCACTCGGGGGTTCCCACGCCCCAACCGGGCTGCCAGTACGTGCGGTAGTCCTCGGCCTCCCCAATATCCACATAGGCCAGCA
Source organism: Anaerolineales bacterium (assembly GCA_041573795.1). Classification (GTDB taxonomy): domain Bacteria; phylum Chloroflexota; class Anaerolineae; order Anaerolineales; family E44-bin32; genus E44-bin32. Next base: position 762 of record JBFFQB010000166.1, read on the forward strand.
CGATCTTAGGGATTTTGGCAGTATGCAGCTGGTCGATGACTGATTCCATCGGGTAGTCTGTATTGGATGCTTCAGAGGGGATATTATCCAGTACGACCATGGCGTAGCTCGAGGCGGCAATTTGATCGACGACCGCTTGATCGAGATTGACATCGATCAAATAAAGCCATGGGTCTGCATTTGATAGCTCTTGCGATTGGCCACTGGGTTCTGGTCCCGTCGCAGGAAAGTACACATTCTGCTCCCACCGCTCCAGGTACAGCTCCATGACTTCGTTGCCCGCTTCGGGGGAATGACGCGAGGGATCGGGCCCGTACTCCATATTGAACCCGTCGAAATAGACTTCATCCCCACGCCAAACATAATAGGCGTAATTCCAGCCGTACTTTTCGAAGAGCGAGGTCTGATCACGGATGAAGTCTGCTGCGCCAGGAACCCAGCGCATCGCCCCGAATTCACCGACGTAGATCGGAACGTCATGTCTTTCAGCGAAGTCCACCACTGGCTGAAGGTTCTCGTCAAGCCAGGCGATGTCAAAGATGATTGTTTCCCCATAGTCCTCGACTTCATCCGGGTAGTGGATCTCCTGCTGTCCCTGCTCCTGGTTCGTATAAACATCGGGATCGTAGGTGTGAAAGCTGTAGATCGTTCTAGGATCTCCGGTGGGTTCCAGTACGCTGAACCATTGGGCGCTAGCCCAGTTCATGCTATCGACAAGTATGGGTGTGTCGCTATCTACCTCGCGGATGGCGGCGGTGATCCGTTTGGCGAGCATGTTCCAGTCAGCGGGCGTCCCTTCTAGCTGCGCCTGGACTTGTTCGGGCTCCAGCTCTTGATCCGGATCGACGGTGAGATTGGCGAGTGGCTCTACGAGCAGGTTGTATCCAATAACGACAGGTGAGTTGCCATAGCGATCGGCGACGTACTGCCACATCGCCAGCCAGCCCTCCTGCGCCGTGGGGTCGGTCCAGATGCTCATGTCGGCACCACGCAGCCGATGGATGGCAGCTTCGTTGCGGCCCGGGCCCGTGCGGAAGTGGATGACCACGTAAATGCCGATTTCCTCCGCCCATGCAATCAAATTATCGAGATAGGCTACTGCAACCGGATCGAGCGCATGCGGTGGGTTGACAGCAAAGACACCGGGGTAGGATGCGTTGATCAGGTTGGCTCCCGAAGCCGCCAATTCATACACATCCCGTAATGTGATCGGTTCGAGGCAGGTCTCTTCGTCAATCAGCTTGCAGGGGTGAAGGTCGGCGCCCCGCAATCGTGTGCCTGCTGTCCACAGGTCCCATTTGTCTTCTACAGTCGTCGCACCCTTCCGGGTGAGCGGCTCGGGTTCGAAAGAGGACAGATCCTCTACGATGGCGGGGGAAACCTCATCGGAGTACCCGTCATCTATGCCACTATCGAAAAGACCACAAGCCTGCAATGTTAAGGCCAGCACAATTAAGCCAGAAAACCATCGTTGCATCGATGCTACTCCTATATCCTGGGGATGATCAGTTGCCCCGCGAACAACGTTCGTTTATGCGCTCTCCCCCCTCGCGTCACTGGGTTGCAGGCTTTGCAGGGTGAGGGTGGCCAGGATGCGGCCGACTTTGCCCGCACCTCGATGATTATGTGCCCGGATCCATCCCAAGCACAACGAATTCATGATGGTTGGCACGATAGAATGAATTTACCTTCATGTCTCACGCTTACGGTGAAGGGCAGGATGATCTCCGTGTCCGCTAAAGAGACGCTGTCATCTGCATAGGGCTTCATCTGACACCGATTATCGCGTTAGAAACTCTGCAAACGCGGATCAAAGGCTTTGGCGTGGTGGAATGCTACGATACGTTTAGGCCACCCCTGTTTTCGTCAAGCTCTCCCTTCCAATGTGCTCCTTCCCCACACAATGTTCCCTGCCTTGAAGATTGTCCTCGGCGATAGGTACCTAAGAAGGTCGGACTCGGTGAACCTGATCCGGTGAGCGCTCAAGCGATAAGGGATCCAGACGCCTTATTACGGATAGGCGATCTGTTTAACATTATTGGATTCGTCTGGATCAAAGACAGGCACATCAACAGAGCAGGTGATCTGGTTGTTGTAGTTATCGCCATCCACAGGTCCGCCCATGGCATGGGTGCTCGATTGCCCATTGTTCAAGTTGAGCGTAGGGTTGATGCCGTAGGCATAGCTGATCGGGACGCCGCCGCCCTTGGGCTGGGCGGCGATAATACATGTGACCGAAGCCTGGGCAATGGACAGATCCGAGCCCCCATTATTTTTGATCACAACGGAGATACTGCTAGGTGAGCTCAGGTTGGTGATGTTCTGGAGCTCCACATCTGCGACCGTCAGGGGGATCACGGTCAGGATGACTGGTCCAACCAGGATGCTGGAGAAATCTTTAGATAATGAATTGTTGCTCGATTCCGGGTCTTCAAAGTCGTCGGGTGTGAAACTCACCTTCACGGTCACTGAACCCTGGCTCAGATCAAGCGTTTTGCCAAGATCAAGGCTGACGGAATTTCCTGGCTGCAGAGTTACCCACATGCTTGTTGGACCGCTGCTGCCTACGGAGGGACCGCTGCCGGTGACATCAATCCTGACCTTGAAGTAGCTCTTCTCGAGGGCGCTGGCTCCATTATTCTTTAACTTCACGCTCAAGTTGCTCCCGGAATCTAGCGTGAGATCCTCGATGGCGAGATCAGCAGAGATGGGCTCTTCGGTTGCGGTGGGTGTTAGGGTAGGGGTAGCCGTTGCAGGCTCTTCTGTCGGGGGCTCCGGTGTATCCGTGTCCTGTGCCTCTTCAACCTCTCCGGCGCTCTCGGTGAAGGTGGAAGTCATTAGAGGGTCACCAGGGCCCACGCTTTGTCCTGGGAGGTTGCACGCCCAGGCTGCCAGCGTGAGTGTGATAAAAAAGGTGAACAATCTCGAGCGGGTAAGTGACGATCTCATTTTGTTGACCTCCTAATCCCTCAGAACTACATTCCGGCCACTTTCTGAGGTTCTTTTCCATGCCATCAGATTCTTTCAGGGTTTGCTGGAATTTGTTTGTGACCATTGCTTTAAGCGGCGAAAAACCGGGGACGTATCCGGTGGGATTATACCGTTGGGTGATGACTTTTGTACAGCGCAACGAGAAAATGGGGTGCGATGATTTGGTGGAAAGGTTGTAACCCAAAATGGCAGGGAGAGAGAATATAAAGTGGCTTTTTGCAGGATGAAAGGTCAATGCCGCCGCCATTCAATCGATCCTCCTTATGATCGATTATAGGAGTTCGGTTGCTAAAAACAAGTTCTTCGATCGTATTGGTGTGAGTTATTTCACATTGTCTTGGCTGAACTCGAATTCATAGCGTACCTGGATCAACTCTCCATGACGGGAGTTGACCATAAACCGTTTCGCGAGCTTAGGCTGCGTGGACGGCTGCGCCGACTTCCAAAGCGAGAGGGTGATGATGGACCTCCAA
>JBFFQB010000167.1:0-4211 GCA_041573795.1 Anaerolineales bacterium
CAACCCAACCTTTCAGGATTGCCATGTTGAGTCTGAACAACATCGAAGTCATCTATAACGACGTCGTGCTGGTGCTCAAAGGCATGTCGCTAGAGGTGCCGGAGGGTAAGATCGTGGGTTTGCTCGGTTCGAACGGCGCCGGGAAGTCCACGACCTTGAAAGCCATCTCCGGGTTATTAAAGCCTGAGGATGGAGAAGTAACCGATGGCTCGATCGAATTTCTCGGTGAAGCGATACAACATGCCCCGGCGGAGGAGATCGTCCAGAAGGGCATTTTCCAGGTGATGGAGGGACGACGGGTGTTTGAACATCTCACCAGCGAAGAGAACTTGATCGCCGGGGCTTATACCCGCAGCGATCGGGGTCAGATCGCCAGCGATATCGAGATGGTCTACGGCTACTTCCCCCCGTTGAAAGAACGCAGGCACCAAACTGCCGGCTATCTCTCCGGTGGTGAGCAGCAGATGCTGGCGATCGGCAGGGCGCTGATGGCACAACCCAAGTTGATGATGCTGGATGAACCTTCCCTGGGCCTGGCCCCGATCCTGGTACGAGAAATCTTCGAGATTATCGAACGCATCAACAAGGAACATGCCACCACGATCCTGATCGTAGAACAGAACGCCTACCTGACCTTGAATGTCGCCGATTACGCCTACGTGATGGAGAACGGGCGCATCGTGCTGGACGGCTACCCCGATGATCTTCTTGAGAATGCCGATGTGCGTGAGTTCTACCTGGGACTCACCGAAGTTGGACAACGAAAGTCCTACCGGGAGGTCAAGCACTATAAGCGACGCAAGCGCTGGCTCTCGTAGGATGAAACCACCATACCCCAAGACAGCTGCGGAGGATCGATGGAATTACCTGCGCTAATCGATCACCTGGCGAAGCATGCCCCGGCCTTTTCAGCCAGGCTGCAATCGGCCAACCTGACACCCGAAGCGATCCGTAGTGTGGAAGACCTCGAGCAGCTGCCAGTCATCCGCAAGGATGACCTACACAGCCTACAGGCCAGCGATCCCCCCTTCGGCGGCTACCTGACTGTGGCTCCCGGTGACTTAAAGCGGATCTTTCAATCCCCTGGGCCAATCTATGATCCCGAGCCGAGACGCCCGGATTACTGGCGCTGGGCACCGGCGTTACAAGCTGCCGGATTCGCCGCTGGTCAGGTCGTGTTGAACGCCTTCGGCTACCATCTCACCCCGGCCGGTGCCATGTTCGAGGAGGGCTTATGGACCCTTGGATGCGCGGTCATCCCGGGCGGGATCGGAAACCAGGAACAGCAAATTCAGACTCTGGAAGTGACGCGTGCTACTGGATATGTCGGTTTACCCTCGTACTTGAAGGCGTTGTTGGATCAGGCTGACGCCAGTAGTCGATCGCTCTTCTTAGAGCGGGCGTTTTTTACCGCCGAACCGCTTCCCCCTTCCCTGCGGGCGTTGTTTCACGAGCAGGGGCTGACCGTCAGGCAGGGCTACGGGACGGCTGAATGCGGCAACCTCGGCTACGAATGCGAACAGGAAGCCGGCTGGCACGTACCTGAAGAAATCGAGCTTGCGATCTGCGATATCAACGATGGGCGCTTCCTTCCTCTCGGGGAAACCGGCGAGATCGTGGTGACGCTCTACAACCCCGAGTATGCGCTGGTACGCTTCGGCACCGGCGATCTCTCAGCACTCACCGCTGACCCCTGCGCCTGCGGTCGTCCCGGGATGCGGCTGCTCGGCTGGCAGGGCCGCGCTGGCGACGCCGTCAAAGTGCGCGGCATGTTCCTGCACCCTCACCAACTCCAAAAGGTCATGTCCGGATTTGAAGCTGTGCAGCGCTGGCAAGCGCGCATCACCCGGGAAGAGCATAAGGATTTCCTGTCCCTGAGAGTTGTCGCCGCAGAAGGTGCCCCGGCTGAGCTTGTTGATGAAATCACCCTGGCGGTCCGCTCGGCGTTAAAATTCAAGGCTGAAGTGGAATTCATCCCCGCTGGTGAACTCCCGGATGACGCTCCACCGGTAGACGATCAACGCCAGTGGGATTGAGCCAGAGCCTCTCTTGATCTCATTCAAAGCCGGTCATTCCAATTCAAACGAATAGGGAGAATCAAAACACACATCGAACCCCGGGTTGTGGGCATGCGCGCACAATCCGACCGTACCGCGTTGGTTTTCCTGCACCTCATCGCCTAAGCGAAGATTATTTCACCTTTATCGTTCCAGGATACGGGCAAGCACGAATTGGATCAGCCAGATGACGATCGGGAGTGTCACGGCGCCGGTGAGCTGCCGGAGCGTGTTCGTTTGCCAGGGCCAGGTGGAAACCCCGGCAATCTCGTCATGTGCCAGCACCACGCTGGTCAGATTGTCCTTGAGCTCTGCGGCTTTGTTTTGCTCCCCCTGCTCTAGGTGCGCGAAAAGTTGGTGGATCATGAGCCCTCTACTCTGTGCACTTTGCTTTAAGAGGGCTTCTTTTTGGGCTTCCAGCAAGCGGTGCACCCCGACGAGTGGGACGATGAAGATGATCAGAGCGATAATAGAGAAGACGATATTAACGCTCAGTGTGATGATCCCTCGATCTAGCAACAGCCACAGCGGTGCTGTGAGCACAAAACCAATCGACCGCGCGGCGAGGACACGTGAGAATGCGTACAATTCCTGCTGCCTGAACAGGTCGATTTCGGCATGCTGAGTATAGATAAAATTGATGATCTTGAGCTGATGAATCGTATTGTAGATAAAAATCGTATTGACAAGCCACAGTAGGGTACCCATTCCGATTGCATAGAAACCAAATGGCGAAGAGCTGAAAGTATACGATGCCAGGCTCAGCTGACCGCGTTCAACCATCGGTACGATGTACTTTACCAGCAGGAAAATGATCAGACTGAAGATGATAAAGAAAACGACTGTCAGGCGATTAATGGAGCGGGCAGGCATGCTGCTTATATGTAGACCCAGCTTTGAATACAGCTCCTCGCTCCCTCGATATGCAGCGCGGAAGGTCTGGAGGGCTTTTGCTGCGTTCTGGTTCAGATAGGTCATTAGCGTGATGACAAAGATCGTTTGGAAAATGACAAGCATTTCGATGGGAATGAGGCCAATCTGAGTTTGAGATGGGTCGACCGCTTTTATGATGATGCCCAAACCTGCGATCAGCACCCCTAAGAGCACGAAGGCCAACCAGTATGGCCCGGGAAGCCGTCCCATCGCTTGTATAAACCGGTCAAACCAGCTTGGCTCGAACGTGTCAAGCGTTTTGTTTTTCTTTACCCTTGTGTTTATCTCGCTCATCCTGGCCTAACCTTCACGCAAGCATCACGGGATAAGGTGGCTTTGTTCTTGGCTGCACAGCGGGAACTGAAGGGGAGATTATAGAGTTAATTTGGCCTGAACGCCAAAAATGCTTTGCTCCCCATGCCATTTCCCGTCGCTCGTAAAAGACTCGTGGGTGGAATGTGAATCAAGGCAGGTATCCGCGGATACCTGCCCATCAGGTACACATATTCGAACACATCAGGCTGTGAAGCCGAACCTATAGAGCAGCGCGTGCCTTCTCCAGATCGTCAGCGCCCAGTACCAGCCGTGTGCGGGTGGCCAGGTAGGCCAGATCGACGTTCACCCCAGCGTTGGCGATCTTGCGCATTGTTTCGCCAAAAGAGCCCGGGCGATCCTCGATCTCAAGCACCAGAACGTCACGTTCCGCACCCACTTCGAGCCCGGCCGCTTCGAGCGCAGCGCGTGCCCCCGCCGCATCTTCCACCAGGAGGTGAAGTACGCCCCTGCCTTCGCTGGGGAATCCACACATACCGTCGATATTGATGCCGGCGTTGCCGAGCGCCTCACCTGAATCCGCCAGTGTGCCGGGGCGGTCTGGTAAATAAACGGTCAAATCTGTTGCCATGAAACTCCTCCATTTCAAACGCGCGGATGTTGAGATTGATCTTCATGTGTCGACCTTATAAAGCCTCCTTCCTCGTCATCCAGAATAAATTCAGGGTTCCAGGAATGTCATCGGGGCTTGAATCGATCACTTCCAGGTCGAAGAAGGGTCGAAAGCGGTGCTCTACCTCATCAGTTGAAAGCATCCTCTCGAAACAGAACATCAGATAATAACTGTCGCTGTGGGTCAGGGGGACGACATTTTCCATGTAGCGATCCCGGGCGGTTTGTCCCATGTCATTCAAGGCACCAAAATCTGTGACCAGGTCATATGTGCCG
>JBFFQB010000168.1:0-4202 GCA_041573795.1 Anaerolineales bacterium
AGACAGAGGCGAGACACCAGGCTGCTATAGTGAGCTTGCATCTGACACACACTTTCTTGAACCGTAGGAGTACAAACGATGAACACCCTATCAACACTTACAATGAGATTAAACAGTCGATCGAAGCAATGGGCAGCCACCAGCCTATCCTCCAAGAGTAAACCCTCGGGATTGGTGGCGCAAATTAAGGAAGCGGTCACAGACGAGCAAAGGACATCTCGTCAACCCGCTGGCTATCGGATGGGCGAGGCGGTATTTCATGGTCGCTTCGGCATCGGAAAGGTGATGGCCCAATATCCCGATGGCAGATTGCAAATCCGCTTCGATGATTACGCGAAAAGTCAATTGATCTACCCATCACTGCTTAATCGTGTACCCAGCCAAGCGTCCTAATGCGAGATTTTGAAGGGTAAATATCTGCCAATGTTGTCTGCATGATCCAGTCCCATCAATACTGGGAACCCAGCTCCAGAATTGGCGCGATTTATTGAGAAGCTTCTGCATTCAAGCTATCACGGTAAAGAAGCTCGCGGGTCGTGATCAATAGCATGATCACCCAAAGGATCGTTGTCGCGACAATCCAAAAATGTGGGATGAAGGCCGAGGCTGCTATACAAGCGATCGCGATCACGACCAGGACAAGTACCAAACAGGCTTCGTCATCACAGTCGATTTCCATGGCTCCATCCATGATGGAGAATATTCCCCTACCATCGAACTCATTTATGCGTTCATTTGAGCCTGTAGCCGTGTATCTCACGCTCTGATTGACGGGCAAATCGCGGATACTCTTGATCTCTGGCTCTGCAAAATACAGCCCCAGGAAGGCGCTTATGGCAAAGGCCATCAGGGGGATAAAGAAAATCCACCAGGAAAACCTCTTTCGCCTCTCCTGGAACCAGGTTGTCCTCAATCCATAAACTCCGATGAAAAACCCGGCCACAACAGCAACGAGGTTTACATTCAGGCATCCCATCCAGCTTGCTTGCCACTTTCGATAGAGAAAGATGCAAGCGATCTGACCAAGCAGCGCTAAGAGAGTTATCAACATCATCGCATGCGTGGGTGATATTTTTCCCTGGCGGAGAGCCTCAATATCATCATGGATCAAATTGGGGAATTTCTCTATCTCATCCTGGATCATGAGATGGCGTGCTATCCCATCGTCGAAGAGCAGCAACAAACCCAGGGCTACGAATCCCGCCGGTGCCAGCAGCATGCTGAAGTGGAGCGGTTCAGCTGCCAGAAGAAAGAAGAGCGCTACCCCCCATCCGGAGAGGAGCCCCACGATAAACAATGCTCTTCCTAGAATCCGAGTATTAGATTTTTCACGGAGTTTTTCTCGCCAGGTTCCCATCGATGATCACTCTCGCAAGCTTGGTGCCTATTTTCAAGAATTGCGTCGCATTATCTCGCTATGGCTTGACCTCGAAGGATGCCAATACGGGCATATGGTCGGAAGCTTGAGTCTGAATCACTTCAATCCCGATCGGTTGGAGCTCGCTGGTATGCCAAATCCAATCGATTCGTGAATTTGGATCACTTGATGAAAATGTGAAGCCAGGCCCAATGCCGATGCTGCTCCACGCATCAAGCAAGCCAGAATCGGCAATCATTCTGATCTCGGTTGAGTTAGGTTCGGCATTGAGATCGCCAAGCACAATTGTATAATCCTCTTCAGCCCAAAAATCTAGCAGGACCTGAACCTGCTCTTGTCTAACCCCGCTGTCTGGTTCGAGATGATGCAGGTGCGTGTCTATCACTAACAGAGGCTGTGAAGCGCCCACATCGATTGAAGCCCATAAGTAGCCCCGGCCAATCAGCGTGTCAACGCGCGGCAACGAACCCCAACCCCAGTCCACAATTGGGTAGCGGGAGAGGATTGCATTCCCCCAATTTGGGTCTTCCGTGCCCTTGAAGAGGTAAGGCATGTCCAGGCGTTCAGAGAGCCAATTAGCTAAATCCGCACCACCATCAAGCGGACGCACCCGCGAGACCTCCTGCAAGGCCACGATATCGGCGCCGCTATCTTCAATCACGCGCGCAATTGCCTCCAGATCCTGTCGCCCCGCCGCGTTGAAACCTGAATGGATGTTATAAGTCATAACCTTGATTGGATCCCCCAAGGGTTCTTCTGGAATGGGCATGGAGCCCTGTGTAATCCAGAGGGCAAGTGGAACCATCACGAGCGCAAGGTTAACCCAAAATCCAGAAGTTTCCTTCTTCGCCGTCATTGGCATTGTGCGAACTCGAGCGCTGGCAAAGAGTGTGAGCGCGCCGAAGATAGCACTTGCTATAGCTGGGAAGATGCGCCGCGGCAGAGGTAGGGCAATATCTTGGGCGACATAAAAGGCAAAGACCAATATGAGGAATAGCAGCATGCTAAGAGCCACCATCACCGTTGTTCGGCCATTCCCCGGACTCTCGCCTTTCGCATTTACGAGCGCAATTACGGCTGAACACCACCCCATCAGGAACTGTGCCAGCACAATTGTAGCCAGGAGCAAGAGCCCGGCTTGATCAAGTCGGTATGTCGCCCAGCTGAGGTAGACCGTTGTACCGATCGCTAGTGATGGGTGCAGTGCATGCGGACGGCTAACCCCCCAGGAAATGCCCGCCGCAGCACTCGCGTATCCGAGCATAACAATCAAGTTCCCTAACGGGGAGCTCAAGCCAGTAACTTCCTCGATGTAGCCGTGGCTGCTAAAAAATAGGACCTGCACGACCAGGAAGGGGCCAAATGCAAGTAAGGTAAAGGCGTTACTCCAGCTTGCATCAATGGGCAATCCACTGGAGGGTGTAGGCTCACGCCACAAATACCAAAGGATCACACCTGAGAGTATCGCAATGACCAAGGCTGGAAGGTTCCCGCTGATCGTGGAAAGATCGCGCGCTCCGAACAAGCCTCTTAATGCGATGTCTAGCGAGAAGCCCACTATGAATCCGAAGATCCAACGCAGTGCTGCACGATCACCAAGTGCTCTCACATGGCCGATATAAATTGGAATGAAATTTAGAAACAACCCCAGACCGGCGAGGCTCAACCACAGGTCGAAGGCGGGATTGAAGCTAATCTGCTCTACCATCCGAACAACAGCCACGCCCCCAGCAGTGAACCACAAACTCATACGATGACTTGTCACCCGCCGAATGAGTCCGGCGAGAAAACCCAGCGAGAATGTCCCAAAGGCATATGGGATCAACTGCAAGGTTGGTGTCCCCACAGTATCCCGCATATACCAAACCAGGCTGGGGATGAAGGTTCGCAGGAGTTGCATCCCGGACATAAAGACCAATGCTGGAAGGACAAATGCATCAACTTGAGAGATCATGTGCCATCGAGTCGCTCTACGCATACGCTCATACCCTTCTTATGGACTGCGAATATTTTGGATTGGCGGTCAATAGCGCTCCTTGAAAAGAAACACCCGACCTCAGAAAAAGTCGGGCGGCGACGGAATCCATTGGGATACCCCAGAGATCATTGATCTCAAGCTTAAGCATACTGGTAGGTAATCAATGGGGCAAGTTTACCCTGGCTGATGCGATTCGACAGACCATGAACACAATAACCCGCAGGCAATTTCAGGTATCGCTCGATTTAATTCTCAGGGTTGAGCACGATGTCGTCCATAAAAAACTTTTTCCATCGTTTCCGTGAGCGCTGTTCATCGATGGCAGCTGATAAATTATCCCGCAATTACCTATTCTATATGTTGCATCTAAGGAAGGAAAAAATAGCTATATTCCGTCATACAAGTGCCCCCCTGATGATCGGCAGTACAGAGAGTAATAATGCCAACAGCTTGAATTTCAGACTTATCTAAGGGAACAGGGACATGGATAAAGCGTGTCTCCCCAGGCCAAAGCTCATTTCCGTGCCCCGGTGGACAGGCAGGCTCAACAGTATCAGCAAAGGGATGCCGTTCTTGGGCGGAATATAACGCCCCACGGGTTCCGAGGTCCTGAACTTCAACATAGCCAGACCAAATTCGTTGGGATCCGGCGTTCCGCACTGCAAAAACGATCTGTTTTGCATAAACACATTCGACGAAACTCTTGACGTACACTTCAAATCCAGCTAGAGGCGTAGGACTCGGTGCAGGTGTGATCACCGGTATGGTATCTACAACACCGTCTACCTGGGCGAATGCCCCCCACAACCAACAAAATTCATCAGGGACCGTTGGATTGGCAATATA
>JBFFQB010000169.1:0-4199 GCA_041573795.1 Anaerolineales bacterium
CATGCCCGGAACGCCAACATTGACATCGAGCACATCCGCCCCGGCTTCAACCTGAGCAATGGCCAACTGACGAACGAAATCGTGATCACCTTCTTTTAATGCTGTGGAAAGTTTCTTGTTCCCTGTTGGGTTAAGCTTCTCACCGATCAGGGTCCCGGGTCCATCGGTGTTCACATAGTGCGTTTTTGTGCGGCCTTCAAGCCTTGTTTGCATTTCAAAATGCTTCCTAATCTCTGCGGTCTAAGTGAGGGTAGTCTAACTTAATCTCGAAACATCTCATAATCTGGATATTTTGGGGTGTGATGTAAGAAGCGCATGGTTCTAGATCGGCTCCATTCCATGTTTGAATGAGAGCAGTAATTCACCGATGTTCTCAAAAATCCAGTCAGGTTGTTCAGAGCCCTTCTTGAGATCTGTTTTCTTTGTCTCTCCACTCAATACAAGAATGGTCTTTAAACCATGCGTGCCCATGGCAATATCTGTGTAGAGACGATCTCCAACCATACATAGCATGGGTGCTTCTATCCCGGTCTTCTCCAGAACGAATTCCACCATCGCTAAATGGGGCTTTCCGAAAATCTGATCAGGTCTTCTTCCGGTTGCGGCCTCAACATAGGCCAGCGTTGCGCCAATGTCAGGTATAGGGCCTTGTTCGGTAGGGCAATTGAAGTCAGGATGAGTAGCAAAGTAGGGTAGACCCTGACGGACGAATGCGCATAGCAGACTCAGCTTCTCGTAGGTCAATCCGGTATCGAAACCCACAACGATGATGTCTGGTTGTTCGGATTCAAGATTGAATCCGACCGAGGTGAACTCCGCTTCAAGCGACGGTGTTCCCACAACGAAGAGCGAAGTTTCAGGGTATCGACGAGAAAGGGCTGAAGCGGTAATCTGGCCTGATGTGAGAATCTGGTTTGGGTTGATATGGTAACCGAGCCTGGTCATCTTCTGGAAGTAAATTTCAGAAGATTTGGAAGAATTATTGGTTAGGCAAAAGAAAGGTATCTTCTTCTGTTGCAGATAGTTAAGGAAATCATGTGAACCCGGAAGGGGTTGCTCACCAAGATAAATTGTGCCATCCATATCGAGTAAGAATCCCTCAATATTATTCAGGTCATTCGCATGATTCTGTACAACCATAAGTACTGCTATTCCTTTTTTGGATGCCCGAAGCGTTATCGTAGGATAAAGCTGTGCTAGCGCCACGATTAGGCTGGAGGTTTGTATTCAAATGTTGCGGGATATATTATTGCATATCTGCTGCGCGAAAGGCCAACAATTCTTTTTGGCACGTATACGACCTTGAAAGGATTTGGAGAAAAGGAGAACAATCCTGATGAGTGCCTGCATCGTAGCAATTGACCAGGGCACAACCAGCACCCGTTGCATGATCTTCGATCACGCCGGTCAAGTGCTGGGACTGGCTCAAAAGGAACATGAGCAATTATTCCCTCAACCAGGCTGGGTTGAGCACGATCCACTCGCGATCTGGAAACGGACACAGGAAGTCATCCGAACCGCGCTGGATCAAGCACATGTTGCGGCAAGTCAGATCGCTGCGATCGGGATTACCAATCAACGTGAGACGACCCTTGTCTGGGATCGGCATACTGGAAAACCTTTCGGGAATGCTATCGTCTGGCAGGACACCCGCACGAGGGAGATCGTCGATAAGCTGGCCGGAGAGGGCGGTATCGATCGTTTCCGGGCAGTGACGGGTTTACCACTGGCCACGTATTTTTCCGGGCCCAAGCTTCGCTGGATCCTGGAGCATGTACCCGATGCGCAGGCTGCTGCTGAAGCCGGGAAGGCGCTCTTCGGTAACATCGATACCTGGTTGATCTGGTGGCTCACCGGTGGCCCGGATGGTGGCGCACATGTCACCGATGTGACCAACGCCAGCCGGACGCTGCTGATGGATCTCAAGACCCTGGCTTGGGATGAGAGCATTCTTGCTTTGCTTGATATCCCCCGCAGCATGCTGCCGCGCATCGTTCCCTCCAGTGATCCAGAGCCCTGGGGGTATACGCTCACCGATGGACCGTTTTCAGGGCGTATACCCGTTTGTGGCGATCTAGGTGATCAACAAGCTGCCCTGGTGGGACAGGCATGTTTTTCTGCGGGAGATGCAAAAAACACCTATGGCACGGGGTGCTTTATGCTGTTAAACACCGGGGAGGAGCCGGTCCCTTCAGCCAGTGGTTTGGTTACGACGGTGGGCTATCAGTTTGGGGAGGCGCCTGCGATCTACGCCCTGGAAGGGTCGATCGCCATCACTGGTGCCCTGGTCCAGTGGCTGCGAGATAACCTGGGCTTGATCGAATCAGCACCAGACGTGGAAGACTTAGCGCGCAGCGTCGAGGATAACGGGGGGATATATTTCGTCCCGGCTTTCTCGGGCTTATTTGCACCCCATTGGCGCTCGGATGCGCGCGGGGTAATCGTTGGTCTGACGCGCTACATCAATAAAGGTCACCTTGCGCGTGCAACCCTGGAGGCGACCGCCTATCAAACCAACGAGGTCCTCCAGGCCATGCTGCAGGATTCGGGGGTTCGACTTAGCTCGCTCAAGGTCGATGGCGGCATGGTGAGCAATGAACTGTTGATGCAATTCCAGGCGGACATTCTGCAGGTACCGGTCGTGCTGCCAACGATCCCAGAGACGACCTCGCTCGGTGCGGCTTATGCTGCGGGCCTGGCGGTGGGCTTCTGGAAAAATTTGGATGAATTGAGCTCGCAGTGGTGCGAGGCAAAGCGCTGGGGTCCAGAAATGAACACAAAGCAGCGGGATCATCTTGTAACAGGCTGGCAAAAGGCGGTCGAGCGAAGCCTGAATTGGGTTGATTGAAAATCGGATCCTTACAGCAAGGTCTAAACACGCCTTGCTTGGTATGATCGTATCCCATCCAACTGCGAAATGAGTGGATATCGAGCAGCATGGTATTGAACAGCCTAGAGAGCAATTTATTTCATCACGCCGGCTTGACCGCCGATCTGTGCATCCATTGCAATATCTGCAATCTCGCATGCCCGGTGATGGCCGCCAGTGATGAATTCATGGGGCCGAAGGCGGTCGGACCACAAGCCGAGCGTTTCCGCCATCCACGTCTGCAAATCCCTGATGGGACCGTCTCTCTCTGCTCTGGATGCGGAACCTGCTCCCGGGTTTGCCCTCATGGCGTGGCCGTTGCGGAAATGACCGCGCAGGCGCAAGCGCGGCTGGTTGAACAGCAGGGCGTACCCCTTCGGGAGCGCCTCATTGCCCGGCCTGAGATGATTGGCCAGTGGGGACGCCCATTCGCATCGATCGCCAATCGCTTGCTGCAATCCAAGTTCGTCCGCTGGTTTTTCGATCGCGCCCTGGGAATTCACCGAGAAGCTCCTTTGCCGGTCTTCGCGAAGAAAACCTTGCGTCAACTTGAAACCCAAATAACCATGACGAAACCTGCCCCAGATCATGAAGATCGATCATGGGTTGCCTACTTTCACGGTTGCCGCACGAATTATGTTGAACCATTCCTGGGCGAATTGACCATTCAAGTATTGGAACAGTTGGGGTGCAGCGTGATCCTTCCATCACAAGGTTGCTGCGGATCGCCACTTCAAGCGAATGGCTTATTCAAAGATGCACGTCGGTACGCCATCAAGAATCTTGAAGCACTCCAACCCTTTCTAGCTGCGGACATTCCAATTCTCGGTACTTCGGCTTCCTGTATCCAGCAGATAAAGCATAATTATCGTGAAGTGCTGGGGTTAAATGGACGCGGGTTCGACGCTTTGGCCTACGCCACCCAGGATGTGTTTGAGTGGATTCTTGAGAGTCGCTGGCAACAAATGTGTGCATTAGCCCTTCTACCACTCGATGTTCGTGTGCTCTACCACGCCTCCTGTCAATTAAAGAATCAGTGGATCGGCACACCTGCGCTTCAGGTACTTGGTCTCGTCCCGGGGCTTGAGATCCATCTTTCGACCTCGCAGTGCTGTGGCGCAGCTGACACTTATAGCCTGAAGCGTGAAAAATTCCCCATAGCAACCCGGGTAGGATTGGATTTATTCGATCAGGTCGACGAATTACAGCCCGACCTGGTGCTCACTGAATCAGACACCTGCCGCTGGTGGCTTGCGCACATCACCGGAGTAGAGGTCCAGCATCCTCTTGAGGTTTTGGCCCAATCGATGGGGCTATCAAGCGATCGATC
>JBFFQB010000170.1:0-4087 GCA_041573795.1 Anaerolineales bacterium
ATGCTCGTCTCGACAGGTGATGTTGGGCTTGCAATGAGTCCTGTTTGCCCCAGGCTGCTGGAAGGCTGGCAGGCGCTCAAGAGCATGACGCTGATCGCGGTCAACACCAGGAGCACAAGCGTGCCGCGTTAAAGAGGTGAACACCTCCCGATGGGTTTACGTTAATCATACAGAATAGCGCTGGAGGCGAGTTGATTTGCATCGCCGCAGCCTCAGGGTGTGCAGGCGCCCAGAGATTGATCGAACGGCACAGGGCACAGATCAAGTGGGTAGCAGATCGCCTCTGGGTCATTTGGACCCTGGTACAGGCAGCCGGGGATGGGTGTTGCTGTGGGCAGTGGTGGGGTAGCGAAGCGCTCAAGTGCCCCAAGATCAAATTCAGGATCCAGATCGATCTCTTCTCTTTCTACCCAACAGTTAGCTCCCGGGAAGCGCGGATTGTCGATAATCAACCAACGCATGTTCAAGCCTGTGCCCAGCAGCTCTACCTCTGTACCCGCCACGATCGAACTGACGACATTGTAGGCCGGTCCGGGGCCTTGCCAGCACAGCAGGTCAATATTAATCGTAGGGGCAGGAGCCTCGCCCGAGGTGGGTTCGATGCCTGTGACAGCGAAGGCGTATTCATAAGCGCCAACGTCACAACCGCCGCCGACGGGCCGGGCATTCCCGCGCTGGTCCGTCGAAGGGCAGGTTCCCAGGCCTGCGTCAATGGCTGGGCTGTCTTCCCTGAGGGCATGGGTTAGCGTAGGCCCGCCATTGTCCGCAAGCGGTTCAATACCCAAATCTGTGAGCAGGATGTCGCTGAACAAACAGGTTCCATCCGAATCAAAATTCCTTCCTGCGACAGGAATAGGGAGGATCCCGACTCTTGAGCTGATCTCGCAATCCTCGACGGCGTTATCGGCAATGAGTACGTTGCTCAATGTGGCGACGCTTGCGCCGCCTTCGAATGCATTTAGACCGTTGAACCCATTGGCAGCAATGGTTACATGAGCGAGACGCAGGCTGCCAGCCACTGCAGTTATACCGTTGTCCAGGTTCCCGCTAATGGTCGAGTTCAACATTTGCATCGTCCCACGATTATCGACCCCAGAGAATGTATTACGGCTGATGGTGGAGGAGGTGACGATGGCATCTCCCTGGTTCCACAAACCGGGGAAAGCGTCTTGATTACCGTCAATGCGTGAATTTTCCATGGTCAGGGATGCACCCGGGAATACTAAGATGCCGCCGTTTCGATTTCTATCAATGTGGCTCGAACGGATCGTTAATTGACCGCGGTTGTTAATAGCGCCAGGTATGCTTGTGTCGACATACAGGATTCCATTCTCAACGATCTCAACGCTTTCCAGCGTGACCTCGGCGGCCTCCTCAATGAGCAATCCGGATCTGGGATGGCGATCGACTCGTGTGCTCTGTAAAGTCAACCTACCACCCGCCTGAACTTTCACGCCGTAATCGTTCTCGCTGATAGTACTCTCCCTAACGATGGCGTCACCAGGAGCCTGCACTTCTAAGCCGCTGTGGTTGTGCCCTAGTTCCGGATCGAGGTCGTTGTTGGAGATGGTGATTCGCGTGAGCGACGCCGTACCCCGAATGGTGATCCCCTCCAACCCGTTGTCCGCAATGAGCGTATCGGTCATTTCCAGGGACCCGGATGAAATAACACCGTGGCCGGTGTTGCCCCTGATCTCCGAATCCTCGATGAACAGCGCTCCCAGACCGCTGGTAATACCGACTCCCAGGTTCGCACCATCTGCTGCAGGTTGCGCATCCGTGACGAGCACATTGACAAGATGCAAATCCCCTTCGCTGGAGTGCTCGATCCCGGCTGGTGAACAATGGCGCATCACGCTGTTCCTGACTGTGGCGCCGGCGCCGTTGCGCAGGCTGAGGCAGTTCCCTGGCGCTCTGCCGCCACCATTCCGGATGGTGACGTTTTCGAGCCTGAGATTTACATCTCCGGTCACGAGAACACCTGTCACATCATCGTGCGCGTCGATAAACGTCTGATCGGATCCCGCTCCCACAATGGCCAGATCCATCCTGACGGTGACGATCGGTGCCCCTCTTGAGCTGGCACTTTCATTGTAAGTTCCAGCTGCCACCTGAATGACATCGAATTCGGTGGCTTTGGCAATCGCCCCGTTAATCGTCCGGCAGGGGTTATCGGGGAAGGCGCAGCCGTTTGCATCGTCTCCGTCGGGAGCGACGTACCAGATTAAGGACGTGTGCTCCTCAGAGCGAGCGGTCGGCGTTTCGGTGGGTATATTTCTGAGAATATCGCGGGCGAGGTCGAGAGGACCGCAGGCGAGTGCAGCCGCACTGAGCCCGACAAGCATAAGCACCCATCGCGATCGAGCGTTCATCCATATTGCTTTCATTTCGAGTCCCTTGGTTTAGGTAGCGAGTATGTTCTATTCTTTGACCTGACATACTGTCAGCATGGTCTACGGGATGGCATAGGTCTGCAGCTCGATCGTCTCGGTCAACGTCATCTCAAACGCCGAGCTTTCTGAGCGCTCCAGAACCCAGCTTGTGTTGGGAACATACCATATGGAGCCCGTGCTGTTGAAGACGACGGGCATCGTCAGCGTCTCGGCGATGACGTTCAATTCGAGCGTGAACTCGGTGTCCACCCGCAGCGCTTCAAAACTCCCGGCCGGTACTTCAACTGGCTCCATGCCCACTGCTTTGTAGATTGCTGAGGCCTGGCCTTCCGCTGTGCCGCTCAGGCCCGGACCGAGAGTTACCTCTCCGACCACATCCATCGAATGTGTCCATTCATCGCCAGGCGAGATCGTGCGGGGGATGGTGACACCAGAGATATTTGAAGTCTCGAGTTGAACTCGTGTATCGCCGGAGACCAGTGCGGCCGCCGCGCCGCCGCCCAGCTCGAGTGCCACCAGGCCTTCGGGCTTGCATTCCCATTGCTGTGTAATTGTCAGGTCGTCAAAGTCAGCCGTGAGTGTAAAGCGATCCGCTAAGACTTCGCTGACCGTCGTGGTGAAGGCGCTGGGCCCAAACTCACGATCAGAGATCTTGTAGGACCAATTGGCGTCGAGTACAACCGGGAAGTAGGGATTGGCACACGCCCCGGCTGTGCCGGCTGGCTCGCTCACCACACCAGGGGACTCGCCTTCGGGTGGCGCAGCTTCCTCTGGGGTGGGGGTGGCGGTGGGTTCGGGCGCATC
This sequence comes from Anaerolineales bacterium, assembly GCA_041573795.1. GTDB lineage: Bacteria > Chloroflexota > Anaerolineae > Anaerolineales > E44-bin32 > E44-bin32. The sequence continues at coordinate 3,198 of JBFFQB010000170.1, forward strand.
TGGACCACCGCAGGCCGTTAGCAAGAGCGCAACCATGATGACGATGATCGGTAGGACCTTGTAGCGTACGGACATCTTACTTCTCCTCAGGTTCCGGGACAGGAGCACAACGGACCGCTCGCATGTGCAGCAAGGCTCTCGAAAGCGTTCACCACCCCGGGATCTATATAGATAAAAAATCCAGCGGAATGGGACAAATCATACCAAATCTATATTGAAAGGAAAATATCGCTTGTCACAGAGAAGAAAGCGCCGGCTGGTCGATTTCCCATGGGTGGGGAAGGGTTGAAGTTCTGGGTAGCAGGATAGGCAAGTTTGCGGCCAGGGGGTGCTGACATGAAGAATTTGAAGTATCCCAGGTCTCTTAAAATACCCTGATGGCTACGGTTGATGTTTGGGGCTTGATCATAGATAGCGCTCAAGCAGGCGCGTGACAACCCAGATGACGATCGGCAGCAACATCGTTGAACCAAAGCCACGCAGGGTCCGCGGATCCCAGGGCCAGGTTGAGATTTTCTCGAGCATCTCCCGCTCGGTCATCAAGGCGGCGATGGCGTCTTTGGTGCCGGCCATTTCGGTGTAATCCTCAACCCTGACCTTGTGATGCAGGCGCTTGCTGGCAGCCAGGATGAGTTCATTCGTCTGTGCCAACTGGCGCTTTTTTTCCTGGTAGAGAAGCCGTTGCATGCCCATCAAGGGGGCGATGAATACCACTATGGCCAGCAGCAGGATCGAAACGGTAAAGATGCTATCCGGCAGCGAGCTAAACATCTGCTCCGGGGTGGTGAGATAAATCAGGATTAATGCCAGGATCACTCCCCCACCAGTTCGAGCCGTGAGGGTCGAGAATGCGTGGGCAGGATCAAGGTCAAATAGGCTGATCCCCTTTG
>JBFFQB010000171.1:0-4077 GCA_041573795.1 Anaerolineales bacterium
GTATCGCTCGGCTCCCACAGGAGCGTCAGGCGACCGTTGAGGGACTCTTCATCGCGCCAACGGTCGGCGGCCAGACCTTCGTTGGCGGCCAGGTTTTCGATCATCTTGTCGTGGCGCGAGGTGCCGAAGGCGAAACGCGCGCCCAGGTTTTCGGCGATGGGGCCAGAGACCACGAACTCGGTGTAGGTCTGCTCGTACTCGGTCTCGTAGGCTGCCATGGCCGATTCCTCATCCTGCAGGTAGAGTGCGGCGGTGTCGAAGATGAAGATCGTACGGGCCAGCCTGAGAACGGCATCCAAACCCGAGTCGGTATCAAATGTCTCGGCGACGATGCGGGCGATGGCATAAACCGCGTTTAGCTCGGTGCCGTGGGTAAGCGTCTCGGTCGAAATCAAAGGCCCCGTCATCCTTCCTCATTCGATCTGGGCACAATGAAGTGGAAAGTCGTTCCTTTCCCTTCTTCACTCGCGACGGCGAGTTCTGCACCGTGAGCCTCCAGGATCATCTTCACCAGCGAAAGCCCCAATCCGGTGCCCCCGTAGCGTCTGGTAGGAGAACCGTCGAGTTGATGAAACGGCTCGAAGATTTCATCCAGCTTATCCTCAGCAATCCCAATTCCCGTGTCCTGGACTTGAATCCTCACGCCCAGGTCTACTTTCTCAGCTTTCACCTGAACTTTGCCTTCGGCAGGGGTGAACTTAATCGCATTGTCGACCAATTGAAATACCGCCCAGGATAGGCGCTCTCGATCTACCTTGATAGAGGGGAGATCGTTGTCCGTTTTCCATTGAAGCTTAACACCCGTCTGCTGGGCTTTCGCTTGAGAGCGTTCAAGCACCGCCTTGATCAGGGTATCGATTTCTGTCTCTTCCAGCTGCAGCGTTATCCCCTCTCTTGAGGCGGTCGAGAACTCTATCAAGTCTTCAATCAACGTCCCCAGGCGATTCGTTGCGCGGCGTATGATCGCCATGGCATCCGTTTGTTCTTCCGACAGATCTCCCATTTCTCCATCGATAAATAATTCAACGTAGCCTTTGATATGTGCCAAAGGCGTTCGAAGTTCATGCGAGATATTGGATATCAGGTTGGCTTTGATCTGGTTTAACTCAGTTAATCTTTCGAGCGCGTTTCGCAACTCACGGGTACGTTCGCGCACGCGTTGCTGCAAGGTCCTATTTGACTCTTGAAGTGCGGCATGCAATTCAACGATCTGCTGTGTCACAGCCAGATCGAGGGTGCCCCGATCGACGATTTCCATTTGTAAAAGCGTCTGACCGAGCAGCACTTTTTGCCCCTGCTCCGAAAGTTCTCGCTGTCGCTTCAACGCCGATTGCAGCTGATCCTCAGTGATGAGCTTCTCGCGCAGGAGAAATTCCCCGATGCGTGGTACAAGCCATTGGGGTGTGGTATCCATCGGCGCGAATTTGGGCATGCCCTCTAGGTAAGCCTTCTCGCCGAGAAGCGAGAGCAAGGCTAAATCAATCCCACACCCAGGACAAACCCGGGCATCTCCCGGTAGGGCATGCTGGCATTGAGGACAAAGTGTTACTGTTTGTTTGCTGTTTGGCGATGCAGTCATTTCAGCTCTTAAACTTTCGCTTTCTCCGAGCACATCATAGTCTCTCTGAAGGGAGCAGGCAAGCCAGGCCATCGGCTACCTGCAAGGACCCTGTAAGGTGAATTCCAAGGAGAATCACGGATAATGTGGACGAAGAAAGGAACATGGATATGGCCGTAGAAGTTCTCCTCATTGATGACGATCCAGATCTAGCGATGATGCTTCGCACGCTTCTTCGTGGACAGGATTTCCAAATCCGCGCTGTTTATACCGGTGAAGAAGGTATCGAAGAGTGCCAGGCCTCGCCACCTGATGTGATAATTCTGGACTTGCTCATGCCAGGTATGGATGGATGGGATGTTTGTGAGCAAATCCGTGAATTTTCCGATGTTCCCATCCTTATCCTCTCTGCACTGGGCTCGCCTGGTAGCGTCGCTCGTGCTCTGGATGCAGGTGCAGACGATTACTTGATCAAACCCGTGCATGCAAGCTTGTTAGCATCACGCTTACGCACACTTGTTCGACGTAGATTGAAGGTGGAAGAAGTCGTAGCCGCCTAAATTTCTTTGTTAGGATCGCTGGCTGGCAACCGCGTTATCCTCTTCCGGACCACGCAGCATCAAGCTGCGTGGTTTGGTTTTAGGGCTTTCCGCCTCGCTAGAGCGCTGACTTAACCGCACCACCATCAAACATCAACGCGTGACCGTGAATAAAGGAGGCGGCGGGAGATGCAAGCCAGGCGATCGACTTGCCGAATTCTTCGACAGTGCCCATGCGACCCAAAGGAACTTCTACTGATATACGCTTGGCTTGCTCCTCGACACTCGTACCACTTCGTTTGGCGCGATCGGCCATCAGCTGTTCCACTCTACCAGTCCAGGTCCACGCGGGGTTGATCGTGTTAACCCGAATACCCCTTGGTCCATATTCAGTGGCAATAGATTTCATCAGGCCAATAACGCCCAAACGCAACGAGTTGGACAGGATCAGGTTATCGATGGGTTGTTTAACTGAGTAAGACTCGCTAGCAACGATCGATCCACTTCCTTGGTCAAGCATTACCGGAAGGATGGCATAGCAAAGGCGCACGGCACTCATAAGCGTTAGATTGAAGGCGTTTTCCCAATCTTGAGGCGTGAGATCCAGAAAACCTCCTGGAGGAGGGCCTCCGGCATTAATGATGAGAATGTCGACTCCTCCCAGATCTTTAATCGCCGCATCTGTGAAGCTTTCGATATCTGCAGCCTTCGTTAAATCAGCTTGATACGCAAAAACTTTTGCGTTCGAATGTTCTCCAATTTGTTGCGAAGTTTCAAAGATGAGTTCACTGCGCGAGCAGATCGCTATAGCTGCCCCCTCCTCAGCCAATGCGGTTGCAGCTGCCCGGCCAAGACCCTTTGATGCAGCCGTGATGATTGCACGTTTTCCCGCTAAACCAAGATCCATTGTGCTACTCCTCGACGAGTTCTATAACAGCATAATTTCTTGATCAACGACCTGCAGGTCGGGTCGGTATTTCTCGATCCAATCCGGGATCTTCTCGAGCACGCGCTGGATATGTTTTACGTCATTGCTGACGACGGCACAGGCGATCACTGCATCACGATGTCGGTCGTTGTGATCGATTTCTGCTGCAGAGATATTGAACTCCCGGTGCAGTCGCGCCAGAAGCGGCTTTAATCGACTCCGCTTTTGTTTGAGCGAATCACAACCCGGTAAATGCAGCTCGATCGTGAGTGTGCCAACATGCATGAGTCAAGTCTAGTCCGGTTAAACCACAGGGACAAGGAGCCTCCTTCTGTGTATAATGCCAGCTATGAACAAGAGTCTTGTTGCTATCCTCCTGATTGTAATCACAGCGCTTGTGATCGTATTTGGCGTACTTATGTTGCAGGAAGTGCGCCGTGCAACGGAGCCTGTTACGGCACTGCGAGACCAGATTAATACGCAGTTCGATCGCCTTTTCAACCCCACGCCCACGATCAAACCTGATCCCATCTCCATCGTGCATGAGGTGCGGGCACTGGCCCGGCTAGAGACGATTCAATATGCAGTCGAAAAGGTGATTACGGCGGAAACGGGGCAAGAGTTCCTGGGCTTTCTCTTTGGTGATCGCCTGCTCTTTGTAGCGCATGGAACAGTTATCGCCGGGGTCGATCTGGATAAGATCGGGACTGATGATATTGAGGTTGACGCTGATGGTCGAGCCACGCTGGTTTTACCACCTGCGGAAATATTTGTTACCGCCCTGGATAACGAAAAATCCTATATCTATGACCGGACTAAGGGATTACTCACTCGAGGGGATGTGCAGCTTGAGTCAGCAGCAAGGTTGGCAGCTGAGCGCGAAATCGAGCGCACAGCGTTCGAAGACGGGATCCTAGATCAGGCACAGGTCAACGCAGAAGCATACCTCTATCGCTTATTGCGTTCGCTAGGATTTCCTGATGTCACCATTCGCTGGGAAACCCCCTGATTATCAAGAGAACCAATATTAAATCCTAGTTAGCCACTAATAA
>JBFFQB010000172.1:0-4062 GCA_041573795.1 Anaerolineales bacterium
GGAAAGCTGGTTAGGGAGGTGATCCATGCGATCTTCAAGATCAACAAGTGCCAGCAGTTCTTTGGCACGCTCTCGTCGTCCTTTTGCGTCAAGACGACCATGCATTGGGACTTCAACATTTTCTCTGGACGTCAACGTGGGCAGTAAATTATGGAGCTGGAAGACAAAGCCAACCGTGCTAGCACGAAACTCATCCACGTCTTTTATCTGTGCTAGATCCTGACCGGAGATCAACACCTGACCTTCAGTGGGTCGGTCGAGCGCCCCGATCAAGTTTAGCAGGGTGCTCTTTCCACTCCCGCTGGGCCCCATAACGCTAAGCAACTCGCCTTGCCGAACCTGCAGATTCACATCATCGAGGGCACGGATCTCATCACCGTCTCCATAGACTCGGGTGAGGTGAATCGCCTCCAGCAAGTAATTGTTCTCTGTCATATTAAGAGCCTCAAGGATGTTTCACTCAATTTGAATATCTACGAAAGCGGTCATACCCCAACGCACACTCTCGGGAAAATCTTGATCCAATTGAACTTCAACCAAGTAGTTCACGCCGGTCCCCTCACTGGATTTAGGCGCGATATAGGTTAGCGTGCCCTCCAGGACAAGGTCCGGCAGCGCATCGAATGTGATCAACGCTGGCAGGCCTACAGCAATCTGGGCTACATCGATCTCGTTCAGGTCGGTCGTCTCGATCACCAGCTCCGATAGGTCGGCCAGAAGCATGATGGGCTGACCGGGGCCAACGAATTCGTAATTGCGTATGAACACCTCGCTGATGGTCCCATCGAAGGCCGCTGACAATTCCATATCTACCAGAGCCTGTTCGGCCGCGCGCAGGGAGGCCTGGGCGTTATCAAAGCGGGCCTGAGCCAGCTCGAGCGCCTCGGGATCGGGTCCATCTTTGACCTTCTCGAAATCCCGCTCAGCGGAGGCTACGGCTGCCTGCGCCTCAGCCAATTCGGCATCGAGAAGTGCTTGCTCAATCTCATCGGGTTCGCCAAGATACCAGTTAATGTTGCGCTGTACCGAATCGCGGAGCTCCCTGGCGGCGGTCAGGTTGGAGAGCGCTAAGGCCTTATTCGCATCCCCTCTGGCGTGGTCATATCTCGATTTTGCTCGATCGACCTCTTCCTCCGCCAGGGTCAGGTTCGCCTCCGCCCCACGGATGGTGTTTTCGCTGGCACGGTTGCCTTTCTGCCGTACAGTCCACGTATACTCGGCCTTGTCGAGCTGGTCGAGGGCGTTTGCAAGTGCTAATTGTGCCTGCGCGGAGTAGAGCTCGGCATTCTCGAGCAGGTCCTCGAGTGCTTGGTCGGCGTTGACGTATTCGAGCTGGGCTGCCGTGACTGCAGCACGCGCCTGTTCGATGCTACTCAACGAGGCCAGCGGCTGGCCTTCCGTAACTTGTTCTCCTCGTTCAACAAGAAGCTCTCGAACGAGCCCACCATTGGGGAAACTGAGGGTCACCCAGCGAGTCGGTTTAACCACCCCTGTGGCGCTAATGACAGGAACGAAATCCTCCAAAGGCGCCAGGTCGGTGGGTTCAGTTGCCGCTTCTTCGCCCCTTGAACAGGCGGCCAAGAAGAGAACGAGGATAACCGCCAGGAGTGTTTTGGGCCGTGCTTTATTTTTCATATACATCATGGTTTCGTCTCCTGATTCCTTATTCATAGCGCAGCGCCTCGACGGGTTGCATGCGCGTTGCACGGAAAGCGGGAAGGATCCCGCCAATGATTCCTAGTAAGAGAGCGATCGTGAGAGCACGAATGAAGACGCCCAAGGTCCACTCCGGTTGAAGCACGCTGCCAACGAGCGGGGCGAGCGTAAGCAAGTAGGCCAAAAATACACCGATGAGAATACTTGCGAATCCACCCAGGACGCCCAGGATGATGGCTTCACGCAGGATCATGCCGAGAATATCATGGCGGCCCCAGCCCAGTGCACGCAACACGCCAATCTCGCGTGTGCGTTCAAGAATTGACATCAGCATGGTATTCAACACGCCTAATCCGCCCACGATCAAAGCTAAAAATGAGATGCCATTGAGCATGCCATCGGCATTCTCCATATCGGGCATCTGGTCAACAAACTCGCCGGTGGCGGCGGCATGGACGTCTGGGAACCGCTGATTGATCTCCTCCACTAGCGACTGGGTTTTACGGACATCTTCGATGTCAACCATCAGCATGGTTACCTTGCGTGGCCGCCCGGCGAAGGCCTGGGCATCGCGCAACGTAATGATGCCACTCATGTTTTCCCAGCCAGCGCCACTTTCGAAGATGCCAACGATTTTAAAGCGCTGTCCGGCAATATCCATCGTCTGGCCTACCTCTTTATGGTTTGCCTCGGCCACAACGCTGCCAAGAATAATCTGATGGTTGCTGGTCAGGGGTTGACCTTCGACGATCTTGAAATTCTGGATGGCGAATTCATTGGGTGCATATCCCAACATCAATATAAAACCACCAGTCTCTGGCAGCATGACAGCGTTCAACACCATTCCGCTCACGCTATATACATCGGGAAGGGCAGCGATCCGATCGACTGTTCTCTCGTCAATGGCGCTGAGACTCGTGTCAGCGATATCTGCTTGGCGGATGACGATCTCTGCATCTGCCCCAATAAAGCGTGTCATCTCTGTGGAAATACCATTAATCACGCTCTCCAGGGTTAGGATGGCTCCAACCGTCAGACCGATGGTGACCAATGTCAGCAGTGTGCGGGTCGTACGCTGCCAAAGGCTTTGGGCCGCCATGCCTCCAAAAGGTAATCTCTTTACGTCTGACCCACTGCTGCCGCCTTCGTAGCGGAGCGCCTCGACGGGTTCCAAGCGTGAGGCGCGCCAAGCGGGATAGAGGCCGCCAACGAGACCCAGCGTGAATACTGTGAAAAGGGCTTGTGCCAGGAGATCAGGTCCGATGGAAGTGGTGGTAGCACCGAACATTTGGAAAACATCCGAGAAGGCGACTAATAAACCCCAAGCCATTGCGATGCCAAGCAGGCCGCCAAGTACGCCCACAAGGATCGATTCCGCCAGGATCATCCCCAGTACCCGAGCTTTGCTCCATCCAACTGCCCGTAGCACACCAATTTCACGCGTACGCTCGTAAACTGCCATAAGCTGGGCGTTTGTCATCGTCACGCCACCGATCACGATCGCAAGACCGGCAATAGCCCACACATAACCTTGCATCGCCTCACCCATGATCTGATTATCAAGGAAGTCGCTGGTCGTGCCTATCTCAAGATCGGGAAAGCGGCGTTCAACCCGGGTGATGAGGCGTTCATCTAACTCCGGTTGTTTAAGGCGCAGGTAAAAGAGGCTAACCTGTCGTGGTTTGCCAAGTACGATCTGAGCTTCTTTCAGGTCGAGGACGCTACCACTATCTTCGAGCGGGTCTCCTGTTTGATAAATCCCTCTGATTTCGAAGAGGCTATCCCCAAGACGAAATGAATCGCCAACATTTTTGTTGAAACTCTCTGCCGCAGCCGAGCCGATCCAGATCATCCGCCGACTTTTCTCCGCTTGATGAGATTGGAAGTCATGGCCCTCGATGATCTGAAAGCGATCGAGCAGAAAGCTATCCAGGGGATAACCAAATACGAAAAGAAAGGGGGTGCCGTCGGTCTGGACGAAACCCTCCAGCATGCCGCTGCTCTCCTGGATCTCCGACATTGCAGCAAGCTCGAGGCCAATATTCTCATCGATGGCGCTCATGCTTATATCGAGCGCATCGGGTTGGCTGATTACAAGATCGGCTTCACTGCCGTTGAGCATGGAGTTATAGCCAGCTTCAAAGCCTTCCGCCAGGGCGCCGAGTCCAACAATTGCGGCAATTCCGACGCTGATACCCAAGACGGTGAGAAAAGTGCGACCTTTTCTGCGTAGAATATTTTTAAGTATCATGATCAATACAAGCCCATAAAATGATCGGAGCGATTATCGCTCCGAATTAGCGGTTTTATTATCCTACAATCCTGCTTGGCGTAAAAGATAAATCTCTGACGCTCCTCTGACCTCTTTGTGACTTGCATCAATCGGCTGCATGGCGGGGGACCTCA
>JBFFQB010000173.1:0-4047 GCA_041573795.1 Anaerolineales bacterium
AGGGGTCTTATACTTGGGTTTTTAAAGATGATGTATTAATTATGGAGCTACAACGGGACGACTGTGATAGCCGCATTGCTGATACTAACGGCATTGAGCACTTTCTCATTGAACAATGACCGTACCTTGTGCTGAGTTGTTATAACAAAAAGCTGCCCTCGACTCGCAAGGGTCGGGGGTTTTCGTTGTATGATGTAAGTGTCGTCACGTGGCTTTGCCACAATAAAGACCCCGCACCCCCTCATTGAAGCGGGGTCTTCGCATTTCAAGGGGCGCTATTTTTTTCTATTGAATTTAATTCCTAGATCCCGTATTATTTGAATCACATCACACCTTACATCGAAGCGGGAACTCATCTCATTTGTCATCGTGCCCGACCTCACAGGAGGTTGGGCTTTTATTTTTTTAGTCTCAAAGGGAGGGACAATGCGTTCAATATCATTCGTTACATCAATCATTCTTGTCAGCATCTTACTGACAGGCTGCGGCTCACCTGTTGAAGAGCCTACGCCAACGGCTGTACCGACGGATACACTTGTCCCGACACAGCCACCGCCGCCTCCCGATACGCCTACCCCGATGCCTGAACCTACGACGGCGCCCATTGCAATTACCACATTCGAAGATATGGAAGGCGTATGGCTCAGGACGAGCCGAGCCTGGGATCATACTTTAGAGATCTTTAAGAACGGAGTGGTTAGTCATAAAACCGCTGACACCCCGGGGTCTAGGCTTCCAGATACCTGGTTCGAAGATGGGCTTCTTTACATTCAGGAGACTAGCTGGGGTTGCTCGCAAGACCAAATAGGGGTTTTTGAGGTTACTGGAGTTCCAGGAGAGTACCTTGTCTTCACGCTCGTCGACGATCCGTGCGGCGTTGATCGAGAATTTAAAGGAAAGTGGACAGAAGCCCGTGCTCAGTAGGCATCAGACCTAGCATATTTAGACAGATATTAAATCCCATCCTAAATACAGCTTGGCCCCCGACTCGCAAGGGTCGGGGGTTTTCTGTTGTATGATGTAAATGTCGTCACGTGGCTAAGCCACAATAAAGACCCCGCACCCCCTCATTGAAGCGGGGTCTTCGTATTTCTGGGGCGATTGTTCGTTCTATTGAAGTGAAACCTAAATAGGCGTAATATGTGAAGTCCGGTGTGCTGCCGTTACACCACGCCCCACCAGGCTCAATAGGGTTTGAGCGCACCGAATTGTAACACATGGCTAGGTGGCAGGTTTCCAGATGAAGAATAAGTGCTTAAGGAACGTTTTACCCACCATTCTCGCCATCGTTCTCAGGAGTCACTATCCGGTATCAAGCCCTGATCCAATGCTTCATCATAGGTGAGAATATCACCATCCGCATCTTTCCCCTTCGGTGATTTGTCAGCAGCTTGGTTCCAAAACTTTTCTGCCTCTTCCGGTTCTATCTTCTTGGCTGCATCATCCAACTCGTTTCCGGTTATCTCTTCACCGTCTTCCATGATGACCCTCCATGCTCCGATGTTCGCCTTCCTTCGTTTTTCGAACTGATTGCGCTCTTGCTCATCAACCTGGACAACACCAACCGTTGCTAAAAGATCCAAAAGATCATCGGCTGCCCTTCGGCTGAAGAGGATGATCGGATCCCATGACTGTGGCGTCTGCTCCTTGGTCAGGATCACAACCAGTTGATAAAACGCGCCCACACTGAATTGAAAGATATTATAGTGAGCACCCTCATAATAATGAAAATTCCCGGGCAGCATCCCTCCCAGCAGGTTGCTCACCTTAAGGCCTGCGCTCGAGGGAGTCGACAAAGCGGGTACGATCAGCTCAATGTCCAGGTCGCCAGACCACCCCGCCTGTGTAACAATGCGCCCATAGTCATCGATTAATAAAACGCCAGCGGCCTTAATATCCGCACATAACTGGTTCAGCCTGGTGAGCAGGCTCCGCTCGGCACCTTTGGTCAAATCGCGCCGGCTAACGGCTTCACCCTGCGCGCGCAGGACGGTGGCAACGGCTTCCAGGAAAAGGCTCGTTCCAATGGGCTTTTTCAACAAAGCGACGACCCCCAATTCCTCCACCTGCTTGCGTATTGGCGCCGTCGAATGACCCGTGATTAAGATTGCACGCGCTTCAGGATGAATGGAGCGAACATTGCGAACCAGCTCGATTCCCGACATACCAGGCAATTTGATATCGCTCACCACCAGGTCTACTGGGCCACGACCGACCTCTTGCATGGCATCTTCGGCTGAGGAGACATCGATGACAGTACATTCCCAGCCGGAAAGTTCGATGCTGGACCGCAGCATGCGGCTTACATCCTTGTGATCGTCCACGAGTAATATGCGTGGGTTCGCCATCGTTGCGCATTGTAGCACAGGGGCAGTTGCAGGCCATCAGTTCTCTGGTATAGGTGCTGGATTCCGATGCGCTAACGGATAGGAGAATGGTTTGCGTTAATCAATGGCTTGCATGAACCCGGGTTCCAGGGGTGCAGTGTGATCCGCAGAAGACTGATAGAGCCAGCAGCGAACTTGATGACCCGCAGCAATTATTTCCAGTTCTGGGGCCTCGCGCTCACAAATGTCAAGCTTGTAGCGCTCGCGTGCTGTACAACGGGGAGCAAAGCGGCACCCATGGGGTAAATTCCTCGCATCGGGAATAGTGCCCGGGATGCTGTGCAGCCGTTCATTTAACTTCTGATTGTAGGGAAGGGAAACGATCAAGCCCTGCGTATAGGGATGATGGGGTTGCTGAAACAAGATTTCAACAGGTGCTTGCTCGAGGATATGGCCAGCGTAGAGCACGACGACCCGTTCTGCCAATTGAGCGATCACGGCCAAATTGTGGCTTATCAGCAAAATCGCCATCCCCTTTTCCCGTTGCTGCGCGTGGATCAAATCAAGGATCTCCGCCTGGATCGTCGCATCCAGGGATGCGGTCGGTTCATCGGCGATGAGCAGATCAGGCTCCAAAGCCAAAGCCATTGCAATCATCACCCGCTGCGCCTGGCCCATCGAAAGCTGGTGAGGATAGGCTCCCGCAAGGGCTTCCGCACTGGAGAGGTTTACCTCCTCTAATAAAGCCAACATCTGAGCCCATGCGGCATCAGCATCAAGCCCTCGATGCAGTTGGAGAATCTCGGCAATCTGTGCACCCACGGAGAACACCGGGTTCAACCGGCTTTTAGGATCCTGAAAGATCAACCCAATGCGGGCACCACGGATCCTGGCCCATGCCTGATCAGATAATGTGCTCAAATCTATGCCGTCGAAGACAATATCACCGGATACGCTGCCCCCTGCGTTTTGCAACAAGCCCAGTATGGAGAGCGCAGTTACCGTTTTGCCGCTACCCGATTCACCCACGATCCCAACGATTTCACCCCGTTCGATCTCCAGGTCGAGCTGATCTACCGCACGGGCTTCGCCGTCAGGGGTGCGAAAAAGCGTACGCAAAGCGTGGATTACAAGTAACGGGACTGCTTCAGCTGGGTTTTCTAGGCTCATAAATCTCAGGGGTCTAATCTATTAATAGATCCTAATGCGAACGGGTGAAAGTCTATACCAGAAAGTGCACCGCAAGCTTGTGAGAGTAACTGATAAGGATACTGAATTGAACTCTATTATCCATTGTATTGTATCTAAATAGGCATCCAACAAATTGAATCTCTGTGCCATCTCGGCATGGTAGGGAGTCATCCTGTTGTGCGAGAGATCCATAAGTTAATGCCTGTTTTGGGTGTTCTTTGCAATCGTGATGTCCACGGTTAGAATATCTTGAGGCCTTTGCTTGTATTCATCAAGCGCTTCGCGGAGAAAGTATTGACTTAACCATAACCTCAAAAAGTAAGCCGCCCCAATCGTCGCCTGCCGGGGTTTGCGAATCATAATCGTTTCATGGTATAATAAATTTTTGGTTACGCATGAATAGACGAGATGTACATAGATCTCGAAAGCTCTCTCTATACTACATCTTTATCCCTCTATCCCGCCATCGAGAGGACATCGAACACAAAAAACAAGGAGTATTGTAAAGTGAATCAAAAAGAAATCGAAG
>JBFFQB010000174.1:0-3898 GCA_041573795.1 Anaerolineales bacterium
ACGCCGGACTCTCCCCCGCCATGCAGGTCGAGGCCGACCGCCTGACCGGGATCGCCAGCGAAGCCTTCAACCTCTATGGCAGCACCGCCCGGGTCAACGCCGGACTCTCCCCCGCCATGCAGGTCGAGGCCGACCGCCTGACCGGGATCGCCGCCGAGGCCTTCAATCTCTACGGCAGCACCGCCTGGGTGGATGCAGGACTGACGCCAGCACAGAAAGTCGAAGCACAACGCTGGTATGGCATAGCCGGGCAGTACTTCAATCTCTACGGGTCCACGCAACGCTGAAGCTTGTTCTCAGCAGACTACGTGGAGCATTGCTAGCCGCAGGATAGTCTCGAGAGAGCTTGAGAGCCTGGAAACCAATGAGGACAACCAAATATATCCTAAGCCCCGGGTAGCGTTTCCAACACCCGGGGCATTTGGTTAAATTCCGCGCGGACCCCCCACCTGCAGGAATTAAATCTCCGAATCAACAACAATCTCTAACAATCGATATCTTCTTCGCTTCAAATCCACAGGATGGCGCTGTTCTTCGATCACCCGAATCTTGCTATAATCGAAATGAGTTCGTGATAGTGCGAACCAGAATGCGTGCACACGGCCACGGTTTATGGCGAAGGGCAGCACAGCGTGACGCTAAAAATCTTTCTGCTTGGGCAGTTCAAAGCCCAGAATGATGATCTCCCTCTCGTCCTTCCTTCACGTCCCGCACAATCTCTAATCTCTTATCTCGCCCTCAATCAAGGCATAGCCCATCGAAGAGAAATGTTGGCTGGTCTTCTCTGGCCAGATTCATCCGAAGCCAACGCCCGCAACTATTTGCGTCAGGCTCTCTGGCGGATCCGCAAGGCGCTTGAAGGGGGATCTCTCAATTGGGAGGACTACTTCGAGATCAACAAGATCAGTGTTTGTTTTATCCCCGGATCCGATCATTGGATCGATGCAGGGCAGATCCTCCTCAAAGAGGAGAATACGACGATTGAAATGCTCCCTCACGTCTTAGAACATTACAAGGGCGAGCTTCTTCCTGGCTTCTACGATGACTGGGTCAGCGTAGAGCGCGATCGTATCCAGGCGAGTTACCATCAGAAAATCAGCGCGTTGATAGAGTCTTTGATTAAAGCTTCTTCTTGGGATCAAGTATTGCATTGGGGTGAGCATTGGATCCGCCACGGGCATTCGCCTGAATCGGCTTTTCGGGCGTTGATGCAGGCCTACGCCGGGATGGGTGACCTGGATCGCGTCCGCACATCCTACGAACGCTGCGTCGAGTCACTCGATCGGGAGCTCGGAGTCCCACCCTCCCCGGAAACGCAGCGGCTGCTGGATAAGCTGACGGATCAAGCCGCGCAACCCGCATCTCGATCCAGCCCCCCATCAACCGCCTCTTCCAGACGACCGGCCTTCCTCGACCAGCAAATTCTGGCCAGGGAAGATGACCTCCCCTTCGTCGCCCGCCAGAAGGAGCTCGATGAACTGCAGCAGCACCTCGACGAGGTCTATTCCAGGCAGGGCAAGGTTATCTTTGTCACCGGGGAAGCGGGAAGCGGCAAGACCACCTTGCTGCATAAATTCACCAGCGATGCGTTGGAGGAGCAGCCGGATCTGATTGTGGTGAGCGGTTACTGCAATGCACACATCGGACAGGGCGATCCCTATCTGCCGCTACGTGAGATCCTCGCCCAGCTCACCGGCGATGTCGAAGCCCGACTTCAAGCAGGCGCGCTCACACTTACACATGCAAAACGGCTTTGGGAGCTGATACCCCACACAATACCGGTCGTGCTTGACTGCGGTGACGACCTGATCAACACTTTCATTCCTGGTAGTTCCATGCTCAACCGGGCGCGGGCAAGCGCAGAAAACCAGGAGCCATGGCTGGATACCCTTGAAGATGTGGTCAGCCGAAAACAAAATATCTCCCTGCTTCCAGGCCCGCAGCAAACCGATCTGTTTGAACAGTATTCACGTGTCATGCATGGCATCGCGCAAGTCGCACCAATGATCCTGATTCTCGACGACTTGCAATGGGCGGATGTCGGATCGATCGGGTTGCTTTTCCATCTCGGTCGCCATCTCAAGGGGGCGCCTATCCTGATCATCGGATCCTACCGGATGGAAGATGTCACAGCTGGGCGGGAAAGCGACCGTCATCCATTGGAGCCCGTTGTAAACGAGTTCCAACGCATCTACGGCAAAAATACTGTCAACCTGGGCGAATCTGACCGGCTTCAATTTGTTGACCAGTATCTCGATAGCGAGCCGAATAAACTCGGTCCGGCATTCCGGAATTTGCTCCTACATCAAACACAAGGGCACCCGCTCTTTACCATCGAACTGTTGCGGGACATGCAGGAGCGCGGTGACCTCATCCACGATCCGCAAGGTAATTGGGTCCAGGGCTCGGATATCAATTGGGAATCCATGCCAGCCCGGGTCGAAGCGGTGATCGCCGAGCGTATCGGTCGCCTCCCAGACTCAGCGCAACGTGTCTTGAGCGTGGCAAGCGTTGAAGGGGAACTCTTCATTAATGAAGTGGTAGCGCGGGTTATGAAGCAGGATGAAGAATTGCTGCTCTCTGAATTAAGTGGTGGGTTGGATAAAAAACACCGCCTGATTCGCGCGGAAAGCATTGTAAGGTTTAATGGACAGACGCTTTCGACCTACCGCTTCCGTAACATCCTTTTCCAGAAGTACCTCTACGGCAACCTGGATCGGGTCGAGAGGATACACCTGCACCAGCAGATCGGGGATGTCCTGGAAAACCTCTGCTCGACGGTAGAAGCCTTTCCAGAGGTTGTCCTTCAGCTGGCACGTCACTACGAAGAAGCTGGTAATTTTGAAAAGGCGATCCACTACCTGCATCTGGCGGGGGATCGTGCGATCTCCATCCCCGCCTGTTCAGAAGGGATTGTGCATCTAAGTCGAGCCTTGGATCTGCTAGCAAAGCTTCCAGAATCAAGCCAGCGAAAGGAAAAAGAACTCGAGATGTATCTTTCCATCGCGAAAGCCTGGAAATATGAAGGTCCGACAGCCAAAGCCAAAAACGCCATCAAGCGGGCGCGCGATCTATGCACAGAGTTAGGTCGTACTGATCTGTTGGCGCGCATCCTTGGCGAACTCTCCATTTTTTACTATGTCATGGCAAGCTATGCACAAGCAACTGAATTCGCAGCCGAGGCGCTCAAACTCGCCGAAGAATCCCAGGATACGCTATTGATCATGGAAGGTCATTGGTTACTTGGGTTCCAAAATTTCTGCCTGGCTAATTATGCTCGATCGATAGAACATCTCGAGATTGTAAATAGCTTCTATAACACTCACACCCATCATACAGAGTTCATCAAGCACCGGGGGGTAGACGCCGGGATAAGCGCCATGGCGTACGAGGCTTGCTGTTTGCAGGCACTGGGCTTTCCCGAGCAGGCGCGCAAAAGGAGTAAGGAGGCGATTGAGCTGGCAACATCTTCAGATCATGCCTTTACCCTGGCAGATGTGCTCAGCTATGCGGGTTGTAATTTTTACGAAATGCGTGGCGAATGGGAACATTTAGCAGATTGCGCGCACTCGCTGCTCCAGGTAACCAATGAGTCCAAGCTTGATGGTTGGATCGGTCAGGCAACACGCTACAAAGGTGTCGCGCAGTTGATGCAGGGTAATATCCAAGCAGGGATCGAGACGATCATCACGGGCATGGAGATATGCACACGCACAAACGAGCTGCTCTATCGATCAGTCAGTTACTGTTCGCTCGCCCGGGCGCAAGTGGATCAGGGCAAGCTTGAAGAAAGTCTGGAGACGATCCAGCTCGCCTTGGAGGTCATCGAACAGACCGGGGAAAAAATGTGGGAGCCTGAAGTACACCGAGTCCAAGGTGAGATTATGGCGCTGATGGG
>JBFFQB010000175.1:0-3861 GCA_041573795.1 Anaerolineales bacterium
ACGTAATCGGGAATTGCGAAGCGCATCCCAATCGTGCCAGCCCACATCGTGGTCACGCCGGGATGGGAACGCTGGAAGGTAAGGGCATAGTCTCCTTGATGCAGGGCCAGGGTGAAGTTGGCTGAGCGAAAACCCCACTTCGTCTCATCCGTGAGTTTGAACGTTTCGAGATCCTTGCTGCGCAGGAACCACGCCCCTCCGAGGAACAAAACAATCACAAGGATCTCCGCCCAACGAGGGAGAGAAAGTTTATTGTTCGCCATAATCGCTATACTTCTTCCATAGCCAATCTTTGCTTGCTTTACCTATCGAGGAGGCGGCATTATATCAATCGGTACTCAAGTTGTGCCCCCTCCCACACTTATGCCTCCATCGGAGTCGTCCACGTTTACATCACAAGATACTTTTGAATAAGATCCTCATCCATAATCGTGGTGCAACGCCAGATTTAATCCATCAATCGTTGCTAAAATTCCACGTGGATATCGATCAAAGGATCGTGTCATGCCTTATGAAAGGATCCATAAAACAGGATTGATCCGCACGATCCGGGTATAAACTCATATGGAACCATGTCGGCAGCCACGATTCGCATGCACCTGCCAATATAATACTGAGATCAGGTTTGGATCCAATTCACTTCCATTGGCCGGATCTGGCATATACGCCTAGGAGGCGATGGTACGGTTTTATAGTAACCTTGATTTCTATTCAGGAACATAATTTCAGAAATGAAAACCATATTCAAGCTGAGTATTCTTTCCAAACTCATACTTGTCGTTATGTTTGCGCTCTGTCTCGTCAATGCTCTGATTCATAACCCCTATGTCGGTTATGACGCTGGTGATGTCGTTGCCTACATCGAAACCCTGGCAGAAGGTCGACTTCCAGAGATTGAAGATAGCGACGAGTTCTTCGCCCCCCCACTCCCTTTCGTCATACC
The DNA here is from genome assembly GCA_041573795.1 of Anaerolineales bacterium. GTDB lineage: Bacteria > Chloroflexota > Anaerolineae > Anaerolineales > E44-bin32 > E44-bin32. Next base: position 944 of record JBFFQB010000175.1, read on the forward strand.
GGCATTGTTCTATGGCGTTTTTAATCTCTCACTCTTTCTAACACTAAAGCTCGCCCAGATAATCAACGTTTTCCTTGCCCTCGGATCGGCGCTTGTCGTCGTACGAATATCCGATCGAACATCAAGAGCAAAACATGCCTACCAGGATTTGACCCTTATCGCCCTTCTAACCCTCCCTGTTTGGTATAAGTCCCATGCACATATTCGTGCAGAGCCATATCTAGTTTTTTTCATTCTCCTTTATGTTGAACAAATGATTGATCTTTGGAAATATCGTGTAAATCCAATCCGCTTCTCGCTCCTATCGGGCGCATACTTTGGCGCCGCCCTCCTATCCCGGCAATGGGGGATCCTCATTCTGCCTGCGCTCGCCCTTTTCGCGACCTTTCTCCTTAGCGTTCAGAATGAACGTCGCCGTCGGTTGTTTCGTGCTTTTGCGCTATCGGGGATAATCGCATTTCTGATCTCTGGTTGGTTTTACATCTCACTGCTGCTTCGATTCGGATCCATGACCGCATTCAACCGCGAACCTACGGAACAATTCTCGCTGAAGAACAAAGCCATGTCCTTTTATGTCGGCAGGGGAAACGGCAAACTATTTTCTGACCCTATCCGGGATTCGTTCGACAATCAGTTGATTCCAATTTTTTACACTGAAACATGGGGAGACTATTGGCAGTATTATTTAGTGTACGGTGAGGATGTGCGTACAAACAAACCAGTCCAGGGTGACCGCCTCTACAAAGCGTTACAGGAAGGTTCCTCACCAACATGGCTCCAAACTAATCGAGCTGGTATCGCGCCATACCTTGGGAGGGTTAATCTTTTTTCAATCCTGCCAACCGCGATTGCGCTCTTATGCTTCGGCTGGGGGACTTTGACAACACTAAAATATATCTTCAACCACAGACATTACCAGGATCAACTCCATATCCCTTTCTTTACCACCATTATCATATCCACTCTCATTGGTTATCTCTGGTTTTTAATCCAATATCCAAGCCCAGACGGAGATACCATCAAAGCAACCTACATCCTGCAAATTTTCCCCTTCCTGGCGCTCTTGATTGGCATTGCTGGCGATCGGGTTCGCGATGCGATCCCCCGGCTTTATCCCCTCTATATTGCTGTGATCTTATTGACCTTCATTCATAATCTCGGAAGCGTGACAACACGCTATTTCTCATAAGCATCAAAGGGTACACCCATAACGCTATTGATCGACCAATGCCAGGAGGTTGTTCGTACGACTTCTGCCTGGACCCAGCTTTTTATTTCCCTCCAGGTTGGTAACGCTTGGTCGACGGATAAGACCTCGATGCCCTCGACCTGGGGACATGGATCCGGAGTCAGATGACTTCACCCTCGACTTCCAGGAGTTGCAGTGCGATTACACGCAACCCACCTCGGTACGGTTGCCGAGATGCGCCGGATAGGCTATCGTCTGCTCGATGGATGTTCAATCACGATCTCGGCGAGTGCATTCCCCCTGGCCCATATGGACAGGAGCGATAGGCTGGGCCCTGGTGCTGCTACTGAGTTTCTTCCAGGCTCAACAGGAGGCAGTTCGCTGGGCAACACCCTATGGCCTAACCTATTTGCGCACACTGATTGTCCCGGTCCTGGCGCTGCTACTGTTCTACTTACTGGCATGGATTGGCCGGAATACGGTGCTCAAGCCACCACAAACACAACAGCGCTGGCACCAGATCTTCCTGCTCGCACTTGTCCTTGCACTGACCTATTGGGCAGCCATCGCACCGCTTCGTCAAAACTGGATCCTGCTATTGGGTGTTTGGTGGTTGCTGCCCAGCCTCTATCTGGGAAAGACTGAGATCATCAGCCCCACGACTTTGATCAGCCTGGGATCCCTTGTCTTCACCCTCATCCTGATCGAGTTGCTCCTACGACCCTTTCCACAGATCTGGCCCGGCTATGCCCGTATGGTCGGCAGCAACTGGCGCCGTACCCACGCCGATATCCCTGGCTTTAAGTATGAATATAGAGGGATCTCCTATCGAATCAACCAGCTTGGATTCCGCGGCAATGAAGCCGTTCCTGACGAGGTCAAGATCGTCGCGCTCGGTGACAGCCACACCTTTGGTGTGGGAACGCAATATCCGTGGCCTGAGCGCTTAGCGGAGCGGATGGAAACTTTTGTCTTCAACCTCGGCATGGGGGGAACTGATCCGCCCAAACATGTCTACCCACTGATGGCCTACGGCCTGTTGCGTGATCCCCAGTTTGTCATCGAAGCCTATTTTGAGGGCAACGATCTTTTCACCTGCTACCAACCTGCTGAGCCAGCGGGTCCACGCTGGGGTGATAACCTCATACTTCCCGATTTGATCGGTGGGATCAAGGAGATGGTTCGTTTCCTCGGGCAGGACCGGAACATCACATCTGAGATCAACTACGATATCGCGACCCCATTTACCCGTTCCTTCGGCGGGCAAGAAGTTGAGCTGACGTTTTCTCCAGCCTACGCCGCCACCCTATTGCTCGATCAAAGAACCATCCAGGATTCGGAGAACTGGCGTATCGCCAGCGGTAGCATCAAACGCATGGCCGAGGTCAGCCAGCAGGCAGGTGCGACCTTTATCCTGGTCTACCTGCCCGAACGGACTCACGTCTACTGGCCCATCATCCGTGACGATGACGCATTGCTCCGCCAGTTGAACCAGGACATGAACTACATCTGGGATCAACGGCTTGGCTGCTTAACACTGGTGCGTGGAAGAACGCCTGATTCCCTTGAGGTCTTCCGACAAAGCATGGATTCTTCTTTGAACGCACAGCGCCAGCTCTTACAAGCTTTCGCCGAAGCGCAAGGGATCCCTTTCCTCGACCTCACCTCCAGGCTTCAGCAGCTGGCCAGCGAGGGGTTGACCCTGGCCGATCCCCTCGAAACACACTAT
>JBFFQB010000176.1:0-3844 GCA_041573795.1 Anaerolineales bacterium
CATCACGATTTGATCACCTGTTGCGCTAAGACTTCGCAGACATGGGAGAAGATGGTCGAATTAGGAGCTCGCGCTCTTCACCCCTGACATCCAATACGTAGCGATAAGAAGTGCTCAGCATTGATGACAGTGAGCATCCTGGAGTGGTGAGCGAAATTCGATACTTTGTTCAGGGGAGAAACGGCCCTGCAAGCGGCACCCGATCCGCTCAAGCCAGGCGCCTAAACGGACGACCTGAGCGCGCCAAGCGCGATTTGATCGCTTCTGGTGAGAATTTAGCTGACGCATGCGTGCAAGCTTCATGATGTGCTCGTTATGGAGATTGTTTTGGACTTGCAAATCGAGCAGCGGTGGTACGATCATGATAATCTCCTTCAACTTCAAAACCTGCCTGGTGTTGGGGATAGCCTTCGGTTGTTACCTCAATCAAACGAATTCAATTCGACGATTCAAGTTGTGGCTAATCCTTCAATTGTGCGTGCAGTCTCCAGCAAGCGTTCAGGATTGAGGCTGTAGCATTTGCCTGCCTCGATCCGTCGTTCGCGCAGATAACCGGAGGCGGTTAGCTGGCGTAAATGGCGTGAGCATGTCGATTGACTGAGCTCGAGCAGGTCGATAATCTCTTGCGCACATAGCTCGCCGCGTTCCTGGATCAGAGCGAGAATGTGCAAGCGGGTTTCATCTGAGAGTGCCGAGAGCCAAACTAACAGTTCGGCTCGACTCAGGTTCGAAGATACCTTTTCCACCCCCTGCGGCTGGCGGGCACCGAATATGATCCATGCTGTATCTGCGTTGTGAAACACCCCCAGGTAGGGGCCCATGTGAGTGGAAGGCACAAATACCATGCTTTCAACGCTTTCAAATAAATGCGTCCATTTTTCACTACTGTGGCCGGTGACGAAATGCATGGCTTCGGCATCTGTCATCCTGCTCAGGTCAACTTCTTGAAATGCGGCCACCGATTCGTTGATCAGCGGAAGCGAGCGATCCCACTCTTCTCTCAACACTTCATCCCACATCGTCTTAAAGTGCGTGGTGATGACCTCCCGCATCTTCTCGGGCTGGGTGAGCAGTTGGTAGGCCTCACGTTCAATTTCCTCCATGATCAATTCATCGTCAAAGCGGCAACGCAGGAACTCGAGGAAACCGTCTTCACTCTCCAGGATCTCTTCGAGTCCTGGCTTCGGATTACCCTTTTGGCACGGAATATCCAAGTAGGCATCGATTACTTTATCTCGCAGCTGTACGGGATCGATCGTCTCCAAATGGCGAATGTAGGCGGGGAAGGAGGGCCATTGTTGATCGGGAGCAAGGGCATTATGCAGCCCAAACAGCACGAGCATATTGCGATGGATCGCCTCTTCCGAGAGCGAGCTCGCTGCTTCAATGACCCAGTTATCCAGACCGGAGAGTTTGTCGATACGGGTGAGCATCATCAAGCTTTGCAATGCGTTTACCACCGGTTCAGCGTCGACTCGAAAGCGGGTGATCTCAGGTGCTAGGATGGCTTCTCTTATGGGTGCTGGCATGCTCTGTTCCTTCTCGAATATGTGGTTATATCGATTACCCGGTTATTCGGGTATTTAGCATAATATAGCATGCTCACATGGACCTGTCAAGCACCAATCGTATCGAAATCGCGCTAAAAAACGGGGGAGTTTCGTTGGTTGGAGCCATCTTCCCACTCAGATTCGCATGCCAGAGTTAGCGTGATAAAATGCTCTTTTGAGTGGCATACCAATGGCTGCGAGTGTTCCTCTCCATCTTCGATCGCTCCAAGGACAGTAGGGTAGTTATGAAGCCAATTCCGGTACCCCCGGGACCTGGTCAGGAATCTGTCTGGGAATACCCGCGACCACCAAGGCTTGAATTGAGCGATCGGCATATACAAGTTCGCTATCAGGAGCACGAGATCGCCGATAGCACCCGCGCCTATCGCGTGCTAGAAACAAGCCACCCTCCTACGTATTACATTCCAAAGAGCGATATTGAGTTAACGCTCCTTCGTCCTGCTGCTGGATCGACATTGTGCGAATGGAAAGGGCAGGCAAGCTATTTCGATCTGGTGTATAGCACAGGGATCATCGTAAATGCCGCCTGGACTTACCTGAATCCAACGCCAGCGTTCGAGCAGATCGCTGGGTATCTGGCCTTCTATCCCAAGAAGTTGGCATGCTACCTCGATGGGGAGCGCGTGCGGGCGCAACCGGGTGGGTTTTATGGGGGTTGGATTACAAGCGAAATTGTCGGCCCGTTCAAGGGTGAAGCCGGGACGCGCTTTTGGTAATGTATGCCATCTTCCCCTAAGGTTTCAAATGATTTGGTATAAACTAGGATTGGCTATTTCTAAGGTCTTTTCAGAGAGGGAAATATGCAAAATAGAAGGGAAGCTCGTCAGGTGAGTAGCTTGAAATGGATCACCATAGGTATGCTGGTCTCCTTGCTGCTTTCTGCTTGTGGCGGTGCGCAGCCTGCGGCGGAAGAAAAAGCAGGGATCCTGCGAGTTGCCATGCAGTCTATTGTTCAGACCGATCCTGCCTTCATTTCTTCGGATAGTGAAGTTTTGGTGGCCAACCATGTCTACGATTACCTGGTGGACATCAATCCCGAGAGTAAAATCCAACCCCGGCTGGCAACTTCGTGGAGCAGAAGTGATGATGGTTTGACCTATACCTTCCAGCTCGCGGAAGGTGTGGTTTTCCATGATGGCAGCGAATTCACGGCCGAGGATGTTGTCTGGACGTTTAACCGTTTACGCGATCCAGTCCTTGAGCTGCCCACAGCTAGTCTGTATAGCAACGTAGCAATGGTGTCAGCCACGGGTGAGCTTGAAGTTACGTTCACATTGACTGAGTCAAATCCGTTCTTTTTGTTTGATCTGAGCGACAATCACGCCCTGATCCTCAAAGCAGGTACTGAAGATGCTGATACTAATTTCAACGGCACCGGACCTTTCAAAGTAGCCGAATACATTCTTGAAGATCGTATTGTCCTGGAGGCAAACGAGGAATATTTCCTTCCAGGACAGCCCAAGCTTGCCGGGCTCGAAATCGTCTTTTTTAATGATGAAGCAGCTTCCGTGAACGCCCTACGCAGCGGGCAGATCGATCTGGTGATGCGCATGCCAACATCGCTCTTCACCAGTCTTCAGGATGAGGAAGGTATCGTCACAATAGATATCCCCACGAATGGATTCGATCTTGTTCGATTACGCTCTGATCGGGAGCCTGGCAACGATGCACGAGTGATCCAGGCTTTAAAGCTGGCGACGGATCGCGCGGCAATTCTCGAACTTGTACAGCAGGGGTTTGGGGCAGTGGGTCGGGACAGCCCAATAGGACCTCTGTATCCAACGTATTACTCTGAAGACACGCCCATTCCAGCACGAGATATTGAGGCTGCAAAAGCATTACTGAGAGAGGCGGGTTATGAGGAAGGTCTATCCCTGGAGCTACATACCCCGGATACAGGCGGGCGACCCGATCTGGCCTCCGTCTTGAAGGAACAGTGGTCAGCCGCAGGCGTCGATGTCGAGATTTTCGTCGAACCTGAAAGTGTTTATTATGGTGAAAATGGTTGGCTGGAAGTAAACCTCGGAATCACAGGGTGGGGATCCAGGCCCGTGCCGCAATTCTATCTTGATGTTATGTTGGAGTGTGATGCCGTCTGGAACGAATCACATTTTTGTGATGAAATGTTTGATGAACTTTCAGCGACTGCTGGTTCTACTTTAGATGAAGCGGAAAGGATCGAGGCCTATGCGGAAATCCAACGTCTGCTGATCGAGCGTGGTCCGGTGATCATCCCCTACTTCTTTGCGCAGTTCGCAGCGATCAGCGATGAC
>JBFFQB010000177.1:0-3830 GCA_041573795.1 Anaerolineales bacterium
GAACGCCGTGTTGTCACGATGCTCTTCTGCGATATCAAGGGATCCACTTCTGCTGCAGAACAATTAGATCCGGAAGAGTGGTCCGAAATCATCAACGGCGCTTTTGAGCACATGATCAAACCGGTTTACACCTACGAGGGGACGGTCGCGCGCTTGATGGGCGATTCGATCCTCGCTTTCTTTGGCGCACCTTTGGCTCATGAGGACGATCCGCAGCGGGCTGTCCTGGCTGGTCTGGATATTGTTTCGGGGATCGCGCCATACAGCGAGAAGGTCATGCAAGAGTGGGGAATCGATCTCAGTGTCAGGGTCGGCATCAACACCGGTCTGGTCGTCGTGGGTGCGGTCGGATCAGACCTGCGCATGGAGTACACCGCATTGGGTGACGCGATAAACCTTGCCTCACGTATGGAACAAACTGCAGCGCCGGGAACGGTCCAGATCGCCCACGATACCTACAAGCTGGTAAAACCTCTTTTCGAATTTGACGAGCTGGGGGGCATCGAGGTGAAGGGTAAGGACGAACCGGTATTGGCATATCGGGTGCTTGAGAGAAAAAGGGCTGTCGGGCGGGTCAGAGGCATCGAAGGGCTTCACGCCGAGATCGTGGGGCGTGAGGATGAGATGGACACATTGCAGAACGTGGTCGATGGCTTGAGACAAGGAGTCGGCCGGATCGTCCTTCTTCTTGGTGAGGCTGGTTTGGGAAAAAGCCGCCTGGTGTATGAATCTCACCAATACGTGGAAGCTCAACCCGGTTTTGACGTGAACTGGTTCGAGATGAGCAGTCTCTCCTACGAAACTCATCAGGCTTACGGTTTGGTTCATCGCCTGATTCGTCGAGTGAGCGGTATCGGGTATGACGACGCGCCCCGCATGATGGAGAAGAAATTAACGTCTCTTGTCGAGAGTTTGCCTGCAGAAACCAGAAATCGCGCCAAGCACCTCTTTGAAGCGCTGTTCGGTTTGGTAAGCAGCAATGGTGGCCCCGCAATTGACGGAGAGTCTTTTCAAATTGAACTCATCGATGTGATGCAGCAATGGTTGCGAATCCGTTTTTCCGATCAACCGACTGTATTCGTGTTTGATGACATGCATTGGAGTGACCCTGCATCGATCCAGCTGATAGAAAACCTTCTACAGCTGACAGCGGAGATACCGTTGGTCGTGATTGGGGCTATGCGTGCGGACCGACATGCACCTGCCTGGCAGATCAAGACTACCGCTGATGAGGAGTTCCACCATCGTTATACAGAAATCTCCCTCCGGCCTTTGTCTACAGCCGAGTCGGCTGAACTGGTCAACCGCCTGCTGGCAATCGCCGAAATCCCTGACGCTCTGCGATCCAACATCCTTGAGAAATCTGCTGGTAACCCATTCTTCATCGAAGAAGTTGTGCGGGCGTTGATCGAAAACAGGGTCGTCATCCCTGAGGATCGGGAGGTTGGCGAAGATACAGTACGCTATTGGGTTGCAACGAAAGATGCCGCTGATTTTGATATCCCGGATAATCTGCAATCACTTCTGGCAGCCCGTATGGATCAACTTGAGGAAGCGACGCGCGCTACACTTCAGCTGGCTTCAGTGATTGGTCGTAATTTTTATCTGCGGGTGCTGCAAGCAGTAAACGATGCTAGTCCAGAATTGGACCAGCATCTGAGAACTCTGCTTCGCCTGGACATGATCCGCGAATCGGCACGAGTCCCAGAAATCGAATACTCATTTCGCAACCCACTCACTCAGGAAGCTGTCTATAAGACGATCTTGCTCAAACACCGTCAGGAGTTTCACTGCAGGGTGGGCGAGGTGATGGAAGCCCTCTACCCTGAGCGCCTGGACGGTTTGTATGGCTTGCTCGCCCATCACTTCACGCTGGCCGGTGAGCACAGCAAAGCGATTGAATACAGCCGCATGGCCGCCAAGCAGGCAGTCGCTATCTATGCTTACAGCGAAGCCGAACAGAATCTCAAGAAGGCTCTCCAATTGCTGGATCCTAATGAAAATCGAGAGACCTACACTGTGGTGATCGAAGAATTGGCGGACGTATGCCGCATGGTAAGGGACTTCACGGAGGCGATCTCGCTCTACCAGCAAGCCCTCGAATTGATTGAAGATAATCCCGACACAGACAACATCAGGGCTGTGCGTTTGCACCGCAAGATTGTTGAGATCGCCACCGAAGCAAAGTGGTCTGTTGATGCGGATGCTTACCAGAAGGTGAGCGAGTTCAGCCAGAGTTCTCAAAGCAGTTTGCGGGACAGCCTGAAGGCGATGGAGGCTGAACCTGCCCATGCCGAAACAGTCCGCCTGCTGGTTGCGCTCTCGATCGATGCGTGGCGGGTGCAAACCCCACCGGATTGGGAAGCAGCCCAAGGTTTCGCAGAGCGATCGGTTGAGATGGCAGAAGAGCTCGATGATGGTGTTCTCCTATCCCAGGCTTTGGGTGCTTTGGCAAACGTGTTAGACGGGCAAAGCCGACTGCGAGAAAACTTGCGGGTTGCACAGCGGCGGTTGGAGATCAGCCAGTCTGATGTGTTCGATGATGAACGTGAGATCATAGACGCCCAGCGGGGGACAGGCGCTGCCCTGATGTATGTTGGGGAGTATGAGGCCGCCCTCCCGTATCTGAAGACGGCCGAAGAACTCGCGACCGAGATCCAGGCGCCTGACCAGATTGCAAACGCTTTGGGGATCCAGGCTCAATGCCTCTTCAGATTGGACCGTTGGGAAGAAGTACTCGCCATTGAGGAGAAGTGGCGCGAGCTCGACCTGCGTTATACACGCGAGCAAGTAGGTGAGACCTGATTCTTTGTCGCGCTGAGCGCAGGTGTCCACGCGTTGCGTGGCGACTCAACCCAAGCTAAAACCTACGCACAAGAGTCCTTCGATTACATGGTTTCGATGTCAGGCGAACCCGCCATGTGGCAAAGAAACCAGTTCTATTGAGACTCGATACCCATACTGGTAGAGGGCGAGTTCGCCCTGGTAGAAAACAGGTTGGGATCGGCGCTAGAACTTTCAGGCCAACCAGTCAAGCGCGGCACGATGGCACATGAACACATCGTTTCTATGATGCTGGTTGACTCGGCTGCTTGGGTTGGAGACGAATCTGCAATCCAGAAATACCTTCCCAAGCTCCAGGCTCTCGCTGAACGGGATGAGCACCGTCCCTACCTTGCGGTAGCACATCGCGCCGCAGGCGTGGCACATCGGCTTGCGGGCGAGTTCGAACAATCGGGAGAGAGATTGCACGACGCGCTAGAAATATTCGAACAGCTTGGCACCCTCTGGCAGATCGGACGCACACTTTTCGAGCTGGGCGAGTTGGAGTCGGCCAAATCTAATGCTGAAGCGGCGGATGGGTATTTCGCTCGGGCGCTGGCTGCGTTTGAGAGCCTGGGAGCTCACCCGGATATCGAGCGAACAAAAGCAGCCCAAACCCAAATGGCCTGATTGGCTGGCTTAAGATCTCGAGCACTTCCAACCAGCTGAAGTCGCAAGAGTATCCACCAATCGAGTTAATTAGAATATGAGGATGCGATAACACAACTAATCGGAGGCTGATAAGGGTAACTATCAGAAGCCGATAGAGATATATCGATAAATATATGAATCCAAACAATCGCCCTGTCATTTAGGCTCAGGGTTCCAAATAGGCTTGCGTTAGATGACGAGAATGTCGTTGATTGCCCTTGCCGTATCGGTATCCGATTAGCACAGTAAACAGAAGCATCATGATCGGACCTTGAGTTGATTAGAATCCTAGCATTACAACCCGGTGATTCCCCCTTCTAAAAGTGATCCTTTCTTGAATAGTATTAGTGGACCTC
>JBFFQB010000178.1:0-3700 GCA_041573795.1 Anaerolineales bacterium
CGTAGCGATAGCGGAGTGGGGAGCGGACCCGCAAACTTTGCCCACCTGACTTTCGCGCCGCGTGCGGGGTCCGCTCCAGCGAGTTGTTATAGCGCCCATAATTTCGACCGGTCCCTCTGCATAGAGGCGTGAGCTAGGCAACAGGCCTCCAAATAGACGAACTGAGTGTTGTAGGCTCAACGAGCTGGTGGAATGCTTCTTGGATAGCTTTCATCCCTGGATCGCTGAATACCCTATCATTGACCTGCTCCATCTGCTGTAGGTCCTCAAATTCCCATAGCTCGATCTACATCCCAGCTGGACTTCCTATATCTTGCTTATACAACTTCCATGACAGTAGGCCGGAGAAGAGATCGGGATTATCTTGTTTGAATGCAAGGAATTGGTTGAGCAACGGGGTAAACTCGGATCGCTTCTCTGCCTTAACAACGTATTTCTCAGCCAGAGTAATGCTCATAAGAACCTCGAAATTTCATTTATTGAGCGCTCTAACGGTCTCGAGCTGAGTAGCCAGGGTTCGGACTTTTGATCAATTTTCGCCGCGCATCCCTGGTCTGTCGCGTGCACACCGATGTTCTCCCGGGGCTCTCGTTCAGCCTGATGTACCGCAAATCGCCCCCGCAGCGCAGCGGAGAGGGGTTACAGGCCAGCGAGTGGTTAGCCACTGTGTTGTCGATCACCCTTTTCTTTGACTCGTGGAACAACCTGAACCTTGAGCATGACCTCACCGTATCCGTAGCAATCAACGCCAGTGTCCGGGCAACGGACGTAGCGCATGAAATGAAAGTCATTCGGCTCAAGACCTTCGCTGAGTCTCTCGTTGATCAGGGCCACTGGGATCGTGAGTTGCGATACAAGATACACGCACATCCTTTTTGGACAAAGCTTGGATATGAAATTGCCGTCCACATCGAGAATGAACTTTTGCCCGACGGTGTGGCTAGAGTTGCAGTTTTTGGCATTGATTACCTCTGCCTGGATTGAGTATTTTGCAGCCGCTCGGGATAGGCGTGACACCTGTCTGATTCTGTGGCCTCCTTCATGGAACTGTTCAATTTCTGATTCTGTATATCCTACCCTTTGTCCATACCTCTTTATGATCTTTTCTGTCATCGCTTTCCTTCTTGAACATGTGGTTAACGGCTGCGAGTTGTTAGGCGAGCATTCTCTTTGTGGCAAGCCGGCGGATCACTTTTCTTTTTTCAAATCAAAGACCCCTGATGCCAGATATACCCTAAGATGTTTGATTCCACAAAGCACCATCCGTGATGAGTCTGCTAATCTACCTTCTCTAATCAAAGACTCAGAGCTGAAACCCAAATATGTGCGATACCAAACATGATCGACGCTCCCAACATCGACCAGGAACCCATCAAATACGACGAAAGAACGAGAAACACTGCAGGAGCCACTGCCATGGGCACGGGAATGCCAAGCAACGGTTCTCCGAGAAGCTCGGCTGACCTTCCTCCCACGAAATATCTAATCCAAGATACATAGTAGATTGCCAGTGCCAGCCCTATTCCAGCCAATGCTAGTGTCGAGAATTTCTTATTCACATCCAAAGAGAAGAAAAATGGCAAAATCAACACCGCTACTCTGCCAGCGTTCTCAACAATCGTTAGGAAAATTGGGACAGAAGCTTGCTCGCTCTGATCTGACGTGGGGACCAGCATCCACACCACATTTGGAATCATTAATAGTACAGGGATCAGAGCACCAGATTTGATAGTAATGCTCAGGCTACCGAGAGTCAGTGTCATCTTCTTGTACTCTTGCGAACGACTGCCATCCTGCAGTGTCCTAGCGGCTTGACTTCAGCGCTCCAAATGCGCTAGGGAACATCCCAAGGTTTCAGCCATTTTTGGGAGAGGACGTCAGCTGTAACGAAGGGATCCTCAGACACCATTCTCTCTGCTTCAGCTTCGTCTGGCGCTGAGAATGTAATTAGCCCACCGCTACGGTCGGCGAAAGGACCACCCCGATAGTCACGGGGCGCAAGTGCTTTCCAGTAATCGGCATGACGAGGGGCAGTGTCTCGGATTCGCTCCGGATCGTCCTTCATAAAGTAGAAGAATGCATATTGGTCCATCTGCTTATCTCCGATCAAATTATCGTTTGGAAGATGCCGCCTAACAGCCTCGAGCTTCGCGTAGCACCCCGTAGCGATAGCGGAGTGGGGAGCGGCCCCGCTTTGATCTTACAATGAAAAAGCCCGGTGCCGAAACACCAGCCTCAGTAGTAATTCGCGCCTCGCACGGGGTCCGCTCTCGTTCACCCCGATGTCTTTACGGGGCAGCGAGACGTTAGCCAGCAATGGATTTGCTCAAACAACCTAATTTAGTAGCGTTTCATGAATTTTTAGCATCACCCGGATGCAGTCGTGAGAGCTATTAGAAAGGACGACGACGGTATATCCCAAATCAGTAATTATATCCAGATTTGAACAAACTCCAGGGAGAGAGCCACCATGACCGACAACATGGTGATTGTTTATCGTGCTGACCATAAATCCATATGCATATTTACCGTCAAAGCCCGGAATGGGACTATCAACTTTGCCTTCCAGCAGAATATCCGTAAACTCAGGATTCAAGAGTTGATGGTTCACCAAACAATTACTGAAATTGAGCATATCTCCCACGGTTGAATACCCTCCGCCAGCGGAAATGCCTTTGAACGGAAGCCAATAGAAGTTACTTGCTAATTCGCCGTAATTACGGATATTCCCTGCATATCCGATGGCCACATTGGGCACTATTCTGTCTACCTCGAAAGAATCAGTATCCGTCATCCCACAAGGTTGATAAATATTCTCCCTTACATAATCGAAGTAAGTTTGCCCAGTGGCTTCCTCGATGATCATACCTAACACAATGAATCCCGAATTGCTGTAGGAACTTCGAGTCCCAGGTTCGAAAAGCAAGGGCTTATCTACAAATAAGGGTAGGTAATCATCAATCTCCCTAAGCTGATCTTTAGATATCTCACGCCACTCTTGTGATACGAAATCCATCAGGCCGGACGTATGGGTAAGCAGTTGATGGATTGTTACTGTATTTGCCACTTCCTGGTTAGGATATCCGGGTATGTATTCGACGATCTTGTCATCTACAGATATCTTTCCCTGCTCGACGAGTTGTAGAATAGCAACTGCTGTGAACATCTTGTTCATTGACCCTAGATTGAATTTCGTATCGAGCTGATTGGGCACATCATAATTTCTATTGGCAATACCAAATGCCCTCTCTAAAATTGGATCTCCATCTCTGGCAACCAGCACCGCTCCTGAAAACTGATCCTTCGCATCTAATTCTTCGAGATAATTAGCAATGTCCCTCATTGGGTCAGCAGCGCTGCATCCACAAATTGAGACGATAGTGATAAAAGAGAACAAGGAAAATATGTTTCTCTTCATCGATCGCTTCCCTTTTTCTTTATGATGATCTACCTATCAGGTTAAATCTAGGTTTTGAATGTTTTGTTGGCTAACAGCCTCGAGCTTCGCGTAGCACCCCGTAGCGATAGCGGAGTGGGGAGCGGTCCCGCTTTGATCTTACAATGAAAAAGCCCGGTGCCGAAACACCAGCCTCAGTAGTAATTCGCGCCTCGCACGGGGTCCGCTCTCGTTCACCCCGATGTCTTTACGGGGCAGCGAGACGTTATGCGGTAATTGTGCTTGTAAAAATGTTAGCTCAAG
>JBFFQB010000179.1:0-3658 GCA_041573795.1 Anaerolineales bacterium
TCCACGCTTGGCAAATCTTCACTAAACCTTCATCAAAAGGTGTTACATTACTACGCAAGGTTGATGTCATCAGATTGGATTCTGTTGGGATCTAGATGGAGGAAGTTCATCAAATGAAACGATGGTGGATCATCGCTGCAATAATTGCGATTATCGTGATTGGATTTTTTGCTTTTCGCGCCTACTCTCAGGCTCGATTCGAAGAGGCCATGTCTGAACTGCAGACCGAACTCGTGCGTGTGGGTCCACTCACTGCAACGGTAGGGGCGACAGGTGTGGTTCGAGCGAATCAAACTGCCACGCTTGCCTTCCAAACAGGTGGCACCGTGGAGACGGTTAACGCCAAGCAGGGAGATATGGTGAGGGCTGATCGGATCCTGGCTACACTGGATCGAAAGACGGTATCTTCGCAAATCGTCTTAGCAGAGGCGGATCTTGTGGCAGCGGAACGCGCCCTTGAGGACTTGCTTGAATCACAGCAAACGCAGGCGACAGCGCAACTTGCATTGGCGCAGGCCGAAGATGACCTGAAAGATGCAGAATACATCTTTACGGTTAGACAAGAAGGCAATCGCGCTAACAGTAATACCATTCGGGGGGCTGAAGCAAACCTCGTCCTGGCGAAAGAAGAGGTCGATGTAGCCCAACAGCGTTATGATCACGCCAGGGGGGATGCCAACCGGGCTTTGGCGCTATCAAACCTCATCGCCGCCAAGCAAAAGCGGGATTCTATACAGAGGAATATCAATTGGTACCTGGGTAGCCCGACGGAAGTTGAGCAAGCCCTGCTTGAAGCTGATGTTGCTTTAGCCGAAGCCAAACTGGCAGATGCCCAACGGGAGTGGGAGCGCGTAAAGGATGGACCCTCTCAGGGCGATATCACTGCAGCTCAGGCGCGCATCACAGCCGCCGAAGCTACACTGGAATTGGCTAGGATTACTGCGCCTTTCGGGGGCACGGTCACCAGTGTTGATGTGATGCCTGGCGATCAGGTTTTCCCAGGTACGCCCGCCTTCCGTATAGATGATCTGTCTCGCCTTCTTGTCGATGTTGAGATATCTGAAGTTGACATCAACCGAATTGCACTGGATCAATCGGTATCACTGATTTTCGATGCCATCCTTGATAAGGAGTATGAGGGTGTAGTGATTGAGATTGGACAAGTAGGGATCTCGATCCAGGGTGTGGTGAGCTTTCCGCTTACCGTAGAGATCCTCCAAATTGATGAAAACATTCGCCCCGGAATGACTGCTGCGGTAAACATTGTCGTTGAGGAAATTGAAGATGTCGTCCTGGTACCCAATCGCGCCGTACGGGTGCGCGATGGTCAGCGTGTCGTCTACTTGATGAAGGCTGGAATGGCAGAGCTCGTCGAGGTCGAGCTGGGGGCAACCTCCGATCAATACAGCCAAGTCCTTGAAGGCGATATCCGTGCCGGTGACAGCATCGTCTTAAATCCACCCCAATTCGAATTTGAATTTGGGGAGGAACCTCCCTTTGCGAGGCAGTTTCGATGAGCGAGATTGATTGCGTTATCGAAGCCCATGGTTTGAAAAAGACCTACATTATGGGAGAGATTGAGGTGCACGCATTGTGCGGTGTCGATTTTTGTCTCAACCGTGGTGAGGTCGTCTCTATCATGGGCCCTTCAGGGTCGGGGAAAAGCACGTTAATGAATATTTTGGGTTGCTTGGATCGACCTACAGCAGGGAGCTACTGTCTCGATGGGGACCTGGTGTCGGATCTCCAGGATGATGAATTGGCTTTGATCCGTAATCAGAAAGTAGGGTTTGTTTTCCAGAGTTTCAATCTGCTTGGCCGCCAGACGGCACTATCCAATGTCGAACTCCCTATGCGGTACGCCGGAATTTCGAATGGGCGCCGTAAACGGGCGATAGAAGCACTCGAATCTGTCGGTCTGGGGGATCGCATTCACCACCGTCCGAACGAGCTCTCCGGTGGTCAGCAGCAACGTGTGGCCATCGCCCGAGCGCTGGTTAACAATCCGGCCATGATTCTTGCCGACGAGCCAACTGGCAACCTCGATTCGAAGTCTGGTGATGAGGTGATGAAAATCCTGCTTGATCTCAATAGAGAATTTGGTACTACGCTCGTCTTTGTCACGCATGATCCCGAAATCGCGGCACAAACGGATCGCATCATTCAACTCTTTGATGGTCTGGTGATTGAGGATCGAAAGATAGAGAGGAAAGTGGTAGAGCAAGCGTGATGGATATTAGTGTGTGATCGATGGATTTAGCAAGAAGTTTGATTGAAGCGTTAGATAGTCTTTCCAGCAACAAATTGCGCTCGGGTTTGACGATTCTGGGTATCGTCATAGGGGTGGGTGCGGTGATTGCCATGCTATCGATTGGTGCCGGTGCACAGAATACAATCACGGGCTCTATTAGTGATATTGGCGTCAACTTACTCTTTGTGATGAGAGGCGGAAGCGAAGAGGTGCGCAATCCCAAGCCACTCACCCTGGGTGATGTTGATGCGATGCGTGACCCCTTTGCGGCGCCATCGATCATCAGCGTGGCGCCCGTGCTCCAAGGCAATGTGGAATTGACTGCCCTGGGCGAGAGTGATTTTGTCCAGGCCTATGGTGTCATCCCGGAGCATGAGACGGTTCGCAACATCGCGATGGCGGAAGGCGAATTCATTACCGAAACCCAACTCTTAGGACGCGCTGCCGTGGTTGTGCTCGGGCCCGAGGTGGCCGACACGTTGTTCGGTAGGAGTGAAGGCATCATTGGGGAAACCGTGCGTGTTGAGGGTCAGCCATTCCGCGTGATCGGCGTTACTGTTGCCAAAGGAGGGCAAGGACCCTCCAACGATGATAATCAGATATTTATCCCCTTATCAACTGCGCAAACGCGGCTGATGCGCCGGGCCACACGTGATCGAGTGGATATGATCCTGATTCAAGCGATCAGCGCGGACGCTGTCCCCTCGGCGGAACAAGAGATCGCCACGATCCTGCGACAACGACACAAGACCACGATTGGCGAAGATGATTTTACCGTCTTCACGCAGCAGAGCTTCCTCGATATCGCCAACCAGATCACGAATGTTTTCACCATCTTTCTAGGAGGGGTTGCCGGGATTTCGTTGTTGGTTGGTGGTATAGGCATCATGAATATCATGTTGGTTTCAGTCACGGAAAGGACGCGCGAGATAGGCTTGCGCAAAGCCGTGGGCGCCCGCAAGCGAGATATCCTGCTTCAGTTCCTGACTGAATCCGCCTTGTTAAGTCTGTTAGGTGGAATTGTCGGTATTGTCCTCGGTTGGGCGCTCTCAGAGCTGGTGGGTTTTATTGCACTACGTGCTAATGCCGACATAGATCCGGTCGTCGGGTTGGAAGCGGTGTTGCTGGCGACACTGTTCTCGGCCGCAGTTGGGCTGTTCTTTGGCTGGTATCCAGCCAAGCGTGCTTCTGACTTAGAACCGGTGGAGGCGCTGCGTTACGAGTAATTGCAATTAAGACAGATCAGGAAGGGTGAAGGCAGCGTCCACCCTTTGTTTTAATTTAATTGGCCTTGGGCGCTTATAGAGTAGATTGAAGGGATGCTTAGGAAGGAACACTCGCTGCGGGTGCACGCACAAGCAATAGGCCCCAACAGATCGGGGTCTACATCATTTCGACAAAGGGCCA
>JBFFQB010000180.1:0-3473 GCA_041573795.1 Anaerolineales bacterium
AAGGCGGGCAGGTCATTCTCATCGTTTCCAACAAATACCGTTGACTCTGCAGCGATCTTCTCTTGCTGAAGGAAGGAACTTATTGTTTCAGCCTTATTTGGTAATCCTTGAAAGACTTCGATGTCCAGTTTCTGACACCGCGCAGCCACAACCGGATTGGTCTCGGTTGAGACCACCACGATACGAATGCCTGCTTCCTTCAAACGCGCAATGCCCCAGCCATCACCCCGGTTTGCCGCGACCAATTCTCGTCCGTCTGCGTCCACCCAAACCCGGTTATCAGTTAATACCCCATCAAAATCAAGCAAGAGCAATTCAATGTCCTTAGGCAAAGATCTGGGGCTTCTACCTGGTATTACCAGTGGCAGATCACCCTGTTGGATTAACCATTCCGCACGCTCATGATCCCGTTCGTTATCAATATCAACGGCGTAGCGTGCATCGAGGATCAAGGCCAGAATCATTTCACCACTCATGGATCCTGCTTCAATCGTGCTGGTGCGAATGGCGTCGATATGTCCTGTCTGCCAGTATGCCTGTGGCAAGCGCTGGCGTGGCATGTTGTAAGGCTCATCAAAATCGGTTTCTAGAAGCGGTTTCAGTTGACCATCATCACCAACGTGCCACATCTTGTAGGGGTTCTGACCCGCGCGAATCACCCCGCGCACTGAGCTTGCTTCGGGATTAGCTTGGAGCAATTCGATCGCCCGATCAACACAATCAGGCGGACGCAATGGTGAGGTCGGTCTAAGCTGGACGATTATGTCAGGCTTGAAAGACTCGTGCTCATTTAACCAATCCAGGGCATGTTTGAAAACCGGGTAATCCGTCGTTTCGTCCTGTGCTAGCGCCATCGGCCGCACGAAGGGGACCTCTGCGCCATATTCCTTTGCAATCGCCGCGATCTCCTCATCATCTGTTGATACGATTACGCGATCAACTGCATTTGACTGCAATCCGGCGGCAATGCTGTAAGCCAGCAGTGGATGCCCTGCGAGGATCCGAACGTTTTTCCGCGGGACGGTCTTGCTTCCACCACGTGCTGGGATAATTCCAAGGATCTTAGCCTTGGCTACCATGCCGTCCAGCCCCCATCGACGACTAGATTGGCGCCGGTCATATAGGAAGAGGCGTCGGAAGCAAGGAAAAGGAGCGCGCCGCTCATCTCATCTTTGCGGGCCATGCGCCCCAAGATCGTCCGCGCGGCATAAGCTTCCACAAAGGCATCATCGTGGTCGTTAAAGACCCCTCCCGGTGTGAGCGCGTTCACGCGGATTTCTGTACCTTGGTAATACGCCGCTAGATAGCGAGTAAAGCCCAGAACGCCTGCTTTTGTAACGGAATAGTATATTGGCTTATATCGCTCCCCTTCTCCTGGCTTCTGGTAGATTCGCTGGTCTGGTCCAACAAGCCCATAGGTTGAGCAAATATTGATGATGGATCCCTTACCAGCCTCTGCCATGGAATGCGCTACTGCCTGTGTGACGAGGAACATCCCAGTGAGATTTACGTCCACCGCTTGCTGCCAGGATTTAAGGGGGAATTCTTCAAATCGATTCGTCTGTTGCCCTGCATGATCGGGATCGAATTTGGGATCCAGCGCAGCGCTGTTAACAAGAATGTCGACACCTGAATATTGCTCGAGGGCAAATTCGATTAGTTCGCTGCATGAACTCGGATCGGTTACATCCAGCGGGAAATAAACGATATCAAGACCAAGTTCTTGATGCGCTGCAAGTAGTCTTTCAGCACTCGACTGGTCCTTATCTGCCAGGATTACATGCGCGGAGGCGTGGGCAAGAACCCGGCAGAATTCCCATCCAAGCAATCCCGCCCCGCCAGTAACAATCGCGGCTCGGCCACTAAGGCGAAAATAATCAAGTGGGTCTATCACAAGCTCACCATGTTTGAATATCGCTCAGTTCTATTGACCATCAAATTTAATAAATTTGAAACGCTCGTGGACCGACCCGAGTATAACATCGCATGCCTCAAGAGACCGCAAATACAAATCATCATTCAGCTCAACTCATTATGTCTCAAAAGAGCCCCACGACTTTTTGGTTCTTGAATTTACGGGGCTATTCAGAATAAGAATATATGACTCCTTCAGAGATTTGATGGATTAAAACAAGGGGCTCTATCCATTCCTCATTCTCGAAAGCTGATAAATCCTGATATTCGAACAACACCAGGTATGCTTTCGGCAGTTTGAGGTCGGCTGATATTTGATCGATTTCAAATTGATAATCCTCCCTGACTTGATCTTTCACGGGATCCCACTTCTCAGGAATCTGAATGGCAGGTAATCCCGTCAGGAAGTTCACAACCATCGCCCGATTGGTCACAATAATGGCATCATCATCCTGCTCTTGTATCCAATTGATTAATGCTGAGCTTTGCCAATACTTCGTCGTAAAACCTGCGCCATTCTGACGAATACTTGAAATCACAGCTTGCGTTTGCTTCCATTGATCGGGTAATGGGCCCAACACAAACAGGCCGATGAAACCTGTCATGAGAATCCATTTCAACCATCGATTGCCTAGTGAATAAATTAGCAATATTGCCGATACCATCATAGAAACAAAAAATGGCGACAGCATACGTTCATCAATGCGGGTTGAAGCATCAAAGAATGAAAGAGATATGACCAACTGAAGCAAGTAGAAAGGTGGGAAAATCAAAAATAAATGTGCTGCAAATATACTTCCGCGTCGATCCTTTAACCTTACCCGCCGCCATGTCAGGTAAATATAGCCTCCCAAGAAAAAGCCTATAAGCAGAAATCCTTGTACCCAGTGGGAGAGATAAATGGTTGTAAGCCAGCTGAATACAACATCCAGTATGGTACGAATCGTATCGATATCGATAGGATGTACGACAAATGTGCGGTTCGTTAACGATCCTGTGAGCGACCAATTGCGCAACATCCATCCAAGGATTGGCAATAAACCGATAAGACCAACCCGTATCGTGGTCTTAACGCGCGATCGCCAGGAGCCATGTCCAATGAAGAAGGTAACTATGATGAGGGATAGTAGCACGGAGGTACCTATCCATCGGGTCAACCCTGCCATGCCAGCCATCACTGCCGCAGCCACGATAGTTTTCATTTCTTGATTGCGCAGATATTCTGCGCCAATGGAAAGTGCAAGCAGCATACACAGCATGAAGAGGGGTTCAGACATGGCCTGTAAATGCAAGCCAAAGACTGCAGGTACAAAGAAGATCGTGGATACCCCTATGATCATCGCTGGAACGGATTGTGTATTGCGATAGAGGACATAGCCAAGTAAGTATGTATTTACGCCGGCCAAGATCATCCCAAGCACACGCGCCGCAGATGTCGCTGACATACCAAGCCATGAAAATACCGCGACAGTAATGGGGTAAAGAGGAGGAAAGTGATTTAGTGCCTTTAACTCTCCACCACTGCCAGTCCAATATACCCCCTGCAGCTGGGAAATATT
>JBFFQB010000181.1:0-3458 GCA_041573795.1 Anaerolineales bacterium
AAGCGTGGATCTTCAGGTACGCAATCCAAAAGTAGTATCTTGGTCAAACTGATCTAAAGAAGCCCCCGGAGGTTTCTCAATGTCCTCACTATGCTACAAATACGCAACCGATCTTATTGGGAATTTTATCGCAATCCACGTAGAGCCTATACCTACCCTATGCGTATGATTCGTCTTAAAGTGTAACCGGCAATCGTGGCTGAGCATATCCGAAAGGAGTACTCCAGCCATCCTGCAGTTGGCTTGACGCAGAAAGTGATTCAAATTTCTTGTGACAACCGTCACATTTGACAGTGACGATTTAAACTAATATTTGTCCACTTTGGTTTGTATTATCTTATTGTGTTCGTTCCCGTACAGCTTTTAATGGAGAAGCCCTATGTCTGTTCCGCCAAGCGGCGAATTACAAATTGATCGAAAAGCGCGCATGAAAATAGACATGGTCGAACAAAGAGCTCGGCCAGTTGTTGAACGCCTCACTGATTTTGGCGCGACATTTATCCCACTTACTCCTGAAGAGGCGCAACTTGCAGCTGAACGCTGCATCCACTGCCCGGACCCGGCTGTTTGTGTGGAAGCTTGCCCTGTCCATAACGATATTCCTTCCGCCATGTGGTTAATCGAAGCGGGTGATTTCATCGGAGCGGCTGAGGTATACAGGCAAACCAGTTCGATGCCCGAGATTTGCGGCATCGTCTGCCCTCACGAGGCTGTATGCCAGGGCGCTTGTGTGCGCAACAAGAGAAATGAGCCCGTGGTTACTGGTGCAATCGAAGCTTTTGTGACCGACTACCAGCGCAAACACGGAAAAGTCGAAATTCCCGTTGGGGAGAAAACCGGGAAAAAGGTGGCCATTATTGGCTCAGGGCCTTCGGGTTTAGCGTGCGCCGAACAGCTTCGCCGCAAAGGGCATGATGCAACCATATTTGAAGCCCTCACGGCGCCAGGCGGATTGCTCGTTTACGGTATCCCTAACTTCAAACTCCCGAAAGAAATCGTGAACGCTGTGATCGATGACCTCAAAGCTGCTGGGACAAAGTTCGTCACCAATACGCGTATCGGCGAAGAAAAGACGGTTGACGACCTACTTTCAAATGGATTTGATGCGGTTTTCATCGGTGTTGGATCCGGTATTGACGCCAAGATGGACGTTCCCGGTGTAGATCTTCCCGGGGTGTACCTAGCCACGGATTACCTGATCCGGTCCAATGTGGATCTTAAGCTGCTGCCGAAGGACAAGCGCAAGCGCCCGGAGGCAGGTAAAAGGGTCGCAATTATCGGGGGCGGTGATACAGCATCAGACTGTTTACGCAGCGCGCTACGCCTGGGTGCTGAAGAGGTTACCTGCCTCTATCGCCGGACCGAAGCCGAGATGCCCGGTGGAAAGAAAGATCGTGAATTGGCTCGAGAAGAAGGTGCGCAGTACCGTTTTCTCACCCAGCCGGTTCGATTTATCGCCGGTGTCGATGGCAGGGTGAGCGCAGTTGAGTGCTTGCAGTGTGAATTGGGTGAGCCCGATGATAGTGGCAGGCGACGTCCGATCCCGATTGAGGGCTCAAATTTCACAGTGAGTGCCGATGTCGTTGTCTTGGCATTAGGTTATTGGCCCGATCCACTGATCGGTGAATCGACCCAGGACCTCGAGACCCATAAGTGGGGATTGATCGTGACGGATCCCGAAACCGGAGCGACATCCAAACCTGGTGTCTATGCTGGTGGTGATGCCGTAACGGGCCCGGATTTGGTCGTCACCGCAATGGCCGCCGGCCGCCGAGCCGCTGCTTCAATCTCGGAATACCTCAACAGCTGAGTATAGTTTAGGCTCAAGTCAACCAGGAGCGGTGGTTCCAAGCCCCCGCTCCTTTCCTTTCATCAACTTACATGGTAGCTTGATGAGGGAAACCTTTTTAGCTGGCGGAAACAAATAATGCCGGAACATGATCTGCGAATTGATTCAATCTGGGTGAAAGAGAAGGCACTTCATTTAGGATTTCCCCTTGTAGGGATAACCACCTCCGAACCACCTCCTCATTTGGATGTGTATCACGCTTGGATCAAGGCTGGCCTCCACGCTGATATGGCCTACCTCTCACGCTCTGACGCCATCGCCAAACGCGCCGATCCGCTTGCAGTGTTGCCTCAGTGTAGATCGATCGTTGTAACCGGAACGTTTTATCAACCTATGGCGGAACAGCCCCCCCCAGAATTCCGGGTGGCGGGATATGCATTAGGGGAGGACTATCATCAAGTGCTTGTCGCGCGTATGCGACAATTGGTCGGAGCGATCGAAGAGAGAATCGGCACAAAAGTCGAACACAAGATCTACGCGGATACAGGCCCGCTGCTTGAGCGCGAGCTGGGTCAGCGCAGTGGGCTTGGATGGATAGGCAAGAACACCTGTTTGATCCACCCCAATCACGGTTCCTACTTTCTGCTTGCGGTCCTGCTACTTGATCAGCCGCTGGAGCCAGATCCACCCTATGCCTATGATCGCTGCGGGAGCTGCATGCGCTGCATTGATGCCTGTCCAACCAATTGCATTCTCCCCGACCGCACGCTTGACGCGCGTCGTTGCATATCCTATTTGACAATAGAAAACAAAGGGACAATTCCACATGATTTACGTCATGAACTTGGCAACTGGCTCTTTGGGTGCGACATATGCCAGCAAGTGTGCCCTTGGAATCTTCGTTTCGGAGTTCAACCTGCTGATCCAGCTTTTGAAATAAGCACGCCCCTGGAGCAAGCGCGGCCTGGTGATTTTCTAAAGCTATCCCCGGATAAGTGGAAACAGCCGTTTAAAAAGAGTCCGCTGACTCGACCTGGTCGAAAAGGTCTTGTCCGCAATATGGCCGTTGTGGCCGGGAACCTTACCAGAGAAGATTTAATGGACGATCTCGACCATACCTTGCGGATGGATCCGGATCCGTTGGCGCGCGCCCATGCCGTCTGGGCATTGAAGCAATATGATGATCCTCGCTCGGCAAGTATATTGAGAAGCCACCAAGATCGGGAGCAGGACGAGCAGGTATTACGAGAACTTAGGTTGGAATAGGATCGAGATCATCCCACGAGTAATGAAAAGATCCCAACTTTAATCGCTGGGATCTTTCTTCAAGTCGTAGGAGATTCAGCTGGATGGAGTCTCAGTTGCCTCGGTAATACTTGGTGTAAAGGTTGGAGTCGGTGTGGCGATGTTGACTGGAACAAGCAATATTTGACCTATCCCAATCGCGTTGGTATCTTCAATCTCATTCCGTTCGGCGATGGCGTCTGCGGTGCTATTGAACTGAGACGCGATCGTTTCCAGCGTATCTCCAGGCAGAACCATGTATTCAATTTCCTGGCCGGGAAACAAATTCTCCGGAAGTGGTGTGGGCGTTGGTAAATCTGAGTCAGGTAGGGGGATGATAAGCTCATCGTTCACAAAAAGTTGGTTCGCGTCTGTAATACCGTTG
>JBFFQB010000182.1:0-3457 GCA_041573795.1 Anaerolineales bacterium
GCCTGTGCCCGCTCGCGAGCACGCTGGATCATACGTTCTGAGATGTCTACACCCGTTACATGGCAACCATATTTCTCGGCAAGAAAGACAGATGAGCTGCCGACTCCGCAACCGACATCGAGCACACGCTCACCGCCATCAATTTCACAACTCTCGATCAATGTCTTTGTTGCCGTCATGCCACCCAGGTGTTTGGTAAGACCAACCTGCGCCTGAAAATCAAAAATGTTGGGTTTCTTCATTGTTCTCGCCATGGGTGGAGTTGATCAAGTACAAGACTTTTGTAACATAGCGAGGGCGGTCGTGCCTGACAGTGGACCAAGAAGCTGTCGGTCTGATTCCTGACGTGTTGCGAGGGAAGTCATTCGTAAAGATTGTCAGGTAGTATAAAGCTTGAACGTTTTCGATTATTCGTCGTCGAAGAGATTGCGCTTCACAAACGGCGCCGTCATAAAGCGCCACATCAGCTTCCAACGACTGGAGAAGGACAGTACAATCCCGGACTTTCTATTGGACAGCATGCGATCGACCAACCAGGGTGTTACCGTTTCGATCCGTTCCGCTATGATATTAAAAATTCGCTTTGCACGCTCAAACTCTTCCGGACGATCGCGGTACGAGTCAGTGAGCAGGGCAGTGAGAACCATCCCTGGTCGGAGCGAGCCGACCAGGATGGGCTCATCCTTGAGCTCCTTAGCCAGTGCCCGCGTAAAATAACTGATTGCGTACTTGCTGGTTCCGTACGCTGTCAGGCCACTATGCATGCGTCCGTCTGAGCCCATGCCTTCGAGATTGTAAATGGCGCCAGAGCCTTGTTGGAGCATGCCCCGGACGGCAACTTGAGCGCCGTAGAGCGTTCCAAGAATATTGGTTTCAATGACTGCGGCTGCATCTTTCGCAGGCATCTCCCATAACAGCACCTCATCACCGGAGATGCCGGCGTTGTTAATCCAAATATCTACCTTGCCCCAGTATGCTGCGGCATGATCCCATAAGGCTTGAATTTGATCAGGCTGCCGTACATCGCAAGGCTGACCTAAAATCTCTGTATCCGGGAACTCTGAACGCAGCTGGCTAAGTGCGGCTACCACGCTGCTTTGCTTCCGTCCGCTGATCATAACGAAACATCCACGCGCAAGAAAGCTTTGCGCCAGGCCGTATCCAATGCCACGCGTTGACCCGGTTATGACGATATATTTCATCAGATTCAATCTCCCAATCACGAAGGTTTTCATCGGCACTCGCCAGGGCGAGCAATCTTATACTTATGTATATGAGCACATACTGGGCATGTTTGCCATATTCGTCCAGAACGCTGGGATCGGGCATCGCTTCCTGCTCGAGCGGGCTTTTCGGATTGCCCTCAAGCGATGAGACTGTACGTCGCTGCGCGTGAGTGTTTGTACTTCATGCCGCTGCCGCCAAGGTCTGCTGAGTGGTAGGCAGCGTAGCTGGAGATCCTGATAACTGGGTCGTGCTTCATGAGTGCTCCATTCGGTCTTCGATCTCCCAAGTGTGATCGAGAATGTGCCAGATGACTCGTCGGACGAAATAAAGTGGAGTCCAGCGTAATCCCCCGCGGGGACCTTTCTCCGAGATCTCCCCACGAACCGAAGCCTCAAAACCCTCCATGATCGCCTCTCGTGCACGATACAACGCGTCCGCAGGGTCACCCGCCTCTGCTTTCGGGAATTTCCACCCGAGTTTCGAGAGATAGCTTTCATCGGCCATGATCACATGCGACAGTATTTCCTGTTGATCTCGACCTCCACCGCGAGGACCTTTCCGTAGCTCCATGCCTCTTGAAGCCAGTAGAGCCCGATCGAAAGCCTCCCAACTTGCAGTCAGTATCGATTTGAAACGGTGAAGATCATCCTCTTCGAGGGGGTTAGCATCTATGCGGAAAGGCATCGCTGGAGCACCGAACTCCGTGGTGCTATTCCCATCCTGACGTTCAACAACCCGGTATCTATCCTCCTTGTCTGGTGGATCGAACGCGAATTCAGTAGATTGAATAACTGCGCTGTAGCGTGGACCGTAATTTAGCAGTGCTTGGATTGCGCTAGCCTCATCCTTGCCGCTGCGTGCCCAACCAGGCCACGCAAGAGCGATTGAGAACACCCTGCGTTTTCCGGCTTCGATGCCAACGTCGATCATTTCAGAATCTGTCGCCCTTCCCAAATGACGGATTGCTTTCTGCGACCAGGTAGAAAGTCAACCGGATCAAGTAGCCTGTGCAAGACCAGGTTGCGTTTGAGTTATTCAATCTGCCTACAGTGAAGTACCCACTCTGCGCATGAATATCCCAAAAGGGATAAAGCAAATCATGCCCATCAAGGTCACCACAATAACATCGAAGAAGGCGAACGGCGCAGTGGTCAGTAGCGGTTGCAGGATCAGGAAAACGATCAATCCGACGAATAACATACTGGTTTGGAAAAGCAATGCCAGACCGGCAACATAGCCCAGAGCTTTCCGCTGCCAGAGCAAGATACCACCGATGATCCAGGCAGGTGATAAAAGAAAATCCGCTTTCATTGCAGAAATTTCAAGCCCGGGCATTCCACCCTGCCCTATAAAAGCGGAGAATAACACGATGAAGACACGTAATATGTTGATTAGACCCAAACCGATGATGATCCCTGCTGAAAGCTTCTCTGGAACTGCTCCACCAAGGTGCTGTCGGACCGCCTCGGCATTAATCTGAGCGGTGATACCGATCAAGGTATAGATGCAAATGGCCACAAGGCTCAAATAGAGCAAATAGAGCCAATGCATTGGTATGCCGAAAAGATAGGCGATGTAGTTATAGCTGATGTAAAGCAAGGCACCTGGCCACAGGAGCAAACCAAGTAGCTTTCTACGTAGAGTAAGAATAAGCGAGCCAAGCAATAAAGGGAGCGCGATGACGAGATTAACAACATCGTTGGCCAGGAATGTTTGTCGGAGCGCATCGGTTGGATAGATCTGCTCAGGAAATAACAGGCTATAACTTGAGGCAACCGCCATCAGGCCGGCTCCGAGGAATGAGGCCAGATAAGGGAGTGTAAGATTGCTATTCTTGGTCAGGAAATTCGTTTGTAAGCTGTGGTTTTGACCATCCATTGATCCGTCCTCCGGGAAATTGAATCAAGATAGGATCTTTTTGAACCTATAAAGGTTGAAGGTCACTCAAGTTAGCATGCCCTTTCAACGCAAAAGGAGTGGCGCTTTTCTGCTCCCGACTTCATCGAAGACAAACTATTCTCGCTGCTGGTCCCCCAAGATTTCAAGCAGACGCTGTAACTGGGGAATGGAATCGGATCCTGGAACAGCCTTTCATCCTAGCTGTTAGTTGCGTGTAAGTCGAACCAGCGCCTCTCAGCGCTAAAGTACGTGGCCGAGGCTGCTCCTTCCGCTTCGTAGCCTGGCTTAGGTAAGCCCTTTACTGGATGACAACGATATGAGTTCCGCCACC
>JBFFQB010000183.1:0-3234 GCA_041573795.1 Anaerolineales bacterium
CACCTGACCAGGTGGACGTTAACGTACATCCAGCCAAGGCCGAGGTCCGTTTTCAAGACTTACAGAAAATTTTCAGCCTTCTCCAGCGAGCTGTGCGAGCGACGTTACTAGGACAAGCTGCGCCGCCTCGCGTAAATTTCCAGGAGCGGTGGCAGGGTCTCACAAGCGAAGATTCCCATGATTGGCAGTTTGCCAACCAGGCTCCATTGAATCAAAGTCTACTGCCGCCGAGCGGCCATAAAGTTGAGGCTGACGCGGCTGTGCCCCTACTGCGATCGGTTGGCCAGGTCGGAAAAGCTTATTTGGTAGCGGAAGGACCCGATGGAATTTATCTCATCGATCAGCATGCTGCCCATGAGCGCATCCTCTTTGAGCGCTACATGGACGAGCTTAACACCAACCAACTTGAATCTCAGGCGCTACTCGAAGCGATCACGCTCGAATTCTCAAGAGATGAAATGGAGCTACTGCGCCAGAATAGTGAACAACTGCAGGGGATGGGGTTTGCACTGGAAGAATTTGGTGCACAGACTTTTCGATTGCGAAGCGTTCCCGCGATATTTCTCGATCATGACCCCGAAGAAGCGATTCGAGCGGTTGTGGGGGAATTTGAGGAGGATGAAGCACCCCTGGCTTCAAAAAGAGAGGCGCTCCTGGCGGGGCGTATCTGTAAAAGATTAGCGATTAAATCTGGGCAGTTGCTATCGCTCGAAGAACAGCGTGAACTGATTCGTGCCCTGGAACTATGCACATCACCCCGAACTTGTCCGCATGGGCGGCCGACAATGATCCATCTTCCGGTTTCGACGCTGGCGCGTCAATTTGGCCGGACTTGAATCCGGCTAATTCTCCAGGATCGGTAGTTCTACGCTAAATGTGCTTCCTTCTCCCAATTGGCTTTCGGCTGAGATGCTGCCACCGTGGTTCTCGACAATTTTCTTCGCAATGGCTAGCCCCAAACCCGTTCCCACGACTCGGCCATCTTGATCGGGCACTCGATAGAAACGATCAAAGAGCAGCTTAAGACCCTCGGGAGGGATCCCTCGGCCGTTATCGCGGACGATGAGTAGGACGACTTTAGTTTCAGGCTTGAGCGTTACTTCCACCCATCCGCCTGGATGGTTGTACTTGATGGCGTTATTGATCAAGTTGAGCAGAAGGCGTTTGAGTTGATTGCGATCACCCATAACAGGGGTTTGCACCTGCCCCGCATCAATTTTAAGTTCGACTTTCTCAGTATCTGCAAGCGGTCGAAGTACCTCCATGCATTCCCGTATGAGCCCCTCCAGGTGCACCGGTTCTCTCTCAAATCGCTGCCGGCCGGATTCGAGTCGGGATAATTCAAGAAAATTGGTAGTGAGATCATTCAGGCGCTGGACTTCTTTATAGATTGTTTCTCGAATTTGAGAGCGCTGTCCTTCTTCCAGATCGGGACGCTGTAGCAGATGTGAGGCCGCCGAAAGAGACGAGAGCGGGGTGCGTAATTCGTGCACCATATCTGCAACGAGGTCGCTCTGGCGGAATAGCCGCGAGTTTTCGATGGCGATCGCTGCCTGCGCTCCTAATGCCTCTAATACCCGCTGGTCTTCCGTATCGAAAGAGCCTGCCTGCTTATTAACGGCTTCGATCACGCCAAGGGTTCTAATCTTGGTCCGCAGCGGTACGCCCAGTATTGTGTGGGCGGGTATTGAAGTCACCAGGTCAGTATCTCGAAAGAAACGCGGTTCGGCCTGGATATCATCGATCAGCAGTGGCTGGTGGTTATTGAAGACCCAACCGGCAACTGACGATTCCATCGGGATGGCGATCAAGGTATCATCGAGTCGTAATTGCTCTGTAGCAGCCTCGAAGTAGAGATGATTGCGTTGTTCGTTGTATAGGAGCAGGGCGGCAGCCTGGCTGCCGGTAAGTTCTTTTGCTGCGTTGACGATCATCTGGAGCAAGTTGCTTAAATCAAGCGTGGAGACCAATTCGCAGGTCATTTCAAGCAACCGGTCGTAGCGCTGGAGCAGGCTCAGCCCATTCGCATAGCCACTCTCAACTTCCTTACGCTTGGTCACGCAATATTTCCTCGGCAATTTTCGGCAGGATGTCGGCAACATCTTCGTTGAAGACTACGCTGGCACGCTCATCGAGATAGGTTGGATCATGATTTATGATGATTAAAACGGCTCCACGATTCAAGGCCGGGATCGGCAGGGTTGCCGCGGGAGTGACTTCTAGAGAGGATCCCGCCACCAAAATTAAATCAGCAGTGTTAAGCGTTTCGACAGCGGCTCTCACAATTTCAGCGGGAAGTTGTTCTCCAAAGAGCACGATATTTGGTTTAAGAACTGCTCCGCAGTCCGGGCAATGCGGGATCGTGCCCTCATCCAGGAAGCGCTGGATCAAATCATGTGTCTCGAAGCGCTGAAAACAGGAGATGCATGATGCCAGGCGTAAATGACCATGGATCTCGAGGACCGACCTGGAGCCGGCACGGTGATGAAGGTCGTCAAAATTTTGCGTAATGATTGTTTGCACATAGCCCCTGTTTTCGAGCTCGGCCAGGGCGATATGGGCTGCATTTGGCTGCGCCTCGATGATGTTGCGAACCAGCGGAGCCACCCATCGAAAAAAATCTTCTGGGTTATAGCGAAAGCTGGAGAGACTGGCGACGGCCATTGGATCGTAGCGTTCCCAAAGGCCTGAATCGCGTGAGCGAAAGTCAGGAATCCCGGAGCGCGTAGATATGCCCGCGCCCGTGAGTACGACCACGTGTTTGGCATTAAGAATGTATGCAGCGCTCTGTTGGATCAATGCGTTAGAAGCGGAGGAAACCAATCTAGATTAACCCTCGGGAGGTCGTAAGTGCTTGCTGATATTCTCAGCTAGCTGGCGGATCTGATCCCCAATTAAGGATTCGGCATAGGAGATCACAACTGGATTCGATGCTTGGGAGGCTTGATGCGCTTGTTCCGGAGCAGGTGAGACGATCCCCGCAAGCTCAATATTGAGCTCATTCTCCACCTTTCTCCAAGGAATCTGAAGGCTAGTAGGAACACGATTGATCAAAGCGAGATTCAGCTTTCTGGGGTTAATACCACTCGTTTCAAGATCCTGGAGCAAGGCTCTTCCCATAGCATCGGAGGGGTATACCGGCTCGACGACGAGGAGAATTCGATCGCATATCTCGAGGATCGGTTTTACATAGGGCTTAATTCCCGCACCCAAATCGAGGATTAAGAGTGTGCA
>JBFFQB010000184.1:0-3101 GCA_041573795.1 Anaerolineales bacterium
ACCTTATAGGTGCCTGTCACTTTATTTAAACAACCGGGGTCGATCCTCCGATCCTGCCAGTCCTGGAAATTTCTTACGTCCGATTATTGCGATAATCGGATGATTGCAGTATCGACTTAAGCGGCCCCCCAGACGGGACCAACGATCCCGCTGCGGCGTCTGTCTCCGATCCCTAGATCCACCGGCGCAGGATCAACCACAGGGAAACGCGACCAGCCACCGTCGTGGGGTTCCGCTCTCGTGAGGCGCGCTTCTTTGGCGAACTAAGGTTGGGTTAGGCATCAGAACGTCTCAACGGCTCAGGGTGTGCAAGCAATTCCGAAGGAATCTGCATAGAAGACAGGGTTGTCCCCGTCCACAAAGTCGACGAGGAATACTCCCGCGATCTGCGATGGATTCCCGAGATCGCTCAAGGGTATGATCACCTGGGTCCAGACCTCCGAGGGGGCATTGACGACGACAAACGGGCTCGCCGGGCCAGGAATAGCCTCGCGTACAAAGAAACGCAGATCTCCCGTACCTCCGGGATTTTCTCCCCCGTGCAGATAGACCACAATGCGATCATAGCCCGTGGTATCCAAGGGGCTCGATCGGCGTAATGCGAAGACTCCGCCCGGCGCAGTGTAGTCGATGGCGATGGACCT
This sequence comes from Anaerolineales bacterium, assembly GCA_041573795.1. Taxonomy (GTDB): domain Bacteria; phylum Chloroflexota; class Anaerolineae; order Anaerolineales; family E44-bin32; genus E44-bin32. The sequence continues at coordinate 645 of JBFFQB010000184.1, forward strand.
GGCGCTCTCAGCATAAGTTGGCATGGGGTTCTCAAAGCTGACGGTTGCGCCTTCTGACCAATTCGTCCAATCCGAGTAAAGCGAATCATCAAAGATCCGATCGCTGCTGCAGGCCACTTCTGTAGAGGTGGCTGAGGGTGGCGGTGGTTCCGTTGAGGTCGGGGTGAGGGTAGGGGTCGGTGTGTCACTGGGAGTCGGCGTGTCACTGGGGGTCGGTGTATGGGTTTGGGTAGGGGTCATTGTCGCCGTTGGCGTACTGGTCAATGTGGCCGTTGCGGTGACGGTCGCCGTGTAGGTTGCTGTTGAGCTTGCTGCGGGCATCAATGTTTGGGTCGCAGTAGGCGTCAACACCGAGGCCGTCCCGGTCATCGCAGCGCTTTGAGTGACTTCCCGCAAGGCCTCTGGCTTCAGAAGCGGAGCACCCCAGAACGTAGTGTTGCCGCTGTTGAGCGCACTGAGTTCGGATTCGGTCAGCCCCTTATCACGTGCTATTTCCTGAACAATGGCCGGATCAACAGGCTCGAAGGTCAATTTCAACCATGGATTGTAATCCGCCCGCAACTGCGAACGGGTATCTGGATAGGCTTGCAAAGGAGCGGCCCAGATCGAAAACCAGCCGCATGAGAAATAAAGCAGGAAAAGGATAAGGAATACCAAAAACCTCCGGATCAAGGACTTGATCCAGGAGTCTTGCTTGACCTCTGACCTTGTAGCTGCTCCCATTCAATCTACCATTCGCATGTTTCGGCGTTAAGTTAGATAACGGACCAACACACAAAATGTTTCAGCCTATGTCTCAACGGCTTCCACGCTTTCGAGTTCAACTTTTGGAAGCTTGACGATAAATATGCTCCCTTTCCCCTCTTCGCTCTCGACCATGATTTGCCCTCGATGTTGGGCGACGATGCCGTAGCTCACAGATAAACCCAATCCCGTCCCCTCGCCTTCCGGCTTGGTCGTGAAAAATGGATCGAAGATGCGCGCAAGGTTCTTTTTCGGGATCCCGGTCCCGGTATCGCGTACTGCCACACCCACCCACTGCTCGTTCTCTTTGATAAAGATGTCCAAATTCCCACCGTCTTTCATCGCCTGGATGGCATTTTGGATGAGGTTAACAAAAACCTGTTCCATGAGGCGGGCATCGTACGAGGTGTAGATATGATCTGGAGCTGCGCTAATCTTCACCTTCACACCGGCTTTCCGAGCGAGGAAATCAGTCAGCCTTGCAGCTGCCTGTACTGTTTCACACAGATCTTGATAGTGAATCTCCGGGTTAGACTGACGGGCGAACTTCAGTAGATCAGAGATGATTTCGTTGGCTCTCCGGGCGTGTTTACCGATCAAACCCAGGCTTTCCTGGATCGGTCCAATTTGGTCTTCTTCCTGTGCATCCTCAGCCAGGCCGAGTATCACCGCCAGCGGCGTTTTCACATCATGCACAATCCCTGCAGTCAACTGACCCACGGAGGCCAGCTTCTCGGATTGGACCAATTGCTGATGCGCTTGCTGGAGGCGCAAATTTGCCCGCTCCAGCTCTTCGCTGCGTTCCTTGGTCTCCTTGTACAGATTGATGACCTGGTGCGTGCGCTTCCGCAGACGAGAGGTCATTAAATCAAAGACCGTACCCATCTGGCCTATTTCGTCGAAACCACGTACGCCGGTATGCTTATTTAAGTCTCCGCTGGCGACAGCCAGAGAAACATCACGGATTCGCAGAATAGGACGGGAGATACTTCGTGCGATCACAATGCCAAAGACGATTATGCCCGTCGTACCAATGGCGAAGAGCAAGCTGAAAAGGTTGCGGCTGGTCGCTTCGGTCGTAACAATGAAATTGCTGGGGAGCACAACGCCAAGCAGACCAAGGGAGTTTGCGCGAATGATCATAGGCGAGTAATGAGCCTGATACTCGCGCTGATCGAGACTGAATTTCCGGATTTCGCTTAGCTCCGGGGATGATAGATCGTTGGCTTGCAAGTTCAAGATCGGGTAACCCTCGTCTGCTAATGGGAGCGTGGTGAGGAGAGCCTGGCCCTCGCGATCCAGGATTACCAGGTCGGACAGCGCTTGCTGCTTGATCTCAAACAGCATACCTCTCAGCTGGGTGCCGGCGAGCAGCACACCGACAACTTGATCCTCAAAAAGGATTGGAGCGGATGTGACCAAGAATTCACCAAACTCGGTCTCGATCAGATTCACGTACTTATCACCTCGCTGCTCCACAACCCCTTCAAGGGTCCACTGAATGAATTCGTAGTTCGAGAGGTCACTGTCACGGATCAAGGAATACGTTTCAGTCTCTGGGCTGCGAACCAGGCTCAGTAGTTCTCGTCCTGATGGGTCAACCACGCTCACCAGTTCCAGCCCATGATTGAGCACGATTGGATGGAGCAAGCCTTGAAGCTGCTCCCAATCCCCCTTAAACGTTGCTTCAGGAACCCCACGCGTGAAAGCCAT
>JBFFQB010000185.1:0-2977 GCA_041573795.1 Anaerolineales bacterium
TCTTTGTCATATCGACTTTTGGCAACAGATTCGATTTGCCCCATCACCTTCTCAAAGTCATCCGCCTCCTGGAAAAGTCCTGACCACAGCTTGCGGTCTTCAGAAAGGGATGCGCGCGTATAGCTCAGGAAAGGCTCAGGATCTTCGAAGGAGAGTGGGTTTTCAAAGATGTGGATTTCAGTTTCCGCAAATTTTCCCTTAATCGTATCCAAGATCTTGCTAGCGTAGCGTGAACTACCTGGCATAGGCGGGATTGGCTTCCCGGTGGCCTCCTTGATGACATCGTAGAAAAGCTGCTTGTTCTCCGGCATAGGGCCGGTAGTGAAAAGCCGACCACCAGGGCGCAACACACGGTGCATCTCACCGATCGTGAAAGGTATGTCGCTGGCATAGTAGATCGCAAAACAGCAGGTGATCAGGTCGAAGGAATCGTCGGGGAAAGGGAATGGTTTGTCAAAATCCATCTCCTGGACGACAAAGGGATTCCCCAGGGATTCGTTGAGCGCGCGTGCATCCTCAAGCAATTCTGCGGAGATATCCACGCCAGTCATCTCCAGTTGGCCGTTTAGATGTGCATGAAAGGCTTTACATTGCTTGCCGGAACCGCAGGCGACATCCAGAATTTTAAGATCGGGGTTGGGGTTGATCGTCTCCAACATCCACGCATCGATGTCTCGACCACCATACTTCTCGTGAATGTTGATTCTGGTTTTCAAATCTTTCGAGGTTTCTTGATACTCAATGCTCATATCCTATCTCCTTGAAGGGCTCATTATACCAATGAAGCCTAGAATGCCTTGGCTTACGTCAAACTGGCAACCGATGAATGTGGAACCGTGATGACGATCAATCTTGCAGCAAGAATTCATGCCCGTGCAAGATGCCGTTCATGATGACATCCAGGCTGGTTGAAGCCTGGAGCTCCTTGGGATCAAACGACTTGAGGGTGGCCATCCCCGGCAATGTGGGATCAATATCTAAAAATGAGGAAAGGTCGATCGAAGCCCGAAAAAGTTCATGGTAGAGGAACTTTCGGGCATTGCGTTGAAAGCGTTCTGGGAACTGAATGGGCTTCGCTGAGAGAAGACGCTCCAATTCCAACCAATAGGCGACCGCACTTTTTGGGAAGAAGGCTGTATCTGCCTGGGTATAACGCGCCCGGCCGGCACAGAGTACCAGTTTGCCAAGGATGGAGGCTTCTAACCCGATCGAGGAGTTATACACCAACACCACTTTCGAACGTTCGATCAATTCATAGGAGCTCAAGGACATTTCTGGGCCAATAAAAATCACATTTTCGCGCTGGTCGACATGCTTCTTGGATACCCAGGCCGAGACACTCTGCTCACTCGCCTTCCCGGGACGATTCTCGTCTGGGTGGGCTCGGATGATGAAGACATGTTCAGGGTGACGATCTATAACCTCAACAAGCTGGTCGAGCCATTGGAACATGTCTGAGAACAGTGTGTTCGCATGGATCTGACTTGTATCAAAAATCACATTGGTGAAAATCGGGATGATTCCCTCGAACCCTTTCAATCTTTGCTTGAAATCTTCGGGTAACGTGTCAACATCACTCCAGAATTGAATTCCGGCCATGCTGAACTCGCCTTTGAACCTTTTTTGAAGGTACGCATCGAGCCGCACTTGTTGCGTATCCGAGAGTCCAGCCACCTCATCGATCTCAACCTCTCGGAAGGTCGCTTCTTTCCGTGAGAAAAAAGCTGAAAAGGGTTGCAGCCCCACTTCGTGGGTAATGACAGCAACATCCTGCTGGGAAGCCACATGCCGCAAAATCGCTTCAGGGTAGAAGATCCCATTAAAGAGCACGATTGCCTGCGGCTCAAGCTGTCGAAGGATTTCATCAAATCTTTGCAGAAGACTCATTGCCGAACCCAGATATTGCTTATAGAAGGAGCGAGTGACTTCGTTATCCTCTAAATCGTGTCGACGAAGTACCCACCGCAGACCAGGCAAAACCAGCTGCCCTAAGGGTGAACCCTGGTGCTCAAACTCCATCAGCGTCTCAAACGACGCACCATCGAGTGCACTTGGAACCCTTCTTACGATAGCTTGATCCAAGGGAACAGGAATCATGAGCTCGTCCTGATAAAGTCGTTGACTGACCCGGATGCAACGTCTGCAGGGCGGTGTTGATGAAGGTTTTGACGGCTGTGAGCCTAAAATGCATTGTGCCATTCCTTGATGGCACACCAGATACTTAATCGGGATGCCTCTGGCGCGAAGGCCCCAAGAAGCTAACAAACTATAGGCTGCATTCAGACTCATCCGATGAATTCGTGTTGAGGCATTAAAGAAGAGAACAGGAGCTGCTGACTCCTGGGAAAGAGCAAGACGATCGATATAATCTTCCACTCTGGCGATCTGCGCCGCTATGCTGCGATCAATCTTGCGTTCCTGCCAGAGCCGCAGTGGACTTTGTAGGTTCAAGTGAATAACGATCTACTCAGTGAAAAACACGCCGCAGTTTTTGAAGCGAAGGCTGTTCGCTCTCATACACACGCTTAACCCCGTCCCCCAAACTTTCCTCCGTCACACGTATATATTTCACCAGGCGTTCAAAACCGGCTGGTTCGACGGAAGCCGCCTGATCGCTGCCCCACATGGCTCGGTCCAATGTGATGTGACGCTCGACAACACAAGCGCCCAAGGCAACAGCAGTCACGGTCGGGATCAAGCCAACCTCATGTCCCGAGTATCCGATGGGACATGAGAACTCTCTTTGAAGCGTGTGAATCATCTTGAGATTAAGTTCGCTTGGCTCGCAGGGATACGTGCTGGTCGAATGGGTGATGATGAGATCTTTCTGGCCAAGTATGTCCACAGCTGCTTTAATCTCCTCCATTGTGGACATGCCGGTGGAGAGAACCACTGGTCGCCCCGTATTGCGTGTGTGTTTTAGCAAACTATGGTCCGTGAGAGATGCGGATGGAATTTTATAGCAAACGGGAGAAAA
>JBFFQB010000186.1:0-2750 GCA_041573795.1 Anaerolineales bacterium
AGGCGAGCACCACCCCGACGGAGTCATCTCCGGATGCACCGCAAGTTGGCCAGGCAGGACCCTCTTCCGAGCTAGCCTCTATGGTCACACGCCAGGATAGGCGTGAGGATGGGAGCTTCTACTACCCCCCGGATTGGCTGAAAGCCGAGGCGATCAGCATGGAGAAAGGCCTGCAGCTTATGACGATGGGCTCGACCTAGGTGCTCTTTGGAGAAGGGCAAGTCGGCTCACTCGAGCTTGGGAAATATGCTGATCTGGTCATGCTGAGTGCGGATCCGAGGGCGGTAGAACCAGGAGAGCTCTGGGAGCTCGGGATGCTGATGACGATGCTGGGCGCTCAGTCTGCCTACTTTGCCTCTGATTCATACGAGCAATGTCCACAGTCTGAAGGTAGAGGTGGGGAGTCAGGCACACCCGGCAACGATTCCACAATCGGGGCCGAGTTTGGCGACCTGGCTGCGCAGGCGCGGCCAGGTTCTGTACCCCAAAATGCACTGGATGGGGATATTGAGGGGACAGCCTGGGTTTGAGGTGATTTTGCGCCTCAGTGGATCGAGATTGACCTGGGAGCTGTGAAGTCTGTCAAACTTCTCAAGCTGTGGGTTGAGCAGGATCCAGCCGGTTTCACAAGACACCGCATCCTCGGCGGTGATGCAGCCAACCCAACGACTGAGCTGGCAGCCCTGAAGGGCCAGACGAGCTGGGGCCAGCTGTTAGACATCCGCGCGGATTGGAACCTGCGCTATCTACGCATCGAGACCGAAAAGAGCCCATCGTGGGTGGCGTGACTCGAGCTTCAGGTGGTTAGCGAGCGAGATTCACCTCCCTGGCTCGTTGAAGATAGACATGGCAGCCCGCCGTTCCTATTGAGTTACCCGCTTCTATCCCAGCTTCAGGTCCGAAATTAACCCCCCCAGTACCCCATTCGGGGTATGACAGAAAACCCTTACTCCTATAGAATGTACCCAATGTAATCTCTGCGATCATCAAGCACAAGATCTAATAGATTTAAACACATGCACGGGATTGGAGGATAACAAAGGCGATTCTGAAGTGATGCTATTGTAGAACCGTTGGGCCAGTTTTGAGGGGGATTGGGATTCCACACATTGTTACGACCAGGAACGGATCAACCAGACGAATTCAAATTGGAGGCTTGTAATGGAGAACCCTAGCGAATATCCTGCCCGTCTTCAGATCGACTATCCTGAGACTTTGGATCGATTGACAACGTTCTTCCGCATCATCTGGATCATACCCATCGGCATCATCCTCGGCCTCATCTCGAATGCCGGTGAGACCGTCACCAACACGATAATTCTCAACGAGGCTGGTGAGATTGTCAGGACCACTCGCGAAACCTTCGGGGGATTGGCGGCAGGACTCTCGACCGCAACAGCCCTAATGATCATCTTTCGACAGCGCTACCCACGCTGGTGGTTCGACTTCTCCCGAGAGCTGGCCCGTTTCGAAGCGCGCGTCGGCGCCTACGCTGCCCTGCTCACTGATCAATATCCTTCAACTGTCGAAGAGCAGGCGGTCCACCTTGAGATAGATTATCCCGATGCAGCCACGGACCTGAATCGGTGGTATCCCCTTTTCAAGTGGCTTTTAGCGATTCCGCATTACATCGTTCTGGCGTTTCTCACCATTGCCAGTGTTTTTGCCGTGATCATTGCATGGTTCGCCATTCTCTTCACGGGGCAATACCCGAAAGCCATCTTCGACTACAACGTCGGGGTAGCACGCTGGTGGACACGCGTGAGCGCCTATGCCTTCTTGCTCGTGACCGACCAGTATCCGCCATTTAGCCTGACCTAGCGGGTCTCCTCAATAACGACGTAGGCCTGAGAGAAAGATCTCAGCTGGAGTGTCGCTGTAGTTATTTAGCAGGGGCTGTCCAGAAAGATAGCCTGGACGGCTCCTGCTTTTCACCAAAGGCGCACGCGGAGTAACCGCTCCAAAGGCGACTGCTTATATGATCGTAGCATCAGCGATTGGAGTTCCGTCCATTGCGGCGTGACAATTACCCCCTTCCGATCCTTCCTTCGGGGTATGACAAAGGGTATAGCGAACACTATTTAATCTGGGTAGGATTTGACAACCTCTGATTCTGGAACGAGTGAGTCGTACAGGAAGCATCATTGCCACTGAGAAGCGGTAGGGCGGGCAAAGCCCTTGGGATTGCAGCTCAAAGCAGCGGTTTGAAATCCCGATCATTTTTATGCCGTCAGGAGGAGATTGAATTATGTTAGATGCGAGGATCACACTTGCGGGATTATGGGTAGCTACAATGTTGACCTTTCTCTGGGGGGATGTGCTTGGATTAATTTCAGGTCATACCGAACTCGGAAAAATCGGGGAAGTTCCCTATGAACCGACGCAGGGAATTTGGGTGGGAATAGCGGCTTTAATGTTAAGTCCGATCGTTATGATCGTGCTAAACCTGACTTTGAATCATCCTGCACTCCGCTGGGCAAACATCATCGTAGCTATATTCTGGATCCTATTCAACCTCAGTTCATTGTCAGGTTACCCAGGATTTAACAAATTCTTGCTGATGGTTAGCATTGTGTTCAATGGATTGACTATTTGGTATGCATGGAAGTGGGTGCTCTAATATCCTGTCTAGTTAGATACGACATGTCATCAAGAAGGAGCCTCCCATGGGTGGGCTGCTTCAGGAGATATTTTCATCATGTGCAATGAGAGCAAACTTGGAGAAAACGCATGAAAGCGATTCTACACAC
>JBFFQB010000187.1:0-2701 GCA_041573795.1 Anaerolineales bacterium
AAGATCCATCCCAAGTAATCTATGGGGTGGCATAAAGTCAATAACACACCCCCACCAAGATCGCCCCGTGCGGCGTATGAGTCTCGAAAGTCTTCCCATGGGTGCCATCCGGGTAGATATTCCCCCCAGAAGGCTTTGACCGACTTCACTTGCCCCAGACGTTCTTCGTTAATGATCTTCCGCAGCGCTTGCAGGGTAGGGTGGAATCGAAACTGGAATCCAACTAAGACTTGTCCCCCTGCTTTGCGCACAGCATCGACGAGTACGTCCATGCGCTCCATGGAATGCGAGATTGGTTTTTCGATTAGAAGGTGGCATCCCATTGTTGCCGCCGGGATGGCCACGTCAAGATGGAGTGCTGTCGGGTTGGAGACGATGACGGCGTCTGGTCGATGCGCCAATGCTTTTTCAAGCGAGAACTCTGCCGGGAACTGCGCCAGCTCTTCATCGGGAAGCGTGCTCTTCCCTGTGCGGTAGAGCACAATATCATCCTCACCAAGAGCAATTAAATTATTCAGGTGCCTGCGACCAATCGAACCCAACCCGGCAATTAAAAACTTCACCGCTCTCTCCCCGCAATCAACGACGCCAAGAATTCTCCGGTCTTCGTGCTGGCACTTCCATCCGTATACGTTACCTCATTGGCAATAAACTCTCGCCTCGCATCCTCGTCCAGCCTGGGATCCTCAAGGTAGTCATTTACCGCATTTCGAAGTTGCTCTTTATCGTACACAACCCTGCCAGCACCCGCCTTGCGAAAGCGCTCATGCGTGGGCCAATCCCCGATTTTTGATAGTTCTAGAGAATATTTCCTTAAAGGTAGCTTGCGGACGTAACCCCAGCCGCGCGGTGCGTCGATGCATACGCTGATGATAGGGCTGCCGTGAATCGCCGCCTCAACGACCATCGTAGAGTAGACTGTCAGAAAAACATCCGCATGCGCCATCATGGAAGACTTCTCATGCATGTCCTCGCCTGAGTAGTGGCCAAGCTCACCACCAATAGGAACAGGTTCAACAACATGCACATGGGGATGGCTTTCCGCCAACGCATAAATGCGCTTGCGCTCATCTTCAAACAACCAATTATCCCAGAAGTGATTAGGGTGCAAGCGAACCAGCAATTGGCATGGTTCGCTAAGATCATCAGAGCTGACCAACTCAGCCAAAGCCTCAATATTCTGGTAATTCGGTGAGAAGCTTACGAAGCTGCAAGCATAGGAAAGCAACCTTCTATATGGATCCAGGCCATGAAGTTCAAAATACTCCTCCCGTGGCAGCAACCATCGCTTCTCAAAATAGCCATCATATATGGGTATGCCTCCCACATGGATCGTATTTGGATCCCAGTCCGAACCCACCACGAGCTCTTCCTTTTGGATCTCGGACCAGCAGTTGATCTGATCCACGGGAGCTCCCGGTATGCTGTAGCTGCTGGGATTATCCCAGCCGAGGATAATGGAAGCAGTGTGCACACCATGTGCTCTCGCTTCACGCAGTATGTATCGATCTTCACGCCAGCCCGGGGTGCTGGCGATAACGATATCTGGTTCATATTTCTCAAAAAGATCTGCGTAGATTTTGGGTGTAAATTTCTGCTGGTAGCGCACAAGGGCGGCGCGGACCCGTGGCGATCGCTTCAGCAGCCAAACAAGGATTAAGGCAATTGGCAGGAATGGAATCTGCCAAAGATGTGCTTCTACAATAACCTGTTCAACGTAGCTGTCCATCGCGGCAGTGTTGATGCGATTGGAGCCGCCTACCCGCCTTAAGAACCCGAGCCACCACTGGACTGCACGTGACTTCTTTGCATAGGCCCGTACTTGGTCGAGCCGCATCCCTTCGACAATTAACTCCGGAAGCTGGAAGCGTTCTCGTACACGTTCAACAAGGACATCATCTGTGAAGAGTACCACCTCAATTCCGTGTCCTTGCAGCACGTCATAAACCTTGGTTTGTAGAAAATAGACCAGCGATAATCCATGGTCGGCAATAATGAAGGCGCGTTTGTTCTTCATGGCAGCTGTGTTTCAATCAACGGTAGAAATACCAGCGGAAGATTCGATTATAGATCCCGAGGAGGATTCGACGGATCGGGGACCACTCGAGCATGCGCCGCAGAAAACGAGTTCTCACGACTGGCTCAGGCACAAATGCCTCGGCATCATCTATCAGATCTTCAGGTAGCGTATTCCCCAAATGGCGGACAAGTGGCTCTGTCGTCATGAGCCGCAAATACCCTGCTTGGTTGAGCGCATCATCAAGTTTGCGATCGTCTCCTAAGGGGCGATCAATCCCTAGTGGAAGAAACGATTGAAGGATTTTCGCATATGCCACGAACTGCCAATGTGCAGCCCCGAGCATGGCTTGGGAGCCATGATAATGAACAAGCAGATCAGTCGTGTCCTCATATCTGGCGCGCACGTCTTCTTCTTCTTGTCCCAGGCCTAGGTCGTGTTCCCTGAATGTATCCCAATCAATAAAATTGCCCTCTTCAAGCTTCACCTCTGGCTCTCGTTCAGCCCATGTAAGTGAAGCAGTATAGCCCTCTGAATACGTGCGCATGGGTCGACAGGTCACCATACCGACATTCGGGAAGGTCTCCAACAGATTAATAGCGGAACGAAGCCAACCTGGTTTGTAGGCTACATCATGGTCAGCGTATGCTATGATCTCTCCCGGCGCAGCGCTAAAGATGAAAT
>JBFFQB010000188.1:0-2595 GCA_041573795.1 Anaerolineales bacterium
AGAGGTTGACCAGATTGAAGTACTTCACTAAATAGTGACCCATCCTCGACCCGTAGGCGGTGATTTAGAATGTTCGCTTTAAGTTTCGTTTCGATGAGGTCAATGACTTTTTGGGAGAGACTCAGATTCTGGACTTGCAGAGACCTGCCGTTCTCCGAGAGCAAGTACATTGTGGTGCCGAGGCTGTCGTATATCCGAATTGTTTCCCCGGATAAGTATTCAACGATGGAGCGCAGAGATTGACCTTTATTAATCCGTTCATGTAATCCATTAATTAATTGAAGATCTTCAGCCTGGCGTTGGATCCGGGCTTCTGCTGCTTGACGCTCAGTGATGTCCTGCTTGATGGCGATGAAATGGCTGATTTCATCGCTGCTATCCCGAACAGGTGTGATCGTTAATTCTTCGTGAACTAAACGCCCATCTTTTCTGCGGTTAATGATGGGTCCCTGCCAGGTACGCCCGGCGAGGATCGTATCCCACAAATCTTTATAGAATTCATCATCATGCAAATCTGATCGTAAGATACCGGTTTTTTTATTTGCCACCTCTTCAGCGGAGTATCCGCTGAGCTTGCAGAAAGCGTGATTCACCCACAATATATTCGCTTCACGATCGGTGATCACGATGGCATTGGCTGCCGATTCAAGTGCGGCTGATTGGATCATGAGCTGACTTTCCGTGCGTTTACGCTCTTTAAGTTCACGCTGTATGGCTTCATAGAGCCGGGCGTTCTCAATCGCCGCAGCGACCTGATCAACTAAGGTACGCATGACCAGGAGATCATGATCCTCGAAGGCTTCAGCTTGTTCACTCTGAATGTCGAGCACACCGACGACACGCGTCCCAACGGTGATCGGGAGGCTCATTTCCGACTTAGTGTGAACTTGATCCGGGTAAAGATTGACATAGCGGGGTTCCTCGGCAACGTTCCCGCTAACCAAAGTCTTACCTGATTTTGCAACCCATCCCACAATACCTTGCCCAAGCTTGAGAGTATGCTGTCCTTCAGGCAAACCCTGGTACCTCCCCGCCCGGGTCTTCAGGATAAGTTCACCAGAGTCATGATCGAGTAGGAATAAACCTACATGCGGATAATCAAAGTGCTCGAATATCAAGTTGACCGTTAATTTCAAGACATTCTCAAGATCTAGCACGGAGGCAATTCGTCCACCAATTTCATTGAGCACAGCCATCTCAGAAGCTCGCCGGGCAAGTGCCTCCTCAGCGCGTTTGCGTTCGGTTACATCGGTAACAATCCCTAAAATCGCAGGTTCGCCCGCATATTGCATCAGTCGAGTGGCATGGATGGCATTAAGCCGCTGGCCATCCTTGGTGATCAATGTTGAGGTGTAGGGTGGAATATCTTCCCCAGCTATATGTTGCTTAAAATATCCCCGGATTTCATCCTCTTGTGCAGGATCAACCAGCGTGAGGAAATTGAATTCGGGATGATAAAACTCGTCACGGGTGTATCCCATCATTTCGCTACAAGCTTCATTGGCATAAACGATTCGGCCCCCCTGGTTAATGAAGATCATATTGGGAGATTTGTCGGCCAGTGTACGGAATTTCTCCTCAGATTCTTTCAGCGCGGCTTCTACACGGACACGTTCGGTGATATCCCGTCCGACTCCTTGGTACTCCATCACCTGCCCGTCGTTGTCAAATATCGCTCGATCCCGCCATTGCAGCCATAGGATCTCACCGTCGTGAGTCATAAACTGGCTTTCACTGGTGATCACAGGAGAATCGCTTGTGATCTGATTTAGCAAAGCTTTAAGATCTTGAAGCGTCCCTTGTGGGATGAAGTCACTGTGTTTCTTCCCGATTAAGTCGTCAGGGGTCTTATCGTATAGACGGGCATAGGCGGCATTGACGAAAGTAATCACGCCATCCGGTGTGTATCGATTAATATATTCCGTTTGATCTTCAACAATTGCCTGGTAGCGCGCCTCACTGATGCGCATGGCTTCTTCAGCCTCGAGGCGCTCAGAAATATCTCGCACTACAGCAAGGATCACTTCTTGCTCATCCAGCACCTGCCTTCGCAGGGTAATTTCAACAGGAAAGGATGTCCCATCGGCTCGCAAGTTGTGGGTGAGCAGAGGTTTCGTAGGTAGTTCGGTTTGCGAAAGCATTGATCGAATGGTTCCTGCCAGCTCAGGAGGTGCAAGGTCAGCAACATTTTTACGGAGGAGCTGCTCCCGTTCGTAACCGAACATCTCGCAGGCGCGAGCATTACAATCGAGGATATGGCCTTCGGGGGTTTCGACAAAGATGGCGTCATGCACACCCTCAAATATCACCCGGTAGCGTTCTTCCGAGGCGTGCTTGAGGCCTTCATAGAGTTCCTGCATCTCTCGCGATGAGATCGCCAAAGAACGTTCGAGTAGGTAGCGATCATTATCTGCTTCTTCATAGCTGCGCATAACGCTTTCTAAGAAAGCGCCCCATGCTTTCTTATCAGGGGGCTGTTCGCCCTTGAGTTTGAGTTTCTTTAACTGACGTGTTAGCAAGCGGTGGGTCATCACTTCCCCTCAGAAATTGTCGTTAGTGTCATGGTCTGATTATGTAGGTCGCAAAAACCACTCG
>JBFFQB010000189.1:0-2533 GCA_041573795.1 Anaerolineales bacterium
ACGTTGCGAACAGTGTTGGAGCAGCCCGAAGAATTTCGGGATTTTGGCATAGCAGCTCGAACCATCGCTCAGAGCCGGGCGAACTGGCAAGATAACTTCCCCAAATTGCTAGAAGCCTATCAAATTGCTTTGGATCATGTGGCTGAAAAAAATTATGAGTAGCCCCCGAGTCGTTGCCATTGTGCAGGCCCGCATGCGATCGACGCGGTTCCCCGGCAAGGTGCTGGAAAAGATCCAGGGAGAACCCATGCTCTCATGGGTGGTGGATCGCGTAAAGCTTGCTCATACACTTGATGAGATTGTCGTCGCGACCACAACTGATCACTCAGACGACGTGATCGTAAAGTTCTGTCACGAAAAAGAATACACTGTATATCGCGGCGATCCTGAGGATGTGCTCGACCGCTATTGGAAGACGGCAGAGGCACTAAAAGCGGATATTATTGTACGAATTACGGGTGACTGCCCTTTGATTGATCCGGAACTGATAGATGACACCGTTAAGGTAATTTTGGATCCAGAGGCATCGGTCGATTTTGCGACCACTCGTTTGCCATGGGAGCGCAGTTATCCAATCGGTTTGGACGTAGAAGTTTGTACATGTATGGCATTGCACTCGGCATGGAAGGAAGCACGAGAACCTCATCAGCGTGAACACGTTATGCCCTTTCTCTATGAGAATCCAAAGCGTTTTCGCATTCAGCTGCTCAATGCAGAGAAGAATTATGGGAATCTGCGTTGGACGGTTGATACGAGCGAGGATTTGATCTTCTTGCGTGAAGTTGCTAAAAGATTACCTGATAGGAGCTCCTTCCGCTGGGGGGATATTTTGACTCTCGTCACGGAATATCCAGAATTGAAAGACATTAATGCGGATGTAGCGCACAAATCGCATTGGGATATTGGATGAGGCAAACGTTTCCATGCGGTTTAAGGTCTACTAAATGTTATCCATTGTAAGTGCACCAAAAGCCTTTGATGATGAACACGTTTCAAGGATTCAGCGTAACGCGCTGCGCTCATGGTTGGCCCTTGGAAGTGACGTCGAAGTCCTTCTGCTTGGGGATGAAACGGGTATCCCTGAGATCGCCGAAACATTTGGCGTTCGCTGCAGCCCTGTCACGATGCGAGCTAAGAGTGGGGCACCTTTAATCAATGAGCTCTTTGCCCTGGCACGCCAGCAAGCAAGATATGAGACCGTATGTTATCTAAACGCCGATATTATCCTTATGGAAGATTTTCTACCGTCTGTTCAAATCGTCATGGAAAGGTTTCCGATTTTTCTCATTGTTGGAAATCGGGTTGATCTAGAGATGAGAGATGAGCTCCATATCCAGGAGAATTGGCGTGAAGATCTTCACCAAAAAATCAATGAGGTAGGAAAACCGCATCCACCCATGGGCAGCGATTACTTCATCTTTCGTAAAGGTCAATTCGCGGACATGCCGTCATTTGCGCTGGGGCGAGCCGGTTGGGACAATTGGATGATGTATAAGGCCAGACACTCGAGAATCCCTCTGGTGGATGCCAGCACAGCAATCACCGCCATTCACCAGGATCATGATTATGCACATCTTCCAGGCGGGGAACCCCATTACCGTCATCCTGAGAGCAGCTTGAATATAAAGCTTGCCGGTGGGTACGAGACCATGTTTCGTTTGCGAGATTCCAATTGGATCTTAACCTCTCAAGAGCTCAGGCCGAAAATGCTGCGCGAGTGGGAATGGCCGCGTAAAGTTGAATCCGATTTAATCGCCAAGTTTGGCGCAGGATTTTGGGCGCGACTTATACGCATGTTCTTTCATCCACGTGACACCCTTGCCTACCTACGGCACAAGTTCAGTAGAACAACGAGTACGCCAAAATTGCCATTTTCAGATGACCGGGGGAAATCATCATGACGCGCATCGGAATGAATCCGGCCAGAAATCGAGTCTCCGATTATCGACCCGCGCGTGTTACAGTGGCGACGATCGTTTACTTGCCTCACCTCACGGGCTACTTCCAGAACCGGATGGATGTGGTCCGGCTTTCCTTCGAGACACTCTTAAGGAATACAGAACCGCCCTTCGATCTCTTGGTTTTTGACAATGCTTCCTGTGAAGAGGTGAAAAGCTACCTTCAATCCTTGCAAGCCGAAGGTCGCATCCGTTATCTGCTCTCCTCGAGCGAGAACATAGGGAAGCTCGGTGCGTTGCGAGTGATATCCGGCGCAGCTCCTGGTGAATTGATCGCCTACGCAGATGATGATACGTTCTTCTATCCAGGCTGGCTGCAAGCGCATCTTGATATCCACGATCATTTTCCCGATGTTGGCATGGTCAGCGGCTCCCCTGAACGTACGCTCTTCGATCACGGCATTCAAAACAACCTTGATCAGGCTGATAAGAATCCCGATATGACGATCACATACGGGAAGCGAATTCCCATGCAATGGGAGCAAGAATGGGCGACTGCGCTGGGAAAAAATGTCGAGGAGTATTTACAGAAGGTGGAGCAGTTAGAGGACATCATGCTCGCATTTAAGGGGAAA
>JBFFQB010000190.1:0-2260 GCA_041573795.1 Anaerolineales bacterium
GAAATCGCAAATCATGGGGACTGAAACTGCGCGTAAAATAAAGAACCCTCACGCATTCACCAACATTGTCCAACCAAGTGCTTCGCCCGCAGGTATCGCTTTAGAAGCCCTGGTGCCAATCACGCGATCGATATCGACGGGTTTAATCCCTTCCAGTGTTGCGGGGCGTAAGACATCTATCATCTCACGCTTGAAAACTTCTCCTTTCTCGATATCGCGTGCTGCGCGCAGACAACGACGCTGCACCAGGACAGTTTCTTTTTCGTTATCGGCAACCCGCTTGAGCGGCGAACCAAGGGCTCGTTCAAGCTCACGCGTACGGGCAACCATTTCTGACCAGGTCTCAGGATCCATGGCAAAGGGATGATCGGGACCCTCGCGTGTCGTATCATCGGTAAAATGCTTCTCGATTACTCGTGCCCCGAGAGCAACAGCTCCCAACACTGTTGCATGCCGTGAAGTATGATCAGAAAGTCCCAGGACAACGTTTGGGAATATCTGAGCATAGGTCTTGAGCACATTTAGGTGTATGTGATCGAAGTTATCATCGCTGCCGGTGTAGTTGGTATTGCACTGAAACAAAACGATGGCGCGATTAACCTCCTGGACAGCGCGAACATTATCAACCACTTCCCCTAGCTCACACGCGCCGGTTGCCATAAGCATCGGCTTCCCCTTACCAGCCATGTAGAGCAATGCTTCCGGCCACGACATCAAGCCCGACCCTGCCTTATAGGCGGGAACGTGTGGCTCCAGCATATCGATGCTTTCGAAATCGTAGGGGGAGGAGAAGTAGTGAATGCCCACTTTATCACATTCTTCTTTCAAGATTGGCGTCCAGTCAAAGGGGACAGACGCATCCTGATAAACCTCAAATACCGATTTTTTCCAGCTCTCCTGGTGGGATTGTCCCCCCTGTAAATGCTTGAAACCATAATCAGAAACGATCTTTGCAGCCTGAAAATTTTGGAATTTGGCTGCGTCCGCACCTGCTTCCTTCGCTAATCGAATCAGCGACTTTGCGCGCTCGAGTTGACCATCATGATTGGCAGCGATATCTGCGATGAAATAGGTCGGGTTGCCATCGCCAATGTGGCGATCTGCAATTGTGATTTCAGGCATCGAGCTCCTCCAAGTTCGGCGCGCTTTGAAAATGTTCAAGCAAGCCGCTATCGTGATCCCTTTGAAATCGTGCTAGACCCTCCCCAAGGCTTGGGAGTGATATATCCAGGGCTTGAATAATTTTTAAACCGCTCAGACATGTTCTCTTGGGTCTTTCCGCTGCCCAATCGATTTGATCAGATTGAGAGGCTTTAACTAATGCAGGATTAAAGCCAAACGTGAGTGCCACGCGCCTACCAAATTCATACTTGCTTAGGCATTCATCCCCCGGTACGTGATAGAGCCCTTTAGTAGCCTTCTCCAGCATCTTGATAAAGATACTTGATAACATTGGAGCATATACAGGCGAAAAGTAGATATCCGCAAACCCCAAGCAGCTCTCACCTGCTGCTAGTTTTGAATAAAACCATTCGGCCAGTGATCGCTTCGAGCCAGGGCTCCAACCATACAAATTCGTGCGCACGATCAATGCGCTGGGATGTTCTTCGGAGACTGCACGTTCGCCTTCCAATTTGCTGCGCGCATAGACATTCAGTGGGGTAGCTCTGTCATCTTCCTGATAGGGTCCATCACGACCATCAAATACCGAATCGGTTGAGACAAAAATCAATCGAGATTGGAATTTCGCTGCGGCCTTAGCGACTTCACGTGCCATCTCCGTATTGAGAATGCCAGCCCGATCCGGATTTGCTTCTAACGCATCTATCGCAGTATCAGCCGCACAATGAATAACCCAGTCGGGACGATGATCTTCAAATAGAGTGTGGACTGCGTGTGCATCTGTAAGGTCGGCTCTCACCGTCTGAGCCCTGGAGAATGCAATTGGTTGGGTATGCACAACGGCTATCACAGCGAAGCTTCGCTCGGTAGAGCTCACCAAATTGGCGCCCAACAATCCACTTGCCCCGGTGATTAATAGTCGTGTCATTTAAACAATACGATCTTAGTGAACAGCTTCGAAGGGCTGAACAATCTCCTGTATTTGAGACTCATCCAGCCATTCATTGTTGTTATCGCTTGCGTAACAGAACCCTTCTTCCAACAAATTCCCCTTGCTGCGCCAATCATGCCCAAACCATAACGCACCCGTAGGCTCAACAACGAACATGTCCTTCAATTCCAGGGTGTGGCGGGCTTC
>JBFFQB010000191.1:0-2015 GCA_041573795.1 Anaerolineales bacterium
GATTCTTCTTTGAACGCACAGCGCCAGCTCTTACAAGCTTTCGCCGAAGCGCAAGGGATCCCTTTCCTCGACCTCACCTCCAGGCTTCAGCAGCTGGCCAGCGAGGGGTTGACCCTGGCCGATCCCCTCGAAACACACTATAACGACGACGTCAACCTTGTGATCGCGGAGGAAGTTGCTCGGTTCATCCATACCTTTGATCGCTAGAATCCTTCACCACTGCAACTCCCTGGACTAAAACTTGTATCCACTTTTTCGGCATGTAACCACTAGCCTATAGACAAGGTTGGATTGCATAGATAAGGTTTTTGTCATATCACTTTACTGGTTTCTTTAAGGGGACATTAACTTCATGAGCTTTTGGCGAAAAATCTGGGAAGGCTGGAAACGAGTCGGTGGCTTCATTGGCGACGTGATCGGTCGCCTGATCCTGACCCTTTTCTATTTCTCACTGGTGTTGCCGTTCGGCCTGATCATGCGGCTCTTCGGCGATCCGCTTCAGTTGAAAAGAGCGACACCCCCGTCCTGGCGCGAGCGTGAACCCGAAGATGAGAACCTGGATGCTGCCAGGAGGCTGTCCTGATGTACATCCTGGGCATCTCCTGCTACTACCATGATTCGGCCGCAGCGCTGCTGAAAGACGGCGAGCTGATCGCCGCCGCAGAAGAGGAACGTTTTAGCCGGATAAAGCACGACTTCGGTTTCCCTTATCATGCGATTGCGTTCTGTCTCGAGCAAGCCGGGATCCAGGGCGAAGACCTGGATTATGTGGTCTTCTATGAAAAACCCCTGCTCAAATTCGAGCGTATCATGCTCAGCACCTTGAGCACCTTTCCGCAGTCGTATGGCGTTTTCCGTGAGTCGATGATCACCTGGTTCAACGAGAAACTCTGGATCAAGAGCCAGCTGCTTACCAAGCTAAACCTCCCCGAGGAAAAGCTGCTGTTTGTCGATCACCACATGAGCCACGCCGCCAGCGCGCTGTTTTGCTCACCCTACGATGAAGCCGCGATCCTCACAATAGACGGTGTCGGCGAGTGGACGACGGCCACGATCGGGAAAGGCACGGCACATTGGACAGAAGCCGGAGATCAAGCCAAACCCAATCACATCGATTTGTTTGGTGAGCAGCGCTTTCCCCACTCGCTGGGTCTGCTTTATTCGGCTTTCACCGCTTTTCTGGGCTTCCGGGTGAATAACGGGGAATATAAGGTAATGGGCATGGCGCCGTACGGGCAACCCACGCGAATGGAAGATATCTACAAATTAATCGAGGTCGCAGATGACGGCAGCTTCCAGCTCGATATGCGCTACTTCGACTTTCACCATTCAACCAGGCGTACGTATAGCCAGCGTTTCATCGATTTATTCGGGGAAGCAAGGGTGCATGACATCGATTTCTACACACCGGACATGTTGCCCAATCCAGCCAAGCCCCATTGGGATCAGGCGACCGCACGGATCAACCAGGGCTACGCTGATATCGCCGCCAGCATCCAACGCGTCACCGAAGAGACCATCTTGAAGATGGCGCGCCATGTTCATGAACGCACCGGCTCCGAGAACCTGTGCATGGCGGGCGGGGTGGCGCTCAACTCTGTGGCCAATGGGCGCATCGCACGCGAGACGCCTTTCAAGAAAGTCTTCATCCAGCCTGCAGCCGGCGATTCGGGCGGCGCGCTGGGCGCTGCGCTATATGTCCACCATGTGCTGCTGGGAAATCCACGCAAGTTTACGCTCGAGCACGCCTACTGGGGCAAGGCTTACACGGCTGATCAGGTCCGTACGGCCATCAAGAATTCAGGCTACGCTTTCGAACTTATCGAAGACCCGGAGCAGCGGGCGACGCTGATGGTCGAGGACATCCTGACCGGCAAGGTCATCAGTCTCTTCCAGGACCGCTTTGAATGGGGTCCACGCGCCCTGGGCAACCGTTCGATCCTGGCTGATCCCCGCCAAGCCGGAATGAAGGATACGGTAAACGCCACGATCAAGTACCGCGAACCCTTCCGTCC
>JBFFQB010000192.1:0-1831 GCA_041573795.1 Anaerolineales bacterium
ACGGCTTGATAACCGTCGTGATAGGCGATCGAGGTTCCGATGTTTCTGTGGTGGCGATATCCGTTGAACTCATCGTCCGGGGTTTGAATCCTTTCGGTGCTCCTTGTACCAGTCAGCCGTGCGACGCAAACCTTCTTCCAGATATACCTGTGCCTCAAACCCAAACCGATCTTTCGCCCGAGACGTATCCAACGCACGACGCGGCTGACCATTCGGTCGAGATGTGTCCCAACGGAGTTCGCCTTCGAAGCCCGTATATTCAACAATCTTCTCAGCGAGATTTTTGATCGAAATCTCTTCACCCGATCCAAGGTTAACAGGATCACTGCTGTTGTAGCGCTCAGTAGCGAGCAGGATACCTTCAGCCGCATCTTCAACAAATAGAAATTCACGTGTCGGTGAACCATCCCCCCAAACGACGATCTCCTGGTCGCCACGGTCTTGAGCTTCGAGAGCCTTGCGAATAAGTGCTGGAATCACATGGGAGGTTTCCAGGTTAAAGTTATCGCCGGGTCCATAAAGATTGACTGGGACGAGAAAGAGCGAGTTGAAGTCATATTGATCCCGGTATGCCTGCGATTGCACTAAAAGCATCTTCTTTGCCAAGCCATAAGGCGCATTCGTCTCTTCCGGATAACCATCCCAGATATTGGTCTCTTTAAAGGGTACTGGTGTGAATTTTGGATAAGCGCAAACTGTCCCGATTGCAACGAACTTCTCCACGCCTCGTTTCCAAGATTCATGCATTAAATGCACACCCATGATCAGGTTGTCATAAAAAAATTCAGCCGGGTGAGCTTGATTTGCCCCGATCCCGCCTACATTGGCGGCCAGGTGGATGACAATATCCGGCTCAGAGTCATCCAACAGTCGTTTTACAGCTTCAGGCTCGACCAGGTTGTATTCTTTGATCGTCGGCACAAAGATGTTTTGTGCGCCTCGCGCTCTAAGTTTTTCAAGAACGTATGATCCTAAAAAACCTGCGCCGCCTGTGACACAAACGCTGCGGTTTGCCCAAAATTCTGGTTCACTCTTCCACTCTACCATCCAGCCCTCTCCATGATTAGGGAAGCTTTTCGTAAGCTTCCAGGCTTTGTACGCTTACCTCTGAACCGTTGATGATGATCACTGGGTATCCGTCCGGCGAGACCTCTTCCAAATGAACGTTCATCTCCATGCACGTCAATCGACAAATATCGGCGATATCACCATCCCCCTGGATACACACATGATCAAAACCAGCATCCTTCACTTGCTGAAGCACCCTGCGGGCTTGATTTCGAACCTGACGATACAGCTGCATAGAGTCTTCGACATAGGTAATCGTCAACCTTGCTCGTAACGCTATTCCTTCTGGTGTAATGATGTAGCGCAGCTTCTTCCGTTCTGCACGTTTGACTTTCACATACCCTTTGGCAATCAGACGCTTGAGATGCCAATTAACCGTCCCGACCGCTACCCCCAGGCGCGTGGCAAGCGTTGCTTGTGTGACATCGGGGTCCTGCTCAATTGCCGCCAGCAGGTCACGTGCGTATTCAGAGGCCACTGGTTTATCATTCATAGCTTCATTCCAAAATTCAATGACTGAATTATAATGCAGGGGATAATGAAGTCAACTCCCTTGGTATTGCTGCTTCCATCGGGAAGGAACATTCCCTGAAGAACCTGGATAGTCACATTCACGCAGATCAAGAAGCCACCGCTGGCCATTGGCGGCATTATCAAAGGCTTGATCCACCAATTTAACGCATGCTGAGCTGAAAGAGCTCTGTTCCTCAAGGGTCATAGATTCCCACCAGTAGGTGTCGATATAGATGTAATCAAAACCCGC